>JAHBXY010000193.1 GCA_019636275.1 Planctomycetota bacterium | reverse complement strand
CGGCGCCCGCCCGCCCGCGCAGGCAGCGCGCCAGCGCCTCGGGGACGACGAGCCGGCGGGCGGCCACGTCGACGACGAGCAGCACGCCGGCGGCGACGAGCAGGTAGGGCGCGAGCGGCCGGTGGCTGCGGCGCCCGGCGCGCGGGTCCTCGAACACGCGCCCGGGCGGGTCGTCGAGCGTGAGCGCCTGGCCGCGCGTGATCCGCGACAGCCGCTGCAGGAGCGCCGTGTCGCTCGTCAGGTCGCGGTACTCGCGCGGATAGGCCAGCACGGCGCCGGCGCTGCCGGCGGGCACCGGGGCGGCGTCGGGCTCGAGCTCCTGCGCGACCTGCACGAAGTAGGCGCCCGGCCGGCCGGCGGCGAACGTGGCCTCGTAGGTGCCTGGCGCGGTCTGCTCGAGGCGCACCGGCTCGACCGGCGCGGCGCCCAGGGGCCCGGTGACGCGGCCCTGGAGCGTGAGCCCGTGGACGGGGGTCCCGTCGGCGGCGCGGGCCCGGACGCGGATGCGCCCCTCGCCCTGCTCGACGTGCAGGCTCGTGTCGAACCCGGGCGGCTCGGGGTCGCGCGCGACCCAGCCGACGACGGCGCCCAGGGTCTGGCCGAAGCCGGCCCACGGCAGCCAGCCGGCCGACCAGCGGGCCGTGGCGTCCGAGGTGAAGGCCGCCGCCTTGCCCAGGCCGAAGCGCCAGCGGGCCAGGAGCGGCCCGTCGTCGGGCCCGTCGTCGGGCCCCGTGTCGAGGAGGACCTCGGCCTCGGGCTTGGCCTGCGTGAGGACGAACCCGCGCAGGGCCGGCGCCGCCGTCCAGTCGACCTCCACGCCCGGGTCGCCCACGAGGCGCGGGGCGACCTCGCGCTCGACGAGGAGGGCGCGGCTCGCCGCGACGGCCTCCTTCGAGAGGAGGCGCGGGACGGTGCGCGGGTCGGCGGCGAAGATGAACCGCCCGCCGGTGGACTCGGCGAGCTGCATGAGGAGCGTGCGGTCGATGTCCTTGCCGACGCCGACGGTCGAGAGCGTCACCCGCTCGCGCCGGTAGTCGGCCGTGATCCGGCTCCAGGCCGCCGGCGCCGAGATGCCGTCGGTGAGCATGACGACGTGCTTGATCTGCGCCGGCGCGCCGCGCACGACCGCCAGCGAGTCCTCGATCGCCGGGCCGATGTTCGTGCCGCCGCGCGCCTCCATGGCCTTGATCCGGGCGGCGATCCGCCCGGGCTGGTCGACCTCGCGCAGGGGCACGATCCAGTCGGGGTCGTCGGCGAAGCCGACCACGCCGAACTGGTCGCTCGGCTGCATGAGCTCGAGCATGCGCACGGCGCCCTCGGCGGCGAGCGCCATCTTCGTCCGGTCGCCCACGTACTCGTTCATGCTCCCCGACGTGTCGATGCACACGACGAGCGCCGTGGCCGGCATGACCTTCTTGCCCTTGATGCTGCACGAGACCGGCAGGGCCTCCTCGATCGGCGTGCGGTGGTAGCCGCCCAGGCCGAAGGCCTGCTCGCCCCCGAGCGCCAGGAGGCCGCCGCCCTGGTCGAAGACCCAGGCGCGCACGGCGGCCATCTGCTCCTCGGTCCAGCGGTCGGCGGGCACGTCGCCGAGGATGAGCGCGGCGTAGCCGGCGAGATCCTCGAGGCCCAGGGGCAGCTCGTCGGGCCCTGCCACGTCGACGTCGAAGCCGGCCGCGTGGAGTGCCTGGGCCAGCGGGCGGGCGACCTCGGCGTGGCCGGCGACGACGCGGCCCACGTCGTCGCGCGCGGGCCCCTGCACGAAGAGCACGCGCGGGCGGCCGCGGACGCGCACGAAGGCGCCGCCGACGTTGTTGGCCGGGTCGCCGTCGCCGGGGGCCTCGATCGACACGCGGTAGAGGCGGGTGGCGGCGCCGGTGAGGCGCTGCGAGAGGGCCACGCGGTTCGAGCCGGGCGCCAGCTCGACCTCGTGCGTCGACAGGTGCGCGCCGTCGGCCTCGACGTGCAGGCGGGCCGGCCCGCCCGTGCGGGCGATCACCTCGACTTTGAGCAGGAACGGCTCGCCCTCGGCGACGACCTGCGGGGCGCTCACGTCGCCGACGAGCACCTCGCGCGGGCTGGGGGTCAGCTCGACGGCGACCGTCGTCACCCCGACGCCCGCCGACGCCAGCGCCATGGCCTCGCGCACGGCCTTGTCGGCGTCGCCGTTGCCGTCGCTCAGGAGCACGACGCGCCGCTCGGCCTCCTCGTGGCGCAGGAGCCCGGCCGCCGCGCGCAGGGCCAGGTCGATCGCCGTGCGGTCGCGCGGCAGCCCGTCGAGGTTCAGCTCGCCCGGCTCGAAGACCTCCGCCAGGGGCGCCTCGACCCGCGCCTTGCTGCCGAAGAGGACCAGCGCCGCCCGGTCGCCCGGGCGGTGCCCCTCCCAGGCGCGGCGCGTCCAGTCGAGGAGCCGCTGCCGCATGGCCGGCGCGATGCTCTCGGAGACGTCGAGCGCGAAGACCACCGCGCGCTCCTCGTGCGGCAGGACGGCCCGGGCGCCGGCGAGCACCAGCCCCAGGAGCAGGAGGAGCAGGCAGCGCGCCGCCATGGACAGGATCGAGCGGCCCGGGGAGAGCCCGACCGCGCTGCGCCGGGCCGCCGCCAGCGTGAGCAGGATCGCCGGCGCGACGAGGAGGATGAGGGCCGGGCTCTGCAGGTCCATCGTGCGTCCCGCCTCCGCGAGCTCCGGTCCCCCCGCCGCGGGGCGCTCGGAGCCGGGAGGGCTCCCCATGACCGACGCCGGCGGGCCACCGCGTGAGCGGCGGCCCACCGGCCCGGGCCGGCGCATCGTAAACGGCCGGCGCCGCTCCGGGTCGCCCGGCGTTCAGCGCCGCGCCGGCTCCGGCGCCCGCTCCGGCGAGGCGACCGGCGGCGGGCGCTCGGGGGCGTCGGCCCGCTCCACGGCCTCGATCAGCGAGCGGCCCGAGCGGGCCAATGCCCAGAGGAGGGGCCAGCAGGCGGCGCTGAGGGCGGCGCCGACGAGGACGAGCAGGTCGAAGGCCCGCTCGTGGCCGAGCGCCGCGCCCCAGCGCTCGTACCAGCGGCCGCCGAGCCAGGTCGAGGCCGACATGCTCAGGTTGCTGGCGGCCATGAGCACGGCGAACACGGTGCCGGCCGTGTGGGCCGAGCAGGCGCGCGCGGCCAGGTCGAGCTGCACGAGGAGGGCGACCATGCTGAAGAAGCCTACGCCGACGGCGATCGCCATGGCGCTGCGCGGCCCCTGGACGCCCCACCAGCAGAGGGTGCCGACGACGCCGAAGGCGATCGAGAAGTGCACGAGCGCGCGCGTGGGCAGGTGCCGCCCCCACAGGCCGAAGGCCGCCGCGCCGGCGATCGACGAGACGGCCACGAGCGAGTCGATGACGCCGTAGCGCTGCTCCGAGACGCCCAGGCGCTCGGTGAGGTGCAGGTAGAGGACGGTCGACGAGAAGGGGTTGAAGCGCCACAGGAACACGAAGCTGCCCACGGCCAGGATCGCCGGCGACCGGACCGCCTCGCGCAGGGCGCGCAGGGCCTCGCCCGCGGTCGCGCGCGTGTGGACGTGGCGCGGCTCGCGGACGAACACGAGGGCGGCCGTCAGCGTGAGCAGGGCCACGAGGCCGCAGGCGAGGAAGCCCACCTGCTGGAGGCCGTGCTGCGCCAGGTAGCCGCCGGCCACCCCGGTGAAGATCCCGGCCGCGTAGATGCACGCCCACTGCACCGACTGCAGGCGCCCGGTGGCCCGGAGCGGCTTGCCCTGCTCGACCATGAGGCCGTCGGCGACGACGTCGGCGAAGGCCACGCCGATGCTCGGCAGGAGGAGGAGGAAGAACAGCGGCAGGAGGCTGCCGGGCGGCAGGGGCGCCAGCCAGGCGACGATGAGCCCGGTCGAGGCCAGGCTGCTGGCCACGACCAGCCAGCTCCGGCGCCGCCAGCCGAGCAGCGGCACGAAGTCCGTGACGAGCCCGAACAGCGGCTTGAGCGTCCAGGGGAGCGTCAGCAGGGCCACGAACAGCGAGATCGCCTCGGCCGCGTAGCCCCACTGCTTGAGCAGCGAGCGCACCGGCTGCGCGATCAGCCCGGCCGTCGGCTCGGCCACGCCCTGCACGAAGTAGATCGTGCCGAACAGGACGCTCAGCCGGAGGACCGCGCGGCGGCGCTCGTCGACGGGACCGCTCACCCGGCCGGGGGGAGGCGAGCGGCGTGCCGGGGCGGAGGGCTCGGGGGGAGCGGGGGGGGTTGGGACAGGCGTGGCCCGGGCGGGCCGCGTGGGGCACGTCATGACGCGGCTCCGGGCGATCTGCAACCCGCGGCCCACCGCCAATGAGGATCACGTTCTGCTTTATGGTGGCGATCGCCGACCCAGGCGTGGCGAACCTGGGACTGGCCGACGAGGAGTAGCGCGACCCGAGTACCGCCAGCCACACTTCATGCCTGCGCACGTCGCGCCCTGCTGACAGTCGAGACCAACAAGGAGGGGCCGTGTCGGACCGTGTTGTAGCGGTGCGACGTTGCCGAAAGACGGGGACGTTCGTCCTGAACCCCCTCGCTACGTTCAAGGGATACGGAGCATCCGTAGGAGTCGGTCCCTACCGTGCGCTGTCCTCTGAGGCGCCTCCAGCGGAGCTGGGACGGCTCGTCCTCACTCTCCTCGAGCGTTCCGGTCCCACCGGAGAGCCGTTCGCCAGCGTCGACGGCTATCAGGCCCGTTTCGCTGACGATGAGACTCTTTGTGTCCGCGCCACCCATGGGCTCGACCGCGTACGAGGAACGAGAGACCTCGCACGTCGGTTCGTCAGCGCGGAGGTGAGCCAACGCGATGGCCAGAAGTCCTACGATGTCGACCTGTTGACCTACGCCTCCGCCGACGACGTCCTGGAAGGCCAGAGCACCTCCCAGCGCGTTCCACTATCGGCCGGTGAAGCGGGGCTCGGCTCTGCCCTGCGAAAGCTTCTCCGCCTCGGACTAGACGATCCTGACGTGCCTCGCCGACCCGTAGTTCGGGGGAAGAAGGCCGGGACTCCCGACAAGAAGAAAACTGTGCTCAGGTCCCGCAGGAAGAAGCCTGGACGGTGAGAGCGCTCACCACCTGCGTCCAGCGTGAGGATGCGCGTCTGCGCCCCCCTCGCGCCGCTCCGAGGCAAGTCATGCCGGCGCGTGTGTCGTCAGAGCCTTGGTGCGACGCTGAGAGGTGGTGTCCGGCAGCTCGTCCCAGGTTCGCCCGTCGAGTAGCCGGCCCGTGCGGGCCTTGTTCGTGCCCCCCCACTGCTTGAAGAAGAACGGCACGCCCGCGCCCGAGCACTGCTCGCGAATGGCGCGCACCCAGTCGGCGGTCACCGGACGGGCTCGCCGTCCGCTCTCACCGCCGACGATCACCCAGTTCACTCGCTCCGGGGCGAGGACACCCGACAGATCGAGCGGCCCCAGGAGCGGCTCGCAGGAGAGGAACCGAACGGCGGCGGGCAGGTCGACCAGGTCCTGTGCGCGAGTAACATAGCGCTGGGTCTCGACGCTGACGCCAAGCCACACGTTCGGCATGTCCCTGGCGGGGACCAGACCCTCCCGCCCCCTGCGGCGGACGTAGGCGGCAAGCCTGTCCGAGCGCTTCGTCAGGACCTGAAAGGTGTGCCATGTCGCCCTGCGCATGGTCGCGAACACGGCGTCCACGAAGGCGTCCGGGACCTCGTCGTGGAACAGATCGCTCATGCTGTTCACGAAGATCCGACGCGGCTTCTTCCACCTGAGGGGCAACTCGAGCCGGTCATGCCAGAGCCGGAGATCGAAGCCCTGCTCGTACGGATGCCCGGGGACCCCGCGAAAGCGCTCCGCGAACGTCTCGGCGTAGCAATGCTTGCAGCCCGGGCTGATCTTCGTGCAGCCCGTCACCGGGTTCCACGTCGCGTCGGTCCACTCGATCGACGAGTGCTCGCTCATGACTCCATTCCGAACGTGATCCTAACCCATCCAGAACATCGTCGTCGCTGCGTGGGATGTTCGATCAGCTCGACGTCGGCCGCGGGTTGCTCTGGCAGGTACAGGCCAGCATCCTGAGGGGAGGTAGGTACCCCATGCGCGTCGCCCTCGTCGCTGGCCTGGTCCTGCTCTCGGGCTGCGCGACGTCGTCTCCGTCGCGCCCGCGGCCAGAGCCGCTGGACACCCACGGTCTGGCGAACCATGGCCCGCATGGGCGCAAGGCGAGCCGGATCGTCATCGACGTGGACGACGTGGACCCCGCGGCAGTGGACGCCCGAATCGGGCTGTGGCGGCGTGCGATCCACCAACGGCTCCGGCCCGACCTCGAGGCCTTGTGGTCGGTGGCCGACGTCGAGGGAACCGTCGCGCTCCCGGACCTCGCGCGCTGGATCACGCGCCGCTCCGGCCGGACGGTCCTCGTCGACGCTTCGGCCGCGCACGAGCGTGTGCCACTCTGCTCGTCCGTGCTCTGCGGGTGCAGCCCGTGACCCGCCTCCTCCTGGCCAGTCTGCTCGGGCGCGCGGCACGGGCGGTGGTCAATCGTCCGGGAACGTGACCCGCCTGAGGCGCCCCTCCTCGATTCGCCACACGTCGCCGTCGGCGTCCTGGACCCAGGCCTGGCTGGGGCCGGGCAGGCGGAGCCGCCGCGGGCGGTGACGGCCGTCCGCGTCACGGGCGAGCTCGATCAGGCCGGCCGGGCCGAGGAGCCACTCGCTGCCGTCGGACCGGCGGAGCAGCGCGCGCGGGTCGGGGTGAGGCCGACGGTCGCGATCGAGGCCCATCACCCGGCCCTCCGGGTCGAGGACGCCGGGCGGGCGCGTCTCGAAGCCGCCGCGCGGCGCGGCCTCTCGCCGCGCGCCGTGGCAGGCCTGGCACCAGCGCAGGGCGCAGCGGCGCTCCTCGTAGGTCGCGCTCGTCTCGTCGAGGACCCAGGCCCCGCCGCGCCGGACGTGGAACCGGTAGGCGCGTCGCTGGTGCACGGCCACGCCGGCCTCGTCGGGCGGGTCGCAGGCGACGAGGCGCAGCGCGCGCAGGTGCCCGTCGGCGTCGAGCGTGGCCGCGCCCTGCACGTCCTCGACGACCTCCTCCTGCGCCGGCGCGCGCTCGAGCTCGAGCTCGCGCTCGAGCTCGGCCCGCTCGAGCGAGAAGGCCACCCCGCCGTGGACGAACCACACCCGCCCGCGCGGGTCGCTCCCGACGAGCAGGGCGGCGAGCGGCGCCTCCAGCAGCCGGTGCGCGTCCCAGCGGCGCAGCACGGCGTGGTCGTCGCTCCACAGGGCGCCGGCGTCGTCGACGACCACGGGGCCGCGCGGGTCGCGCTGGTTGCCCCGGCGCTCGAGCACGCGCAGCGCGCCGGTCTCGACGCCGAGCTCCGCCCACACCCACGACGAGCCCACCAGGGCTCCCTGCAGGAGGACCACGTCGTCGCGCCGGCGATACGCGAGCACCTGGGCGCGCAGGAGCGGGGTCCGGGCGCGCTCGACGCCGTCGCTCGTGACGAGCGCCACGTCGACCTCGGTGGCGACGAGCCACACGCCGTCGCGGAGCCGCGTGAAGCGCCGCCCGGGGTCGGGGCGCGGCCCCGCGGGCGCGACCTCGAGCCGGCCCGCGCGCCCCAGGAGCGCCCGCCCGCCGGCGCCCACCGTGACCCCCTCGCCGCTCGGACGCCAGGCGACCTGCGCCCACCCGATCGGCGGCGCGGCCAGGCGCTGCAGCGGCGCGAACGTCCACCGGCCCTCGCGGTGCACGAAGACGCCGAAGCCGTCGAGGAGGAGGTCGGTGCCGTCGTCCGCGCGGACGCGGGCGACGATCCCCAGGCGCACCGCGCCGCGGCGCAGCTCGCGACGAGCCGCCAGCGCGTCCGCGGAACCCGCGACCTCGGCCGGCCGCCAGCGGCCCTCCACCCACTGCAGGAGGCTGCCCGCGTCCGCGCCGTCCTGGAGGCACCAGCGCCGCCCGTCGGACGTGGCGAAGGGGGTCGGGAACGGCTCCCGCGCGCTCCAGCCCGCCGCCATGGCCGCGAGCGTCCCCTCGCCGCGGCGCGTCCACGTCCGCTCCGCGGTGAGCGCCTGCACGAGGACGCCCAGCGACGGGTCCACCTGCACGTCGAGCGCCGGCGCGGCGGCCTCGAAGCGAAGGGTCGTGGCCACGCCGTCCTCCCCGCGCGCGACGAGCGCCCCGGCGAGCAGGAGCGCGGCCAGCCTGCCCCACATGGACGTCAGACCCGGACCGTGACCCGCATGAAGGTGGCGGGGATCGACGTGCCGCCGTCGGTGCTCGTGTTCTGCGCGCTCGCCAGCTCGAGGAGCTGGCGCTGGAGCTCGTCCGTCCTGTCGCTCCTCGCCGCGGCCTCGAAGGCGTTCATCGTCGGCCCGTAGAAGCGCCGGAACACGTCGATGAAGTCGGCCGGGCTGCGGTCGGGCGACTCGAAGAGGAAGGTCTCCCGCGTCAGGGCGATGCGCTCCCTCGGCACGCCGGCCTGTCCGAAGCGCTCGAGGACGTGCTCCTCGACCCCCCAGGTCATCGGGCTGACGAAGCCCTCGGGCGGCGGCGGCGTGAACGCCGAGCTGATCTTCAGGAGCTGCGACACGAACGTGGGGTCGCCCGGGATCCAGTTGCCCATGACGACGCGGCCGCCCGGCTTCGTGACGCGGACCAGCGCCCTCGCCACGTCGTGGGGCCTGGGGGCGAACATGGCGCCGAACACCGACATCGTCAGGTCGAAGGTGGCGTCGGCGAGGCCCTCGAGGTCGCACGCGTCGCCCTCCTGGAAGCGCAGGCGGGTGAGCCCGGCCTGCGATGCGCGCCGGTTGCCGGCCTCGACGAGGTTCCGGGCGATGTCGACGCCGAGGACGTCGGCCCCGGCCGCCGCCGTCGGGAGCGCGGTGGTGCCGTCGCCGCAGCCGACGTCGAGCACGCGCGAGCCCGGCGTGACCCCCAGCGACGCGACGAGCGCCTCGCCGGAGCGACGCATGAACGCGGCGACCTCGGTGAAGTCGCCCTTCTCCCACAGCGCCTTGTTCGGATTCACCCCGCCCTCCCTCGGGTTCGATCCTACTCGCGCCGGCCCCGCGCTGCTCGAAGCCACTGAAGACCGGCGCTACCACCCCTCGCTGGTGACCCGCCTCGATCGGGGCAGCACGTGAGGCGAGGGCGATGAGGCTGAGCCGCGGCGGTGAGGCGCGCGGGCGACGACGTCGCGACCTACTTCGAGCCCGCGCGCGCGCCGCCGCGGCCAGGCACGTCCTTCGCAGCCGTCGAGCACACCGCTCAGCTGCCGCCCAGCCGCCGGACCAGCGCCCTGAGCTCGGCCCGCTGGTCCTCGGTCAGCCCGACGAACGCCAGGCCGAGGGTCCAGGTGCGGCGGTCCTTGTTGGCGGACACCCGGCGCACCTCGGCGCGGAAGGCGCGCGGGCGGAAGAGCTCGGGCGCGTGGAGCGCCAGCCGCAGCACGTCGCCGGCCTTGTGGTCGGGGGCGCGCCAGCCGCTCAGGTGCGTCGTGTCGCGCACGCCGGGGACGACGATCGCGATGCCGGTCTCGGACAGGTCGCCCACGGCCATGAGCTGCGGGGTGACGGTCTCGAACTGCCCGCCGGCGCTGCGCGCGACGTCGAGCGCCACCTGCGCGCCCGGCGCGGGGACGCGGTCGGCGTCGCGGCGCTCGATCCCGGGCTGCGCGGCGACGACGCCGCGCCCGCCGATCGTGTGCTGCGCGCCGCACAGCGGGCAGGCGCCCACCTGGCCGCTGAAGGCGCGCGGGGTGAAGATCCGCTTGCCGCAGACCTCGCAGGGATAGACGACGTAGTCGCCCGCCGGGTGCACTAGCGTCCTCCGACGTCCTTGACCGTGAAGAAGCCGTGGTCGAGCCGCCCCTCGGCCAGGGCACCGGCCGGCGCAGCCTCGCCGGCGTGGGCGCGGACCGCCTCGAGCTCGGCCACCGTGGGCAGGCGGTCGCCGCGCGCGGCCGCGAAGGCCCGCGCGAGCTCCGCCTCGAGGCCCTCGATCGGCCGGTCCTCGCTCCCCTTCGGCGGGTGCCCCGCGCCGCGCCACACGCGCGGCGGCATGAGGGCCGCGCGGGCGTTGGCGACCTCGAACCACGCGTGCAGCTCGCGGTGGGTCACCCGCCGCGGCAGGGCGTAGAACCCGTGCGGCTCGCCGCCGTCCGCCGGCGCCACCTCGAGGTAGACGTAGCCGTCGGGGGCGTTGCGCGCGCGCGTGAGGCGCGCGACGAGCCGCTCCACCCGCACGCCCGTCGCGCCCGCCTCGCGCGCGTTGTGCAGCGCCCGGTCGGCGGCGCCGTGGAGCTGCTCGCGCAGGTAGCCCTCGGCCTGGTCCAGGAGCTCGTCGGCGCGCGTGCGCGGCGGCGGCGCCTCGGTCGCGGGCGGCGGCGGCGCGTCGGGCGTCCCGCGGATCCGGCCCAGGGCGAGCTGGACCTCCGCGAGGTGGCTCGGGCCGAGGCGCCGCGCCACGGGCAGGAGGTCCTCGAGGATGCGCGCCGCCCCCTCGGGGTCGCGCACGCGCAGGGCGCGGGCCTCGGTCAGCCGCTGCTGCAGGTCGCGCAGGGCCCGCGCCCGCTCGAGCCGCTCCTCGACGCTGGCCGCGTCGGCGCCGAACGTCAGCGCCGCCTCGAGCTCGACGATCGCCTGCGACGTGTTGCCCCGACGCTCGGCGTCCGCCGCCCGCACCAGCGCCGCCTCGCGCCGCGCGCCGCGCACGCGCGCGCGCAGCGGCTCGAGCGGCTCGGGGGCCACGCGCTCGGCGCCCTCCCAGTGGCCCAGGGCGTCGACGACGCGCCCGGCCGCCCAGGCGGCGTCGCCCTGCTCGACGCCGCGCGTGAACTGCAGCCGCGCCATGGCGTCGGGGAAGCTCGCGGCCGCCGGCAGCGGCACCCACGGGAGGTCGTCCGAGCCGCGCACCCGGCCGGGCTCGGCCGGCGTCGCCGGCCCGGGCGGCTTCACCTCGGTCGCCGGCGGCGGCGGCGGCCGGTCGTCGGGCGGCGGCGGCGGCGGGCGGCGCAGGACGAGCGCCAGGGCCACGACGACGACGACGAGCCCGGCCGCCGCGCCGGCGATCGCCCCCACGGGCACCGCCCGCCGCGGGGCGTCGGGCAGCCCGCGGTGGAAGGCGGAGCTGGGGTCGTCGGCCACGACGACGCGCTCCCTGCGCGTCCTCCGCCCCGCCAGCCGCCCGAGGTCGCGCCGCAGGGAGATCGCGTCGGGCCGCTCGGCGGGCTCCTTCTTCAGCATGGCGTCGACGAGCCGCGCCAGGTCGCGCGACACCGGCGCCACCGAGTCGAGCGGCGGCGCCTCGGCCTGCAGGTTCGCCGTGATGAACTCCAGCTTGCTGCGCGCGGCGAACGGCGCCCGCCCGGCGAACATCTGGAAGGCCAGGACCCCGAGCGAGAACAGGTCGCTCTTGAGCGTCGTCTCGCCGCCCTTGATCACCTCGGGCGCCACGTACTTGGCCGTGCCCAGGAAGCGCCCCTCGGGCATGACGTCCGACGTGTCGGCGTCGAGCATGTGCGCCAGGCCGAAGTCGGTGACCTTCACCTGCACGTCGAAGTCGTCGCCCTCGAGCTCGAGCCCATAGCGGGTGCGCCCGGTGATGAGCATGATGTTCGACGGCTTGAGGTCTCTGTGGCCGATCCCGCGCTCATGGGCGGCGATCAGGCCGTCGACGAGCTGGCACAGCACCTGCAACCCCTGCTCCTCCGGGAGCGGCCCGCGGGCGAGGGTCTCCTTGAGCGTCTCGCCCTCGATCAGCTCCATGGTGAAGTAGAGCCGCCCCTTCACCGAGCCGACCTCGTGCACGCGCACGACGTTGGGGTGGTCGATCAGGGCCGCGTTGGCCGCCTCGCGCAGGAAGCGGCGCACGTACTCCGGGTCGTGCGAGATGTCCTCGCGCATGACCTTGAGCGCCACCTGCTGGCGCCGCTCGACCGACCCCGACCCCGAGCCCGAGCCGCGCTCGGGGTCGACCGCCCGGTAGACGACGGCCATGCCGCCCTTGCCCAGCTGCTCGGCGATCGTGAACTTGCCGAAGCTCGCCCCCTCCTTGACGAGGTAGGGCTGCCCGCGGCGGGGCACGGTGGGCAGGAGGCGCTCGACGAGCTGGTGCTTGAACTCGACCGGCGTCGAGGTCGCCCGGGCGTAGGAGAGGAAGTCGGCGCCGAGCTGGATCGTCGTCCGCGCGGCCTGCCCCTGGATCTGCTCGAGGCGCGCCAGCGGCTGCGCGGCGTCCTCGAGGTGCGGGGCTGGGGCCATGGGCCCACGTTAAATCGCCGGGCCGGCGTGCGCCACGTCAAGCCGCGGAGGCCGCCGGGGTGGTGAAATGCCCTCGATGAGCCCCGACCCCGACCCCCGCACGCTCGAAGCCCTGTTCCGCCCCCGCGCCGTGGCCGTCGTCGGCGCCTCGCGCGAGGCCGGCTCGATCGGCCACGCGATCGTCAAGAACCTGATCGACTCCGGCTTCACGGGGCCGGTGTTCCCGATCAACCCGAAGGCCCGCTCGGTCCGCGGCGTCCCCTGCCACGCCAGCGTCGAGGACGTGCCGGGCGACCTCGACCTGTGCGTGCTCGTCGTCCCGGCGCCGGCGGTCGTGCCGGTGCTCGAGCAGTGCGGGCGCAAGGGGGTCAAGGCGGCCGTGGTGATCTCGGCCGGGTTCCGCGAGGCCGGCGGCGAGGGCGTCGCCCGGGAGGCCGCCCTGCGCGAGGTCGCCCTGCGCCACGGCGTCCGGGTCGTGGGCCCCAACTGCATGGGGGTGCTCGTCACCGACCCCGCCGTGCGGCTCAACGCCTCGTTCGCGGCCGTGGCCCCGCTCGAGGGCAACGTGGCCTTCGCCAGCCAGAGCGGCGCGCTGGGCGAGGCGATCCTGGCCCGCTCGCGCGACCTGGACCTGGGGCTCTCGGCCTTCGTCAGCCTGGGCAACAAGGCCGACGTGAGCGGCAACGACCTGCTGGCCTTCTGGGGCGAGGACCCGCGCACGCGCGTGATCCTCCTCTACCTGGAGAGCCTGGGCGACCCGCGCACCTTCGCCCGCGTGGCGCGGCGCGTGACGCGCGCGGGCAAGCCGATCCTCGTCGTGAAGAGCGGGCGGACCGCCGCCGGCGCGCGGGCCAGCGCCTCGCACACGGGGTCGCTCGCCGGCGTCGACGAGGCCACGACGACGCTCCTCGAGCGCTGCGGCGTGCAGCGCGTGACGCGGGTCGAGGGCCTGTTCAACCTCGCCCGGGCCTTCAGCCACCAGCCGGTGCCGCGCGGCCCGCGCGTGGCGATCGTCAGCAACGCCGGCGGCCCCGGGATCATGGCCGCCGACGCAGGGACCGCCTACGGCCTCGAGATGGCGACCTTCTCCCCGCAGACGGTCGCCGCCATGCGCGCCGTCCTCCCGCCCGAGGCCAGCACGAACAACCCGGTCGACACGATCGCCACGGCCACGGCGGCCACCTTCGGCGCGTGCGTCACGGCGGCGCTCGTCGACCCCGGCGTCGACGCGGTCCTGCCGATCTACGTCGGGCCGTCAGTCATGGACGTGCGCGCCGTCGCCGCCGAGATCGTGCAGGGCCTCGAGCGGGCGCGCGCCGTGGGCGCCGGCGGCAAGCCGCTGCTCGCCTGCTTCATGGGCGGCCGCGTGGCCGAGGCCCGCGAGGTGCTGCTGCGCGCCCGCGTGCCCGCCTACGACTTCCCCGAGGACGCCGCCCAGGCGCTCGCGGCCATGGCGCGCTTCCGCGCCTGGCTCGACCGGCCCGAGGGCGCCGCGCCGCCGCTGGCCGAGGAGCGCGCGCGCCTGCGCGCGCTGGGCGCCGACCTCCCGGCCGGCTGGCTCGACGCCGACCAGGCGTTCGCCCTGCTCGAGGCGGCCGGGCTGCGCGTGGCGCCGCGCGCCTTCGCCGCCACGCCCGACGAGGCGGCGGACGCCGCGGCGCGGCTCGGCGCCTGGCCCGTGGTCCTCAAGGCGGACCACCCCGACCTCCTGCACAAGACGGAGGCCGGCGCCGTGCGCCTGGGTCTCTCCGACCCCGAGGCCGTGCGCGAGGCGGCGCGCGACCTCGCCCGCCGCCTCGCCCAGCACGGCCTCGACCCGGCCCGGGGGCGGCTCCTCGTCCAGGCGCAGGTCCAGGGCGGGCGCGAGCTGATCCTCGGCGCCCGCACCGACCCGGCCGTCGGCCCCGTGCTCCTCGTGGGCCTGGGCGGCGTGCACGCCGAGGTGCTGCGCGACGTGGCGCTGGGCGTCCCGCCGCTCACCGACCGCGACGCCGAGGACATGCTCGACGGCCTGCGCGGGGCGCCGCTCCTGGCCGGCTACCGCGGGCAGCCGGGCGTCGACCGCGCCGCGCTCGTCGACGCCCTCCTGCGCCTCTCGGCCCTCGCCGAGGAGGTCCCGCGCCTGGCGGAGCTGGACGTCAACCCGCTCCTGGCGCTCGCCCATGGCGCCGTGGTCGTCGACGCGCGCGCGCGGCTGGAGTGAAGCCATGTCCTTTAGCGGCGTGCCGGGGCGGCCCGTCGATCGAGCCGCCCCGCGCGTGCCTACGTCGTCGGCCTTAGTTGTAAGCCGCGGCGAAGCGCATGTTCATCGTGCCCTTGCCGCCGAACTCGACCTTCTGGCCGTCGCCCTCCTGGAGGCCCTTCATCTCGATCGGACCGGCCAGGTTGAGCGCGATGGGCCGCCCGTCGGCCACGCGGACGCGGAACTCGCCCTTGAGGTCGACGGTCATCGTCAGCCCCTCGCTCGGCTCACCGCCGGCGAGCATCTCGACCTCGAACCGGGCCACGCCCTCGTTCACCGCGACGAGCTTCATCTGGAAGCGCTTGATCTCCATGTCGTCCGGCGGGAATGCATCGCGCGCGTCCTCCGGCGAGACCTGGAACACCTGACCCACCGTCAGGGGCGTCTTCGGCAGGAGGCGGAAGAACCGGTCGGTCCGGCCGAGGTCCCGCTGGTCCTTGGCGACGACCTCCTGCTCCTCCTCGGACGGCGTGCTCCCGTCGGGCGCCGTGACCGCCAGCTCCTCGCCCTTGCGCTCGACCACGTAGGTCTTGCCGTGCGTGGGGCTGGTGGCCTGCTCCTCCATCTGGCCCTGCGCCTGCGTCTTCTCGGCCTTGCGGTACTCGACCTGGACCTTCGAGGCCGCGTCGCCCGAGACCTGCTGGACGGTGGTCACCACCTCCTCGGTCTCGCGCATGGTCATGTTGCTGTCCTGGACCACCTGCCCGTTCACACGGACGACGAGGTCCATCTTCATGTCCATGTTCTTCGTGTCGGTCCGCGTCGAGCCCTCGGCCGGCGCCCGCCACGTGAGCGTGACCGTCTCCTCGGCCCGCCCCGTGCTCGCGACCAGGAGCAGGGCCGCTCCGATCGCCATGAACGACTTCCCGCGCGTGATCGCTCGCATGCGTTCCTCCTGCTCCTCGACCAGGCGGACCACTTTATCGAGGTCGGCGCTCGGCGCCATGCAGGGGTGGTCACACCCGAGCGGCGCGCCCATCCGGTCCGGTCCGGCGCCGGTCTGGCTGACGACCGTCGACCTCCTGACGCCCTGACGCCCTGCTCGCTGCGCCGCCTCGACTTACGTCCCGGCACGCGCCGCGCTCTGACCTCGCTCGACAAGGAGCGGAGCGATGAAGCAGCGCGAGGTGTGGGTCCTGCACGCGTCGGTCGGCGGCGGCCACAAGTCGGCCG
>JAHBXY010000192.1 GCA_019636275.1 Planctomycetota bacterium | reverse complement strand
CGGGCGGCCACGAGCGCGTCGCGCCGCAGGGCCCCCTCGCGCAGGAGCTCCGCCCGCTCGAGCGGCGCGAGGAGCTGTAGCCCGTCGAGGCGCGCCTGGAGCTGCTCGAGCGCGCGCGCCTCGCTCGCCGCGCGCTGGTGGGCGGCGATCGACAGGGCGCCGTAGAGCTCGGTCCCGGTGAGACGCTCGAGGAGCGCCGCGCGCTCGCTGCCGCGCGCCTGGAGGAAGCTGGCGAAGTCGCCCTGGGCCAGGAGCGCCGAGCGGCAGAACGCGGTGTAGTCGAGGCCGAGGGCCTCCTCGATCGCCTGGAGCGTCTCGGTGCGCGTGCCCCCACGCCGCTCGCCCGTGTCGAGGCAGGTGAGCGAGAGGGTCTGCGCCTGCAGCCGCCCGTCGGGCCGGCCGCGCGCGCGGCGGACGCTCCACGCGGCGCGCCAGCGGCGGCCGTCGCGGCCGACGAAGTCGACCTCGGCCCCGGCCTCGACGGCGCCGCGGCGCACGAGGCAGCGCGGGTCGGCGCTGGAGAGGGCCTTGCGGTCGGCCTCCTCCAGGAAGCCCACGGGCGCGCCGCGCCCGCGCAGGCGCGGCGTCTGGTCGAAGAGCGCCAGGCACATGGCGTCGAGGAGCGTGCTCTTGCCGGCGCCCGTGGGCCCCGTGACCACGACGAGGCCGGCGTCCGCCAGGGGCGAGGCGGCCAGGTCCAGGGTGAACGACCCGCCCAGGCTGGCGAGGTCGTGCCCGCGCACCGCCAGGACCCTCACGCGGCGTCGCCCCCGGTGAGCGCGGCGATGCGGTCGACCGCACGCGTGGGCGCGGACGCCTCAGGTGCAGGTCGCTGCACGGCGGCCAGCAGGTCGTCGAAGGCCCGGGCGACGTCGTCGGGCGGCGGGGCGCCCTGGTGTTCCTTGCTCCAGCAGCGCTCGAACACCTCGCGCGGGCTCAGGTCGGTGAGGCGCGCCTGCGGGGCGGCGTCGGCCAGGGCGCGCGGGGCGGTCGTCGCCTCGGGCGCGACGAGCGTGAGCTTGACCAGGCGCGCCGCCTTGCCCGCGAGGGCCTCCTCGACCCGGCGCCGCAGGCCCGGCTCCGGCGCGGGCGCGGCGAGGCGCACCTCGAGCAGCGGCCGCACGTCCGGCTGGCCGGGCGCCGGGGGCGCGTCGTCGGGCAAGGCGCACAGGCGAGCGAGGGCCTCGTCGACCGTGGCGGGCGGCTCGTCGGGGGCCGGGAGGCGCAGGAGGTCGACGGTGCGCGGGACGAGGCGCGGGCGCGCGGCGGCCAGGCGCTCGCCCTCGACGTCGACGACGACGACCTGGTGCGCGTAGCCGGCCTCGGTCATCGACAGCGGGATCGGCGACCCGGCGTAGCGCACGCCCTCGCGCCCGCCGACGGCCTGAGCCCGGTGCAGGTGGCCGAGGGCCACGTAGGCCAGGTCGGGCGCGAACAGGTCGTCGGTCAGGGCCGTGAGCCCGCCGAGGACCGGCCGCTCGCTCTCGGCCGACGCCTCGGCGCCGGTGAGCGTCAGGTGGCCGGTCGCCAGGAGCGCCTGGCCGGGGGCGCGCCGCGCGCGCGCGTGCGCGAGCACCTCGTCGTAGACGGCGCGCACGGCGGCGAGGGGGTCCTGCGCGACGTGCGCCGGCGGCAGGTCGGCCGGGCGCAGGAACGGGACGACCGCCAGCCACGCGGCGACCTCGCCGCCGGCGCGCAAGGGCACGACGAGGCGCTCGAGGTCGAGCGGCTGGCCGGGCCGGCGCCGGAGCGAGGCCACCACGTGCACGCCCAGCGCGCGGAGGAGGGACGCCGGCGCCTCGAGGCGCGGGGCGGAGTCGTGGTTGCCGCCGAGAATGATGATGACGAGCGCCGGGTCGGCCGCCCGCGCCCGGGCCAGGAAGTCGAACAGCGCCCGCTCGGCGGCGGCCGACGGCGTGGCCGTGTCGAACACGTCGCCCGTGATCAGGAGCGCGTGCGGGCGCTCCTCGACCAGGACCTGCTCCAGCCAGGCCAGGAAGCGGGCGTGCTCGTGGTCGCGCGCGACCCCGTGGAGGGCGTGGCCGAGGTGCCAGTCGGAGGTGTGGACGAGGCGCAGCACGCTCCCGACTGTAGGGTCGAGCACCGACAGGCCGGGGGCGGCGCCGAGGCAAGCGCTTGTCCCGCTCGGGGATGGGCGCGCGTGATCCTTCCGGCCGCGACGTCAGTCCTCGTGCGGACAGCACGCGCTCGCGCGCTGGCCGCCGGCCCCGACCGGGGACGGGAACAGGCGCAGCCGAGCCGCGCGCCAGCAGACCCAGGCCGGGAACGCCGAGAAGAGGAGCACCGCGAAGGGCAGGCCGAGCAGCCACTCGAGGGGGTGCTCGAAGGCGGAGAAGGCGCGGGCCACGACGAACACGCCGAAGCACATGCAGACGACGGCCAGGAGCGCGAAGGCGACGCCCAGCGTCAGCCGCACGGCGAGCGGCTCCCGCCGGATCGCCGCGGCGTAGGCCTCGGCCTCGGCGCGTCGCACCTGCGCCACCGTCGTCACCTCCTGGAGCGCACGCACGCCTCCGCAGGCCGCGCAGGCCCCGTCCCAGCACTCGAGGTGGTGGCGGGCCAGGCAGCCGCGACAGACGGAGACCGCGTCGTCCTCGGCGCAGGCGTCGTGGCAGTACGGGCAGCGCGACGGCGAGCGCAGGAGCCGGGGCACGACCTCTTCCGGTGCGCCCCGGTCGCGGACGGGCTCAGGCTCGCGGGCGCGCGGCTCCACGATGGTCGAGTCTAGCGGCGCCTCGAGCTCGGGCCCAGGCCTTCGTTCGTCGAGCTCGGCGCGGCTGACGGCGCTCTGCGCTGCTACGCTCGGAGGCGTGCCGGAGAGCGAGAGCGGCAAGGTCGGCGTGGACCTCGGGCGCGGCGCGTGCCGCGCCGTCGTCGCGGGCGCGGGCTTCGCGGCGCTCGCGTCGGCGCCGCCCGCCGGCCTCTGGAACCTCTGGACGGAGGTGCCGCTGGCGTCGGCCGCGCTGTTCGGCGCGGTCGCGGCGCCCTGCGCGGCGCTCGAGGGGCTCGCGCTGCGGAGGGGCTGGCAGGTCACCGCGGCCAGGTTTGCCCTCGCCTGGGTCGTCGTTGCGGCGGCGCTGGCGATCGCGCACCTGCAGGCCGCCTACGCCCGGGGCGCCCTGGCGGGCGTAGAGGGGGGACTGGACGCGGTGTGGGCAGAGGTCGCCCGCCTTCGCTTCCCCGCGCCAGGTGAGCTGGGTGAGCTCGTGGGGCTGTCCGGCGTGGACCTGCTCTCGGCGCCCTGGGCGGCGGCCGCCTCCACGCTGACCTGCTCCGCCCTGTGGCGGCCGGCGAGGGCGACCGGGCCCCTCCGGCCGTGGCATCTCCTCCCGCTCGCCCTCGCGCTGGGCGCGGCCGGCGTGTCGTTCGTCGTCGCGGGGCCGCTCGGCGCGCTGAACCCGCTCCACTGGTTCGTCGTGGCGCCCTACCTCCTCGCGTGCCTCGCGCCGGCGCTCGTCGTCGTCGCCGCCGCCGCGCTCCTGGGCGACGCGGCGTGGCGCCTGACGGACGGCTGACCGTCGGCCGCGCAGCCAGGGGTGGTCCTGACCGTCCTGGTAACCTACGATCAACCAGCGACGGGAGGGGCGTTGGGCGACGGCGTCGGGGAGCTCCTGGGCGAGTGCGCGCGCGCCGACTGCCCGCACGGGCGGCTGCTCGCAGGTGACGCGGCCGCGGCGGCCGCCGCGGCGGAGCTCGAACGGGGCGACCTCCCGCACGCGGCGCAGCACCTGGCCGTGGCGCTCGCCGACGACCCGCTGCGGACCGAGTGGCGGGCGCACCTCGAGCGGCTGCTCGCGGCGGCGCCGGACCCGCTGGCCCTGTTCCCGATCCTGCCCGAGCCGGCGTTCGTCGGTCACCTCCTCTGTCATGCGCGCGCGCTCGCCCGCCAGGCGGAGCCCGAGCGCGGCCTGAGCCTCCTGGTGAAGGCCAGAAAGGAGCAGCCGGGCCCGCCCTACCTGGCGTGGGCGGCGGACTGGTTCGACTCGCCCGCGGCGCTCCGCCGGGCCAGGCCCGACGCGCTTGCGCGCGCCCTCGAGGACTGGCTGCGGCCGCACCTGCTGACGCGCCGCCCGGCCGTGTCGGCGGCCGACCGGCGCGACGTGGAGCGCCTCCGGCCGGTCGTGGAGCAGTTGCTCAAGGTGCACGCCTCGTCCCCCGCGCTGCAGGCGCTCGGGTCGTGCTTCCTGCGGATCGGCGGGCGCAGCGCGCTGGCGGTGACGGTCGCCCTGCGCGCCTTCAAGGAGGCGCCGGGCTTCCACTCCGCCGTGACGCTTGCCCTCGCGCAGCACGCCAAGGGCGACCTCGCGGGCGCGATCAGGACCTACAAGCGCGCGCTCGAGCTCGACCCTGGCGCCACCGGCCTCGAGATCGAGCTGGGCGACCTGCACCTCGAGATCGGTCAGCCGGCCGCCGCGGTCGCGTGGTACCGGCGAGCGGTCGAGAGGGGGACGCACGAGGTCGCCGTGGCGCCGGGGCTCCTCGTCGCGCGCCACGCGAAGGAGCGCGACCCCGCGCTCCTCGACGCGCTGCGCGCATTGGCGAACGAAGACCCGCCGCACGAGCGCGCCCGCGACTGGCTGGCGTGGCTTGGCCAGCCGCTCCCGGCGCCCGTGCCCTGGATCGATCACCTCCCGCCGCCGGGGGAGGCCCTGCTCGAGGTCCTCTGGAAGGTCGTCACGCCCGGGCTGCCCTCGGGGGAGCTCGTGCGCGCGGCGCAGGGCGTGCTCGAGGCGCCGAGCGCCCGGCTCGTGTTCGACCAGGTCGCTGACGGGCTGGGGCTGCAGACGAGCGTCCGGGTGGCGCGGGTGCCGTCGCCCGACCCCCGGCTGCCGGCCGAGCCGGTCGAGCACCTCCTGTGGACCTACGACGGCACGCACCCCCACCCCGCGGTCGAGCCGCCGCCCGACGAGGTCGGCGCGGAGGTCGCGGCGCTGGCGTCCTCGCGCTTCGCGCTCGGGGCCTGGGCCCGGGCCGGACGCGTCCTGGGGGAGCGGCTCGGCCCGTCGGCGATCCCTCACCTCCTGGCGACCATGGTCCACCCGCCGCCGGCGCCCGAGGCGAGCGCCTTCACGCCCGACGTCTGGCTGCAGCGGGTGCAGTTTGCGGCCGCCCTCGCGGTCGCCGGCACGGAGCAGGGCTGGGCCGGGACGCGGCGCCGGACGGCGCTGCACGCCCTGGTGCACGGGCCCATGGACTGGACGGTCCAGGCCGCGGTCGTCGCGGTCGTCGAGCTCGCGGCCGGGTCGCCCGAGATCGCCGACGAGGCGCGGCGCTGGATCGACGGGCTCCTGACCCGCGTGCCGCGCCCCGGCCGCTGCTGCTGGCTGCCCGCCACACTGGCCGCGGCCCAGCGGCTGCCGGGCCTCTCCGACGAGGGGCGGGGCGCCTACGCAGCGCGGGCGGCCGGCCTGGGCTGAGCCCGCTTGCGCCACCCGCCGGCCGGGTGGTGTCATCCGTCACGGAGGTCCGCCCGTGCGCGTGCCGATCGCCTCGCTGCCCCGTGAGCTCACCCCGCTCGACGCCGTGCAGGCGGCCTACGCGGACGAGCTGGGCGAGCTGGCGGCGAGCGCGCGGCGCGGCGAGGCGGCGCTGGTCGAGTGCGACGAGGCGCTGGCCGCGCTCGTGCACCGGGCGCTCCGCGACCGCCTGGCCGACCCGACGACGGGCCGGCCCCTGCGCGCGCGCTACCTGGCCGGGCACGAGCCCGAGCGCGTGGCGCTCGGCGCGCGGGTCGACCTCGAGGTGCGGCCGACCTCGCTCGCCGCGGCGCTGCTGGCGGAGCTGCGCCGGGCCCTGCAGGCGGGCGCGGAGGACGAGCTCCTCGTCGTCGGCCGCTTCGAGCTCCTGGCCACGAGCGCGGGCCCGGACGGCGCGCCGACGCTCGCCGCGCGCGAGGCGGCGGCGCTGCTCCTCGACCACCCGGGCGTCCCGCTCCTGTGCCTGCACGCGCCCGACGTCCTCGTCCCCGAGCCGCTGGCCCGGGCGTTCCGGCGGCGCGGCGCCGTCGGGCCCGTGTCGCCCGACCGCCTGCGGCACCTCGTGCGCCGGCGCGAGGCGCGCAAGCTCGACGTCGACCACTTCGACCCGGCGCTGCTCGCGCCGCACGTCGACGGCCTCGACGCGCTGGCCCTGCGTCAGGCGCTCGAGCGCCTGGCCGACCGCGTCGACTTCGACCCGCGCTGCCTGGCCGAGCGCGACGCGCTCCTGGCCGAGCTGGCGGCCGCGCCCAGGCGTCACGTCGAGCCGCGCCCGCTCGTGGCGGGGCCTGCGCCGGGGGAGGTCGAGTGGCGGCTGCGCGGGCGCCCGTGACCTCGCCTCAGCGGACCGCGAGGTAGATCCCCAGGTAGATCGGAGACAGCACGACGTCCGCTGCGAACGCAAGCGGGAGGAGCAGCACGGCCACCACCTGCTGGTGCGCGGGAGGGCCTCGCTCGAGCGCGAGCGGGCAGCGCTCCCCTCGCCAGCGCACCGCCCCGTCGCTGACGTCGACGGGGACCGCACCGGGCGGCGCGACCACGTCCTCCCAGGTCGGCATCATCGCGTGGATGGCCGCCATCTCCTCCGGGCCGATGAAGGTGCCGAGCTGCGCCGCCTCCGGCCGCCACAGCGCGCGCTCGTAAGAGGCCACCGGGAGCTCGGTCCAGCAGCTCGAGAGGTCGTAGCGGACGAGCCAGGGCCAGCCCTCGTAGAGGTCGCGGTAGGGAGGCACCGGCAACGGTCCCATCGCGGGCTCCTCGGCGCCTTCCTCCATGACCACCTCGAGCACCTGCGCGCCCCCGTCGTCGACGACCCACCCGCGACGCGGGCCGTCGAAGGTCACCCGCGGGCGGTGCAGCGCCTCGAGGGCGGTGCTCGTGAGGCATCCGGGCGGCCCGAGCAGCAGGAGCAGGAGCGCGAACGCGCGCCTCACGACTCCAGCAGCCGCCGGGCGGCCGCGTAGGGCGAGAGCGTCCGCGCCTCGACCTCGCTGGCCAGCGAGTCGAGGCGCGCGCGCCGCGCGTCGGTCCAGAACTCGCGCTGGCGGGTGCGCTCGACGACCTCGCGCACGCGCTCGCGCGCGAGGCGCCAGCGGCGGCGCGAGAGCTCGCCCGAGGAGGTGAGGTGCTGGTGGTGGCGCTCGATCGCGGCGAGCAGGTCGGGCACGCCCTCGCCGCGCATGGCGACCGTGCGCTGCACGGGGGGCGCCCAGGTGGTGTCGTGGCGGTGGGCGAGCTCGAGCATGGCCTCGAGCTCCCTGACCAGGCGGTCGGTGCCCTCGCGGTCGGCCTTGTTGACGCAGTAGACCTGCGCGATCTCCATCAGGCCGGCCTTCATCGCCTGCACGCCGTCGCCCGACTCGGGCGAGACGACGACGACCGTCGTGTCGGCCGCCTCGGCGATCTCGACCTCGCTCTGGCCGACGCCGACCGTCTCGACGATCACCACCTCGAAGCCGAAGGCGTCGAGGACGTCGATCGCCTCGAGCGTCCGGTGCGCCAGCCCGCCCAGGTTGCCGCGCGAGGCCATGCTGCGGATGAACACGCCAGGGTCGGTCGCCACGCGGTCCATGCGGATCCGGTCGCCCAGGAGCGCGCCGCCCGTGAACGGGCTCGTCGGGTCGACGCAGATCACGCCGACGGTCTTGCCCTGGCGGCGCAGCTCGACCACGAGCGCCTCGACGAGCGTCGACTTGCCGGCGCCCGGCGGCCCCGTGATCCCGATCCGCTGCGCCCGCCCGGCCAGCGGCTGCAGCGCGGCCAGGAGCGCCTCGGCGCCCTGCACCTCGTCCTCGACCGAGGAGATCGCGCGGGCGCACGCGCGCCGGTCGCCCGCGCGCACCCGCTCCGCCAGCCGCTGCACCGCCGCGTCGTCCACCGCGCCTCCGGGGGCGCGCATGATACCGGCTGCCCCGACGCCGCGGCCGCGACTCGACTTGAAATGGCCCAGCGCGGCCTTACCATGTGGCCCTCCCGGAGGAACCCCATGCACCGCAGCCGCTTCCTCGCCCTGGCCCTGGCCCTCCCGGTCCTCGCGACGGGCTGCCCGCAGACCGACGCGGGCGGCGGGGGCGGCGGCGGCGGCGACGCCCTGCGCATCGCCTTCGCCGGCCCGCTCACGGGCGCGGCGGCCGCGCTCGGGCAGGCGAGCAAGCGCGGCGTCGAGCTGGCGGTCGAGCTGCGCAACGAGCAGGGCGGCGTGAACGGCAAGCCCGTGCGCCTGGCGGTCGAGGACGACAAGGGCGACCCGAACGAGGCCACGAACGTGGCCCAGAAGCTGGCCTCCGACCCGTCGATCCTGGCCGTGATCGGCCACTTCAACTCGGCCTGCAGCAACGCGGCCAAGGACACCTACAACCGCACGGGCGTGATCGAGTTCTCGCCCGGCTCGACCAACGTCACCGTCTGCCGCGACTCGCCCTGGACGTTCAGGAACCTCTACCACGACGACTACCAGGGCATCTTCATGGCCCGCTACGTGCGCGAGATCCTCGGGCACACGCGCGCGGCGATCGCCTTCGACAACGACGACTACGGGCGCGGCCTCAAGGACGCGATCGTGGCCAAGGCGGGCGAGATCGGCCTGGAGATCGTGGCCGAGGAGGCCTACAACCGCGAGCGCACGCAGGACTTCAAGACGATCGCCACGACGCTGCAGGGCAAGAAGCCCCAGACCGTGATCGTCTCGGGCCTCTACAACGAGGCCGCCCTGCTGGCCAAGGCCATTCGCAACGACCTGGGCTGGAAGGACGTGCAGCTCCTGGGCTCGGACGGCGTCTGCAACCCCGACTACGTCAAGACCGGCGGCCCCGGCGTCGAGGGCGCGCTCGTGATCACGCCCTTCCACTTCACGGCCGACGCGTCGCCCGAGGCCAAGGCCTTCGGCGAGGCGTTCCGCAAGAAGTACGGCGCCGACCCGGACACCTGGGCGGCGCTGGGCTTCGACGCCGTGAACATGGCCCTCGACGGGGTCGCCGCCGTCGGCGCCGACCGGACCAAGCTCAAGGACTGGTTCGCCAGCCGCCGCGACAAGGACACCGGCGTCAAGGGCGTGACCGGCCTGACCTACTTCGACGAGCACGGCGACTGCCCGTCGAAGCCGGCGCAGGTGGTGGTCGTGCGCAACGGCGCCTTCATGCTGGCCGAGAAGCAGCTCCCGGCCGAGTAGCCGATGCCCCTGCACCTGGCCGAGAGCGGCTGGAGCCTCTTCGTCCTCACGCTGTTCAACGCGCTGACGGAGGGCTCGACGTTCGCGCTGATCGCCGTCGGCTACACGATGGTCTACGGCATCGTGCGGTTGATCAACTTCGCCCACGGCGAGGTCTACATGGTCGGCGCGGTCACCGCGTGGTGGCTGTTCGTCACCCCGCAGGTGCCGCTGTGGCTGGCGCTGCTGCTGGCCATGGGCGTGTGCGCGGCGCTGGGCTGGTCGCTCGACCGGCTGGCCTACCGGCCGCTGCGCAACTCGACCCGCCTGGCGGCGCTGATCACGGCGATCGGCATGTCGCTGATCCTGCAGACCGTCGTGCAGCTCGTGATCAGCCCGAACTTCCAGTCGTTCCCCGAGACGACGCGCGCGACGGTCAAGGACGCCGGCATCGCGGCGCGCGCGGCGCCCGACCCCGCGGCCGCCGAGGTGGGCGAGCTGCGCATCGGCGCCGAGGTGCCGGTGTGGCCCGGCGAGCGACCGACCGACGGCTGGGTGCCGATCGGGTGGACGCGCGCCGGCGAGACCGAGCCGGCCCTGGCCTGGGCGCCCGGGGCGTCGCTCGAGGTCAAGCAGGGGCTGCCGGCGGCCGTCAACGCCGACCTGCTCGGCGGGGCGCGGATCAAGCTGCCGCTGAAGGACGTGCTGATCTGGATCGCCGCGGCCGTGATGATGACCGGGCTGCACCTGCTCGTGCAGCGCACGCGCCTGGGCAAGGCCATGCGCGCCTGCGCGCTCGACCGGACCACGGCCGCCCTCATGGGGATCGACGTCAACCGCGTGATCGCGGCCACGTTCATGATCGGCTCGGCCATGGCGGCCGTGGCCGGCGTCCTCTACTCGGTGAAGGTCGGCGGGAACATCTCGTTCCGCATGGGCTACTACCCGGGGGTGATCGCCTTCGCCGCCGCCGTGCTGGGCGGGATCGGCGACCTCAAGGGGGCGCTCCTCGGCGGCATGCTGCTCGGCTTCGCCAAGGCGTTCTTCGCCACCTACGTGCGGAGCGAGTACGACTTCGCCTTCTGCTTCTCGGTCATGATCCTCGTGATCATCTTCCGCCCCTACGGGCTGCTCGGGCGGCCGTCGGCGGTGCGGGCGTGAGCCGGCTGCGCGAGTGGGTCAAGGCGTTCGGCCCGGCCGACTGGCTGCTCGTGGCCGGCGGCGCGCTCGTCGTGCTGATCGGCCTCCTCCAGGCCCTCGGCGTCAAGGCGCTGGGCCTCGGCTTCGCCGACGTGCGCGTGCCCTTCGTCGCCGCGATCGCGCTCACGATCCTGCTCCAGGCGATCTTCGCCCTGGGCCTCAACGTCGTGATCGGCTGGACGGGCCTCCTCGACCTGGGCTACGCGTCGTTCATCGCCGTCGGCGCGATCGTCGTGTCGCTCGGCCTCGTGCTCACGAAGCAGACGCCGACGCCCTACCCGGACATGCCCGTCCGGCAGCTCGTCCTCACGCAGGCGCAGCGCGCGCTCGAGCCGGCGCCGGGCGGCGAGGTCGTCGTGCGCGAGCGGCCGGACCTGCGCTTCGACGTCGTCCAGGGCGCGCCGGCGGTGCTCGCGGCGCTGGAGGCGGGCGACAGGACGATCGCCGCGCGTCACGTCGGCGGGCTGACCCTGCCGGTCGGCCAGGCCACGGCGCGGGGCGAGCAGGTGTTCGGCTTCCCGGGCGGCTACTTCGTGCTCCTCGTGCTCGCCGGCGCGGCCAGCGCGGTCATGGGCCTCGTGCGCGGGTTCCCGACGCTCAGGCTGACCGGCGACTACTACGCGATCGTGACGCTCGGCTTCGCCGAGATCGTGTGGCTGATCACGCTCAACGAGGAGTGGCTCACGGGCGGCGCGTTCGGGATCAAGCTCGCCGGGCAGTACCGGCCGACGGTCCTCGGGGCGCCCCTCTACAGCGACACCTGGCAGTACTACTTCATCGTGTGCGCCGCGCTGGCGCTCGTGGTCGTCGCCGCGCGGCGCCTGCACGCCTCGCGCGTCGGCCGAGCCTGGGCGGCGATCAAGGCCGACGAGACGGCGGCGCGCGCCTCGGGGATCGACGTCGACCGGGCCAAGATGCTGGCCTTCGCCGTGAGCGGGTTCATCGGAGGCGTCGGCGGCGGCCTGTTCGCGATCAAGCTGGGCACGGTGACCGCCAAGCAGTTCGACATCTGGATGTCGATCCTCGTCGTCTGCTGCCTGGTGCTCGGCGGCATGGGCTCGATCCGCGGCGCGGTCGTCGGCGCGGCCATGCTCATGGGGCTGGGCGAGCTCCTGCGCCTGGCGTCCGACGAGGGCGCCGTGGGCCGGCTGGCGATCCCGCCCGAGGCGCGCTTCCTCGTCTACGGGCTGATCCTCGTCCTCCTCATGCGCTTCCGCCCGCAGGGGCTCTTGCCGCCGCGCGAGGAGGGGCCGCCGCCCGCGCCCGACGAGCTGGCCGCCATGCGCGCGGCCGCGTCGCCGCTCTACGCGCTGCCGCCCACGGCGCCGCCGCAGGAAGGGGCCGCGACGTGAGCGCGGGCGACCTGGAGGCGCGCGGGCGCATCAGCGAGCGGCTCAGGGCGCTCCACCACGAGCACGGCCCGCCGGGCGAGACGCTCCTCGAGGTGCGCGGGCTGTCGAAGAGCTTCGGCGGCCTCCGGGCCGTCAACGAGTTCTCGTTCGAGGTGAAGAAGGGCTCGATCACGGCGCTGATCGGCCCCAACGGCGCCGGCAAGACGACCGCCTTCAACATGGTCACGGGCGTGATCCCGCCCACGTCGGGCTCGATCCGCCTCGAGGGCGCGGAGCTGGCCGGCCTGCGGGCCGACCAGATCTGCCGCCTGGGCGTGGCGCGGACGTTCCAGAACATCCGCCTGTTCGAGGACCAGACGGTGCTCAGCAACGTCATGGTCGGGCTGCACCGGCGCCTCGAGAGCGGGCTCCTGGCCGCGCTCCTGCGCACGGGGCACGCCCGCCAGGAGGAGGCCGAGGCGCGCGCGGCGGCGGCGCGCTACCTGGACTTCGTGGGCCTCCTGCCGCGCGTCAACGACTGCGCGGCCAGCCTGGCCTACGGCGAGCGGCGGCGCCTCGAGATCGCGCGCGCCCTGGCCAGCGGCCCGCGCCTCCTGCTCCTCGACGAGCCGGCGGCCGGCATGAACCCGCAGGAGACGGTCGAGCTCATGGCCTTGATCCTTCGCGTGCAGGCGGCCGGGATCACGGTGCTCCTGATCGAGCACGACATGAAGCTGGTCATGGAGATCTCCGACACGATCTTCGTCCTCGACCACGGCGAGGAGATCGCCCGCGGGGCGCCCGCCGTCGTGCGCAGCGACCCGCGGGTGATCCACGCCTACCTGGGGGTCCCGGACTGATGGGCGCCCTGCTCACGCTCGACGGGGTCGAGGCCGGCTACGGGGCCATGCAGGTCCTCAAGGGCGTCTCGATCGAGGTGCAGGAGGGCGAGATCGTGGCCCTGATCGGCGCCAACGGCGCCGGCAAGACCACGACCCTCAACGTGATCTCGAACGTCGTGCCCGTGCGCGCCGGGCGCGTGCGCTGGCGCGAGGAGCTCAGCTCGGGCGGGTCGATCGTCGACACCGTGCGGCGCGGGATCATCCACGTCCCCGAGGGGCGCCGGCTGTTCGCCGACATGACCGTCCTCGAGAACCTGGAGATGGGCGCCTTCCTCCGCCACGACCCGCCCGGGGTGAGGTCGGACATCGAGCGCATGTTCGCGCTCTTCCCGCGCCTGCAGGAGCGGCAGGAGCAGCGCGCCGGCAGCCTCTCGGGCGGCGAGCAGCAGATGCTGGCGATCGCCCGCGGGCTCATGGCCCACCCGCGCCTCTTGCTCCTCGACGAGCCGTCGCTGGGGCTGGCGCCGATCATCAGCCAGCAGATCTTCCGCACCGTGCGCGAGCTCAACCAGACGCAGGGCGTGACGGTGCTGATCGTCGAGCAGAACGCCCACGCGGCGCTCGGGCTGGCGCATCGCGCCTACGTCATGGAGACGGGCTGCATCACCATGTCGGGCCCGGCGGCCGAGCTGCGCGACGACCCGCGGGTGAAGGCGGCGTACCTGGGGGAGTGAGCCTACGATGAATGATGCGCTCGCGAGGGGCGGGCGATTGGCGCACGTCCCGGACTGGCACGAACTGACCCGTTCCGCCCGTCCCCATCGCTCGCTTTGGCGGCTCGAGCAGGTGCAGCGGAAGGAGTAGTTCAAGGTTCTCGAGCTCTCTTCACGTAGGTTCGAGCCTCACGCTCTTCACTTCGCGTCGTTCCGGGTCGTCGTTCTCAGCTCCCAGTTCCTGACCCGTCCGAGAGCCCTTCGCATGTCTCGCCCCGCCGCCCTCCTCCTCGCCGCCCTCCTCCCCACCGCGGGCCTCGTCCTCGCGGCGCGCACCCGTGCGCAGGAGGGGCGGCCGGTCGACGCCGCGCCGGCCGCGCCGCGCGCCGTGCTCGAGGGGCACTTCGCGACGTCGCTCGTGTGCGCGCAGTGCCACTCCGAGGGCCAGGACGCGACGGCCATGCGCGACGCGCAGGGGCGCTCGGTCGCGCCCTTCGACCTGTGGCGCGGGTCGATGATGGCCAACTCGGCCCGCGACCCGCTCTGGCGCGCGGTCGTGGTCGCCGAGGCCATGGCCACGCCGTCGCGCGCGGCCGAGATCCAGGCCGAGTGCATGCGCTGCCACGCGCCCATGGCCTCGTTCGAGGCGGAGCGGCTGGGCGAGCCGCCGGTGAACCTCGACCTCCTGGCCAAGGACGACGCGCGGGCGCAGCTGGCGCTCGACGGCGTCTCGTGCACGGTGTGCCACCAGATCCCGCCCGAGGCCCTGGGCAACGACTCGGGGCACCTGGCGATCGGCGGCGAGCGCAAGCTCTACGGCCCCCACGACGCCCCCTTCACGACGCCCATGCAGCGCCACACCGGCTACACGCCCACGGCCTCGGCGCACGTGCGCGACGCGCGGCTGTGCGCGACGTGCCACACCCTGCACACGACGACGCTGGCGCCCGACGGCTCGGAGACGGGGCACCGCCTGGCCGAGCAGACGCCCTACCTCGAGTGGCGCAACTCGGTGTTCGACACCGAGCGCGCCGACCCCGGGCCGCTCGCGGCGACCTGCCAGGGCTGCCACATGCCGACCACGGACGACGATGGGGTGGCGATCGAGACGCGCCTGGCGCGCAACCCGCTCGGGCGCGACTTCCCGCGCCTGCGCCCGCGCGCGCCGTTCGCGCGGCACGCCTTCCACGGCGGCAACACGCTCGTGCCCGCCATGCTGCGCGACCACGGCCCGGCGCTCGGCGCGCTGGCGCCGCGCGAGGCCTTCGAGGCCACGATCGCCGCGACGCGCGCGCAGCTCGAGGGGCGCACCGGCCGCGTGAGCGTGCTCGAGGCGGCGCGCGAGGGCGGCCGCGTGCGGGCGCGCGTGAAGGTCGAGAACCTCGTCGGGCACAAGCTGCCGAGCGGCTTCCCCGAGGTGCGGCGCGCGTGGCTGCGCCTGCGCGTCCTCGACGCAGCGGGGCGCGCGCTCGTGGCCTCGGGCGAGCACGACGACCACGGGCGGATCGTCGGGCCCGACGGCGCGCCGCTGCCGTCCGAGCGCGCGGGCGGGCCGGTCGAGCCGCACCGCGACCTCGTCGCCGACCCGGCGCAGGTGGCCCTCTACGAGGCCGTGCTCGCCGACGCCGACGGGCGCCCGACGTGGAGGCTCCTGCGCGGCGCCAGCTACCTCAAGGACGACCGCCTCCTCCCGCGCGGCTGGGACCCGGCGCACCCCGACGCGGCGATCACGGCGCCGGTCGGCCTCGAGGGCGACGCCGACTTCGTCGGCGGCGAGGACGTCGTCCGCTTCGACCTGCCGCTCGACCACGCGGGCCCGGTCGTCGTCGAGGCGGCGCTCCTCTACCAGGCGCTCGGCGCCCGCTTCGCCGCCGAGCTCTTCGTGTTCGACGCGCCCGAGGTCGCGCGCCTGCGCGAGCTGTTCGAGGGGCTGCCGGCCGCCGACCGGGTGCCGGTGGTCGTGGCGCGAGCCCGGCTCGAGCTTCCTTGAGGTGTGATCGACGGCTGCGGGCGCGGATGCCGGGCGAGGGGGGGCGCGCGCGGGCTCGAAGTATGCCGATACGACGTCGCCCGCGCGCGCGCCGCCGCGCCTCAGCCTCCGCGGCCTCGCCTCGCTCTCTGCTCCGATCGAAGGCTGGCGACTCGCCGGCGAGCGTCGATGGCGTCATACGCTCCGAGACGGCCCGCACATCGCAGGCCGGGGCGCGACTCGTTGCCGGCGCATGGGCTGCGATCCGGGCGCGCGAGCGGGCGGAGGGCGCGCATAAGTGCCTCCGAAGGAACGACTTGACTCCGTCCGCGTCATTCGGTAAAGGTTCGGGATCGCTCCCTTGCGCGGCCCTGGCGCCGGCACCTCGGGGAAGGGTGGTGGAAACGAGCCGATGAAAGATGCCCGACACGACGACCCGCACGCTCCTGTTGCTCGCGGTCCTGGCCCTCGCCCCACGCGCCCGGGCGGGTGACGACGGGGTCTACCAGGACCCCACCCGCAGCCTGGTCGAGCAGCGCGAGGCGGCCCGCGCGATCGGCGAGCGCGTCGCCCTGGGCGCGCCAGCCGAGGTGGCCGCCGCCCTGGCCGACCCGAGCGCCTGGGTGCGCGACGCCGCGTTCCAGGTCCTGGTCACGCGCCTCGACGCGGCGGCGCTCGACGCCCTCGAGCCGCTCCTCGGGCACCCCGACCCGCTCGTGGCGGGCGCCCTGGCC
>JAHBXY010000191.1 GCA_019636275.1 Planctomycetota bacterium | reverse complement strand
GTCCGGCAGCCGCCGCCGCCCGAGCCCGTGCGTCAGCCGCCGCCGCCGGAGCCGCGCCGGGCGCCGGTGCCGATGCCGCGCGAGATCGGCTCCGAGTCGGTCGCCCAGCGCGACGCGCGCCTGCAAGAGACCATGCGCGAGCTGAGCGACTTCAACGAGTTCGCCACGACGGCGCGCGACGAGGTCAAGGGCAAGATCCCGGCGATCCTCTTCACCAACGAGGACGAGGCCGAGTGGATGGCGCTGATCGCCTACTTCGACCTCCTGCCGATCGCCTACGCCAAGAGCGACCCGAGCTACTACATCACGATCGACGTCGCCCGGCGGAGCATGAACCACACGCGCGACTTCGAGTTCCTGCAGCAGCGCTACGGGCGCAACGGCATGCTCGTGCGCCAGCTCGGCACCATGCCGCAGTTCGTGGCCGCCGCGCGCGCGATCATGGCGCAGTTCTCGATCGCGCCGCACGACCTCACGATCCAGTTCCTCCTCCCGCGGCCGTTCGCGGCCTACCTGAACTGGAAGGCGCTCAAGACCTGCCACGAGCAGCGGCTCGACCCCGCCACGGTGAAGGCGTGTCGCGGGCGCCTCGTCCGCGAGGGGTCGAAGTGGGTGTGGCGAGTCGACGACCTCGTGCTGGAGGACGGGCGGACAACCCGCGTGGGGAGGGGCGGATGACCGTGAAGCGCCGGGAGCGACCCTTGCCCAGTCAGCAGCGCTCAAGTACCTTTCCTCGCACGCGTTGGGTGCTCGCGTGCGTTCGGGGCGCGTTCGGGCGCGCCCGCCACCCTGGCCTGGAGGGCGAGATGAACACGCGTCGCATGACGCCTCGGGGCCTCACGGTCGGCGCGCTCGCCGCGCTGACCCTCGTCCTGGCGCCGCCGCCGGCGCGCGCCCAGGGCGAGGCGCCGCGCGGGACCGACGGCCACCTGGCCAAGGGCGACTACTTCTTCAAGGCCGGCTACTACCTCAAGGCGAGCGAGCACTACCGCCTGGCGCTCCTCGAGGACCCGGCCAGCCCGGGCAAGAAGCTGGCCTTCGGCCATGCGCTGTTCGCGATCGGCAACTACAGCTACGCCAGCTACGCGCTCCGCCGCGGCGTGGCGCAGCTCGACGCCAGCGAGCCCCTGCGCCCGCAGCTCAAGGGACTCTTCCCCAGCGAGCGCGCGTTCACCCAGGCCCTGCGCGACCTGAAGCGCTACGTCACCTACAGCCCGCGCGACCCGGCGGGGCTCACCGTCCTGGGTTACGTGCTGTTCACCATCGAGGGCGAGGAGCGGCGCTGCCAGGACATGTTCAAGTACCTGAAGCGCCTCGACCCCAACGACCCCTTCGCCGACTACTTCCTGGCGCAGATCCGCCGCAAGGGGATCCCCGACGGCGACGATCCTGGCCCGCAGGCTGCGTTGCCCGACGTCGGCTCGGTCGACGACGACCCCGAGCCCGCGCCCACCCGCCCGGTGGCGGCCCCGCCGCCGCCCCCGCCTCCGCCGCCCCCGGCCCCGCCGCCGCCCGCCCTGCGCGAGGTGCTCGGCGAGCCCGAGCGCGCGCGCGAGCGGGCCGAGGGCGAGTGGCCCATGCCCGTGCCGGCCCCGAGCCGCTGAGGAGAGAGAGACGCCGCCATGTGGATCGTGCGAAACGCCCTCCGCGCCACGCTGAGCCTCCGCGGCCTCGGGGTGACCATCCCCTCCGGCCAGGAGTTCGACCTCGACGGCCTCGGCCGTGACCGCGTCGAGGCGAGCAACCAGGTGCAGGTGGCCTTCGAGGAGGGCTACCTGGAGAACGTCTACAAGGCGCCCCGCGAGGGCGGCGTCAGCCACACGAGCTCGGGCGTCGCCATGGCCATGGGCCGCGGCGTCTCGGGCGAGGAGCTCGACGCGTTCAAGCGCAGCTTCATGAGCGAGCTGCGCGAGCAGCTCCCGCAGCTGGCCAACGTGGCCAACGCCTCGCACCTCGAGCAGATGCGCCAGGCGATCTCGCAGGACGTCCAGGCCCTCGTGGGCGAGTTCAAGCTCCTGCGCGACCGCTTCGAGTTCGCCAAGGGCCGCGTGCGCGAGGACCCGACCCTCTCCGACGCCGAGGTCAAGGCCCGGCTGGCGTTCCTCGAGGAGCAGGAGCGCGAGTTGCTCAAGAACTTCGAGACGGTCGGGCGCCGCATCGAGCAGGAGCAGGAGGACGGCGACGTCATGGGCAAGGCCGACCTGCTCTCGAACCTCTGAGAACAAACCCCCGCGGGGACACGAACGGAGTCACCCAGACATGGCCAAGGCAGTCGACATCGGCACCTGCTTCATCGTGGGGGCGCGCCTCGAGGCGGGCAAGGAGGTGTTCCAGATCGAGCGGGACGCCTTCTTCTCCATGCCGCGCGAGGACTTCGCCGAGGAGATGCTCCACGACGCGGGCGCCAAGTACGTCATCCGCGGCAACGAGCTCTACGTCGTCGGCGAGGACGCGCTCAAGTACTGCATGATCACCGGCAAGCAGGAGTTCTACCGCCGCCCCATGCAGAAGGGCGTGCTCAACCCGGGCGAGGAGGAGGCGATCCCGCTCCTCGAGCGCCTGATCGAGGGCATCATCGGCAAGCCCGAGCACCCGGGCGAGGTGATCGCCGCGACGATCCCGGCCGCGCCGCTCGACGCCAACCTCGACGTGACGTTCCACAAGATCGTCGTCGAGCGCTTCCTGAAGAAGCTCGGCTACGACGTGCGGATCCTCAACGAGGCGCTGGCGATCATCTACGCCGAGTGCCCGCAGGTCGAGGACAACGGCACCAAGGCGCCGTTCTCGGGCGTCGGGATCTCCTTCGGCGCCGGCATGACGAACCTCGTCGTCTCGTGGCGCGCCAAGAAGCTGTTCGAGATCTCGGTCGCGCGCGGCGGCGACTGGATCGACCAGAGCGTCTCCAAGGTGCGCAACGTCCCCGTGGGGAAGGTGACGCACGAGAAGGAGAAGAACCTCGACCTCCGGCGCGTCGACCCGCGCAACGCCCTGCACCTGGGCCTGGAGATCTACTACGACGAGCTGATCCGGCACGTCCTGCGCGAGTTCAGGGCGCACTTCAAGACGAACCAGACGACCGTGACGAGCCCGCTCGACGTGGTCGTCGCCGGCGGCACATCGTCGGTGCCCGGGTTCATCGACATGTTCAAGCGCATCCTCGAAGAGGAGGGCGCGCCGATCCCGGTCAACGACGTGCGCATGGCCAAGGACCCGCTGCGGACCGTCGCCAAGGGCGCGCTGGTCGCTGCGGTCTCCATGGAGAAGAAGAAGAAGTCGGACAAGCCCGGCGCGCCCGCGCCGGCCGCGCCCGCCCCGGCGGCGCAGGCCCCGGCGGCGCAGCCGACGCCCAGCGCGGACGTGATCGACATCGAGGCCGGCGTCTAGTCGACGCCGGCGGGTAGGCGAGAAGAGGCTGCATGAGCGCGAACAGCGGCGTGGAGCGCGGCCCGGGCGCGGGCGACGAGGGCGGGCTCGAGATCATCATCGAGCCCGACGTCGTGCCCCGCGGGACCGTCGACCTGCGGGCGATCGTCGGCGGCGCGCGGGCGGACGGCCGCCCGCGCGAGTCACACACGGCGCGCGGCCGGCGCGAGGCGGTCGCCGCCGTCGCCGGCGTCGCCGCCCCCGCCGGCGCTCGTGGCGGCGGCCGCCGCCCGATCGTGCCCCGATCGTGGCCCCGCCGGCGCCGGTCCCGGTCCCGGTCACCGACTCGGCCGCGCGCACCGGCGCGCTGCCCCGGCCGGCGCCCGCGCCGGAGGAGGACGGCCTCCTGGCCGAGGCCCTCCCCGACCTCGCGCCCGAGCCGCCGTCGCCGACCCTCCTGGCCCTCGAGGCCGCCGCCAAGGCGCCGATCCCGCCGCGCCCCGACGCGGCCCTCGCCGCCGACGACGCCGACCCGCGGCCGGCGCTCGAGCCGCCGCCGGTCAGCCTGAACGAGGTCCCGGCCTCCCTCACGCTCGCCAAGCTCCTGGCGATGCTCCTGGCGCTGACCCTGTGCCTCGTCGCGCTCACCTGCCACCTCATGGGCTGGGCGCCCTGGCAGGAGCAGCACCCGATCGAGCCCATCGCCGTGACGCCGGTCGTCATCAGCGGCCCGGGCGCGAGCGGCCCGAAGGTCGACGCGGTCCCCGTCGCCCCGCCCGAGCCCGCGCCCACGCCGGACCCGGAGCCCGCGCCGGAGCCGGCGCCGACGCCGGGGCCGATGGGGCCCGAGCCCGAGGTCGAGGCGGCCGCCCCGGCGCCGCCGTCGCTCGAGCAGCTCCGCGCGCTCCTGGCGGAGACCGAGGCGGGCGCCGAGCTGGGCGTCGAGGAGGACGCGCCCGGCCTCCTGGCGCGGATCGAGGGCCTGCGGGCCCAGGCCGCGCGCCTGATCGACCAGGGCAAGCTCGACGAGGCGGCCGCGACCCTGCGCGAGCTGCTGGGCCTGGCGCCCGACGACGGCGACGCCTACTTTCGCCTGGGCTACGTCCACCACCGCAAGGGCGATCTCGACGAGGCGGTCGCCCGCTACCAGGGCGCCGTCGAGCGCGCGCCGCGCGACCCGCGGCCGCTGAACAACCTCGGCCTCATCCAGACCGGGCGCGGCGAGCGCGACGCCGCCCGGGCCACCTACGGGCGGGCGCTCGAGCTGGCGCCCGACGACCCGGACGTGCTGTCGAACCTCGCCGCCCTGCTCGAGGCCAACGCGCCGGCCCAGGCGCACCCGCTCTACGACAAGGCGCTCGAGCGCGACCCGCGCCACGCCCCGGCGCGCCTCGGCCGCGCCCGCGTCCGCGCCGCCGTCGGCGACCGCCCGGGCGCGCGCGCCGACTACCAGGCGCTGATCGACCAGGGCGGCCCGCACGTCCACAGGGCGATCGACGGCCTGGGCGTCCTGGCGCGGATCGAGGGCGACGCGGCCGCCGCGGCCGCCTTCCACCGCCAGGCGCTCGAGCGCACGCCGACCTTCGCCGAGGCGCGCGTGAACCTCGGCGTGGCCCTCCTCGACCTCGGCCGCGACGCCGACGCCCGCAAGGAGCTCGAGGACGCGGTCAAGGCGCTGCCGAAGAGCGCGCGCGCCTGGCAGGCGCTCGGCGTGGCCCGCTCGCGCGCCGGCGCGCTCTACGAGGCCAAGGAGGCCTACGAGGCCTCGATCAAGCTCGACGGCGACGACTGGACGAGCCGCTTCGACTACGCGCTCTGCGCCGAGCAGTTCGGCAACATCCTCTTCGCCATGCGCGAGTACGAGCGCGCGATCGCGCTCAACCCGGCGGCCTGGCAGCCCTACGCCAACCTCGCCCGCCTCTACGTGCGCGGCGACCAGCGGCAGAAGGCGATCGACCTGCTGCTGCGCGGCCTCGAGGCGATCCCGCGCCAGCCCGACCTGACCTACTCCCTGGCGCACGCGCTGGCCCTCGACGGGCGCGACGCCGAGGCGCGCGCGCGGCTGCGGCAGTTCCTGGCCGTGGCCCCGGCGAGCGACCCGCGCGTCGAGGTGGCGCGCCGCGGGCTGGGCGGGTCGTGAGGGCGCGCGCGCGGGCCTGACCCCCGCGCGCCCGGCCGGAGGAGGGGGGCGCCATGACGATCGGCCACATCCCGCCCGGCCGGGCCCAGGCGAGCCTGCTCGCCCGGGTCGTCGTGGTCATCGGCCTGGCGTTCTTCGTCGTCGAGCTGGCCGTGCTGGGCGTCTTCACCGTCGGCTACTGGACGTGGCTCACCGGCCACCGCCAGCAGGCGCTCGGCGCCCACGCGTCGCGCGTGCGCGAGCACGTGCGCCAGGCCCTCCTCGAGCGCAAGAACCCGCACGCCGGCGTCGACGTCGACGCCGAGCTGGCCCAGGCCCTGCGCTCGGGGCAGGGGCAGGCGCCGGCCGACGGCGGCCCCCTGCCGGCCAACCTCGAGCCCGACGCGCCGATCGACGCCTGGGTGCTCACGCGCTCGGGCGACGTCCTGCGCTTCGCCGGCGGGCAGCTCTCGCCCGCCGACCCGGCCGCCTGGCCCGGGGCGCGCTGGCCCGAGGCCGTCCGCCGGCGCATCGAGGAGCTGTTCCTCGGCCGCGACGTGGCGGCCTTCTACCAGGTGTCGCTGCCCGTCGACGCGCTCGTGCCCCGGACCATGGCCCGCGCCGAGCCGATCGTCACGGGCGGCCAGGGCCAGCCCGACGCCGTCCTGTGGCTCGACGCCTCGCTCGTCGACCTGCAGCGGCAGGTGGCCACCTACGGCCTGGTCGCCTTCGGCAGCGGCGCCGTGGCCCTGTTCATGACGGCCATGGTCGTCATGTACTACCTGCGCCGCGCGCTGCTCCTGCCGCTCTCGCGCCTGATCGCGGCCGACAACGCCGCGCGGCGCGGCGACGAGGCGAACGCCGTGATCGACGAGGGGGACATCCCGGACGACGAGGTCGGCGCCATCATGCGCAGCCGCAACCACCTGTTCCTGGCCATGATCGCGGGCCGCCGCGACCTCGACGACAAGAACGCGATCCTCGCCCGCCAGGGCGAGGAGCTGCGCGCCTGGGGCGAGCAGCTCGAGCGGCTCGTCGAGCAGAAGACGTCGGCGCTCCTGCGCGCGCGCGACCGCCTGCACCGCACGGAGAAGCTGGCCGCGCTCGGGCGGCTGGCGGCCAACGTGGCCCACGAGATCAACAACCCGCTGGCCACGATCGCCGGCTACGCCGAGGAGGCGCGCGACCAGCTCGACGGCGCCGACCCGGCCGAGGTGGCCCTGGCGCTGAAGACGATCGAGGACCAGGCGTTCCGCTGCAAGGAGATCCTCAAGCGGCTCCTCGGCCTGGCGCGCAGCGACCAGCTCGAGCTGGCCGACGTGGCCCTGCGCCGGCTGGCGCGCGAGTCGGTCGACCTGGCCGAGGCCACCGCGCGGCGGCGCGCCGTCACGGTCACCGTCGAGCCGGCAGCGCCCGGCGCCGACCCGGACGGGCCGACCGTGCGCTCGGACGCCGCGTCGCTGCAGCAGGCGCTCCTGAACCTGGTCGAGAACGCGGTCGACGCCGCGGCCGAGCGCGCGGGCGCGCCCTGGGTGCGCGTGGCCGTCCGCGAGGCCGGCGCGGACGTGCGCCTCGTCGTCAGCGACAGCGGCCCGGGCGTCCCGCCGGGGCTGCGGGAGCGCGTGTTCGACCCCTTCTACACGACCAAGCCGGTCGGCCGCGGCACGGGGCTCGGGCTGGCGATCAGCCAGTCGCTCGTCGAGCGCCTCGGCGGCCGGATCACGCTCGAGGACGACCCCGCCGGCGGGGCGGCGTTCGTCGTCCACCTGCCGCGGCGGCCGCGTGAGTCGGGGCGCGCCCCGCGCCTCCCGGCCGACGCCAGCGTCCTCGTCGAGGCCCACCTGCGCGCCGACGGCGCCGGCGCCGCGGACCCCGACCCAGAGCCCGCGCGCCCGCCACGCGGTGGCTCGCGCGGCGGCCAATGCCGCCGCGTTGGTCCTCGCCCTGGACTGGACGCCGGCCGGGGCCCAGGAGCGCCGCGCGCCCGACGCGCCGCAGCGCCCGCGCGAGCTCGTGAGCTTCCTCACGGGCGACCCCGACGACCTCGAGGTCACCCCGGGCGGGCCGGCGCTCCTGCTCATGGGCGGCGGCCGCGACGTCGACCACGCCTTCGCGTGGTTCCGCGACCTCGTGCGCGGCGGCGACGTCGTCGTCCTGCGCACGTCGGGCGCCGACGGCTACAACGCCTACCTCTACCAGCAGATCGGCGGGATCGACAGCGTCGAGACCCTGCTCGTGACCACGCGCGAGCTCGCCGAGAGCCCCTGGGTGGCGCGGCGCATCGAGGAGGCCGAGGGCGTGTTCATCGCCGGCGGCGACCAGTCGACCTACGTGCGCGCCTGGAAGGGGACGGCGCTCGAGCGGGCTCTCCACGCCGCCTGGCGCCGCGGCGCGGCCCTCGGCGGGACGAGCGCCGGCGCGGCGATCCTCGGCCAGTTCAGCTACGCGGCGCTGCACGGCGGCCTCACCTCCGACGGCGCCCTGCGCGACCCGTTCACGCGCGACCTGACGCTCGAGCGCGACTTCCTGCGCCTGTCGTTCCTCGAGGGCGCGGTGATCGACACGCACTTCGGCCGGCGCGACCGCGAGGGGCGCATGCTCGCCTTCCTCGCCCGCCTGATGGCCGACGGCTGGCACGAGCGCCCGCTGGGGATCGGCCTCGACGAGGAGACGGCCCTGGCGATCGGGCGCGGCGGCAAGGCGCGCGTGTTCGGCAAGGGCGCCGTGACGATCTACCGCCCCGGCGAGCCGCCCGCCCGGTGCGAGCCCGGCCGCGCCCTGCGCCTCGAGGGCGTCGGCGCCTGGACGCTGCGGCGCAACGACACCGTCGACCTCCCCGCCGGGCCGGGCGGCGCGCCGGCGCGGCGCGTGGCGGCGATCGACGGCGCCGTGCGCTGATCAGCGCAGGTCGCGGGCCACGCGCAGGCCGCAGCCCTCGAGCACCCACGCGTACTCCGGGGCGTAGCCCATGCGCCGCGAGGCGCGGCAGGTCGTCGGCAGGAGGTAGGCGGCCTCGGCCGCGCTCGTCGGGGCCGACAGGCCGCCGGCCGCCCTGGCGCGGAGGAACAGGTCGAGCGACCACATGCCGCCCCGGAGCGTGGGGCGCTCGCCGCCGCCCCGCGGGTCGGTGTGGCCGCCCTCGGGCGCGGGGACGAAGTCGTCGTCGACCCACTCCATGACGTTGCCGGCGAGGTCGAGGCAGCCGAACGGCGAGCGGTCACCCGGCGAGCCGCCGCAGGGGCGGGGCCCGTCAGTGCCGACGTTGGCGCGGCCCGCCGCGAACTCGTTGCCCCAGGGGTAGACCTGGCTCTCCGGCCCGCGGGCGGCGAACTCCCACTCGGCGGCCGTCGGCAGGCGCAGCCCGGCCCACGCGGCGTAGGCGCGCGCCGCGTCGCGCGTCACGTCGGTGGCCGGCAGCGAGTCCTCGCCGTCCGGCCAGGGCGGCGACGCCCGCCGGTCGGCGGCGCAGAAGCGCCGCCACTGCCCGCGCGTGACCTCGGTCTTGCCGATGAAGAAGCCCTGCGAGAGGGTCACGTTCGGCGCCCGGCCGGCGTAGGCGTCGGGGGTGGCCATGTAGAAGCGGCCCGCCGGCACGAAGAGGAGGACCGACCCGTCGGGTTCGTTGAGGTACTCGCCCTCGACCCGTGTCAGGCGGACCCGCGCGGGCGGCGCCGGCCACGGGTGCTCGCCTTTGCGCTGGCCCCAGCGCACCACCTCGAGCGGGGGGGGCTCCTCGCGCCGTCCGCCGCGCTCGCCGAAGACGGTGATCCGCCGCAGGCCCGGCTCGAGGCCGCGCGCGACCAGGCGCACGGGCGACGCCCCGACGCGGACCTGCGCCGGCGCGTCGCCGCCGACGATCCCCACGGTCACCGGCCCGAGGTCGTCGCCGCGCACGGCGCAGAAGACCTCGACCTCGTCGCCGAGGACGGCCTCAGGCGCGGACAGGTCGAGTTCGAAGCGCCCCGCGACGACGACGTCGCTCACGGGCGGCGGCGCCGGCGCGCGCATGGCGAGCGCCGCCACGAGGCCGAGCGAGAGCGCGGCCAGGGGCAGGCCCACGCCGATCAGGGCGCGGCGCCGGCGCGTGCGGCGCCGCAGGTCGACGATCAGCTCCACGCGCCCGCCGGCCCAGGTCGGCGCGCCGCCGAGCCAGCGGTCGAGGTCGTCGCGCAGGTCGCGCGCGGTCGCGTGACGCTGCGCCGGGGCCTTGGCCATGGCCACGCGGCAGATCGCGTCCAGCTCCGGCGGCACCTGCGGGCGGTCCTCGGACGGCCAGCGGGGCTCCTCGGTCATGACGCGCGTGAGGATGCGCATCTGGTTCGTGCCCTCGAACGGGGCCCGCCCGGCCAGGAGCGCGAACAGCAGGGCCCCGAGGCCGTAGACGTCGGAGCGCTCGTCGCTCGCCCCGCCGGCCTGCTCGGGCGCCATGTAGGCCGGGGTGCCGACGACCTCGCCCGTGAGCGTCAGCCGCCGGCCGCCGAGCTCGCGCGCCAGGCCGAAGTCGAGCAGCACGGGCGTGTCGTCCGGCTGGAGGAGGACGTTCTCGGGCTTGATGTCGCGGTGCAGGATCCCGTGGGCGTGCACGACGGCGAGGGCGTCGGCGAGGTCGCGCACGATCCGCGCCGCGCGCGCCGGCTCGAGCGGCCCGTCGAACAGGTGCTGACGCAGCGACTCGCCCTCGACGAGGTCCGTGACCAGGTAGGGCCCGCCCGAGGCGCGCCCGTAGGCGTGCACGACCAGGACGTTCTTGTGCCGGACCTGCGCCAGGAGCTGCGCCTCGCGCTCGAAGCGCTGCAGGGCGTCGTCGTCGGCCACGCCCTCGAGGATCAGCTTGAGCGCCAGGCGGCGCGGGACGTCGGGGTGCGAGACCTCGTAGACGGCGCCCATGCCGCCGCGACCCACCTCGCGGACGACCCGGTAGGGGCCGAAGGCCGAGACCCCGGGCACCGGCTTCATGGACTGGAGGATACCTCCGGTCGCCCGCGAGCACATGGCGCCCCGGCCAGCGTGGCGTGGCCGGGACGCCGTGGTTATCACCAGCAACGGCGCTCGGCGCGCCGGACCGTCGATGAACCCCACCAACCAGTCGTTCCGGGACGACCTCGCGGCCAAGCTCACGGCCGTCGAGCGGGTCCTGCGCGCCGCGCACCTGGAGCCGGGGCGCAAGGACGGGGCCGTGCGCAAGCTGGCGCGCCTGCTCGGGGCGTCGGCGCACGCGCACGGCCTGAGCGAGGTGTGCCGGTCGGCCGACGAGGTGGAGCACGCGCCGCCGTTCGCCCTGCCGCGCGCGGCCGAGCGGCTGCTCGTCGTGCTGCGTCGGGTGGTCGCCGACCCGAGCCTGCGCCGCGCCTGCCTCCTGGTCGTCTGCGCGGCGGCCGAGCGGCGGCAGGAGCTCACGCAGCGCCTGGCCGTGCCGGGCCGCGAGGTGCTCGGCGTGGGCACCCTCGCCGAGGCCGAGCGGCTGCTCGCCGCCAAGGACGTGGCGGCCCTGGTGATCGAGGCCGAGCCGGGCGCCGCCGGCGACGGGCTGACGCTGGTCGAGCGGCTGCGGGCGCGGCCGCGCGAGGCGCTCCTGCCGGTGATCGCCCTCTGCGCGCCCGACGACCGCGCCACGTGCTACGCGCGCGGGGCCGACACCGCGATCGGCGCGCCGCAGGCGCTCGAGGTCGTGGTCGCCGCCGTCGACGCCGCCCTGCGCCGGGCGGACGCCACGGCGCGGGCCTGCCGCAAGGACCCGCTCACCGGGCTCCTCAACCACGCCGGGCTGATCGAGGCGTTCGTGCGCATGAGCGTGTCCATGGCCCGCTCGGGCGACCCGCTGGCGCTCGCGGTCCTGGAGCTCGACGACGCGCCGCGGCTGCAGGAGGTCCACGGGGCGCAGGCCGTGGAGGAGGCCCTGCGGCACCTCGCGCAGGTGCTCACCGGCGTGCTGCGGCGCGACGACCTGCTCGCGAGCTGGGAGGACGACCGCCTGGTGGCCCTCCTGCCCGGGCCGGCGCACGGGGCGGTGCGCGCCCTGCAGAAGGCGGTCAAGGCCCTGCGGTCGCGCCCGCTCGAGCTGCGGTCGACGGTCGTCCCGTTCGGCTTCTCGGCCGGCGTCGCCGAGGTCGTCCTGCCGTCGGCGCTCGACGAGGTGGTGGCCGAGGCCGAGCGTCGCCTGTGGCTCGGTCGGGCCGGCGGGCGGACGTCGTGCGTGCACGCGGACGCCGTGGACCCCGGCGGCGCGCGCCCGCGCGTCCTCGTGGCGCTACAGGACGTGACGCGCGCGGCCGAGGCGGCGCACCGGCTCGAGCGCGAGGGGTTCGACGTCGTGCGCGAGGTCGACGGCGCGGCGGCGCTCAAGGCGGCGCGCCGCGACGACCTCGCCGCGTGCGTGCTCGAGGCGCGCCTGCCCGTGCGCGACGGCTTCCAGGTGCTCGAGCGCCTGCGCCACGGCCCGGTCGGCGCGCGGCTGCCGGTGCTCCTGGTCACCGCCGCCGGCCGCGAGGCGGACGTCGCCCGCGGCTTCGAGCTGGGCGCCGACGACCAGATCGCGACGCCCTTCTCCACCACCGAGCTCGTCGTGCGCGTCCGGCGCCTGCTCAAGCGGCGCCCGCCGACCGCGCGCCTCGAGGCCGACCAGGCCGGCGGCGTCGTCGGCGCGTTCGTCGGCGACCAGCTCGTCGAGTTCATCCAGATGCTCGGGATCTCCGGCAAGACCGGCGTCGTGCGCGTGACCTGCGACACTTTCTCAGGCGCGCTCTACTTCGAGCAGGGCAAGCTGGTGAGCGCGTCCACCTCCCTCGGCTCGCCGGCGCTCGAGGCGGCCTTCGAGGTGGTCCTCTCGCCGCACGGCCGCTTCGCCTTCGAGCCGGGCCTGCCGCTCGGCGTCCGCCGCGACATCGGCCTGTCGACCGACGTGTTCCTGCTCGAGGCGCTGCGCCGCCGCGACGAGGCCCGCGCGCGTATCGTCTAGCGGGGCGCTCGAGGCGAGCGGCTGGCGCCGGGGTCCGACGACGAGGGCGGTCGGGTGGCTGGCGCCTGTGAGCAGGGTGCCGGGGCTGGAGGTCGGCCCGCGGTCCGACGACGAGGGCGGTCGAGAGGCTGGCGCGTGTGAGCAGGGTGCCGGGGCTGGAGGTCGGCCCGCGGTCCGACGACGAGGGCGGTCGGGTGGGTCGCCGCCCGTGAGCATGGTGCCGGGGCTGGACGCCGGCCCGCGGTCCGACGACGAGGGCGGTCGATCGGCTGGCGCCCGTGAGCACGGTCGCGGTGCTGGCCGTCGGCCCGGGGTTCGTCGACGAGGGCGGTCGATCGGCTGGCGCCCGTGAGCACGGTCGCGGTGCTGGCCGGCGGCCCGCGGTCCGACGACGAGGGCGGTCGAGAGGCTGGCGCCCGTGAGCAGCGTGCCGGGGCTGGAGGTCGGCCCGCGGTTCGTCGACGAGGGCGGTCGATCGGCTGGCGCCCGTGAGCAGGGTGCCGGGGCTGGAGGTCGGCCCGCGGTTCGTCGACGAGGGCGGTCGATCGGCTGGCGCCCGTGAGCACGGTCCCGGGGCTGGACGTCGACCCGCGGTCCGTCGACGAAGGCGGTCGAGAAGCTGGCGCCCGTGAGCACGACCTCAGGGCTGGACGTCGGCCCGGGAGTCGTCGACGAGGGCGGTCGAGTGGCTGGCGCCCGTGAGCACGGTCGCGGTGCCGGACGTCGGCTCGGTGCGTGACGACAATTAGATCTCCCCACCGTGTTGCCTCAGATTTCAACGTTACCAGCCATGGCGATTTTGGATCGCACCCGGCGGGAACTCGCCGTCGAGAGCACGAGCATGTCGGTAAGGGCTGCTACGTTCGTGACGCCTGCGCGGAGGATAGGGCTCTGCTGGAGAGCAACCCGAGCGTCGCGCAGGGGACTACACGGGTGAGGCCGGGCCGCGAGGTCCGGCCTTTCCTCTTGGTTCATCCCCCCCCGGCACCCGGCAGTCCGGGCAGCGGCAAACTCCGGGGGTCTGGGGGCAGAGCCCCCAGGACACTCAAGCGCGAACGGCGATCTCGTTCCATGCGTCACGCATGGAGCGGCTCGGGCTCGGCGAACACGAGCTGGCGAGCTCGAGCTGCGCGCCACTCTTTGACGCGGCGCTGGAGCGTTCTGAGCTGCGCGGCGGGGAACGTGTCCGGGTGCTCCGCCTGAAGGGCTGCGAGGAGATCGACCGCAGTTCGATCTGGGTCGGCATCCAGCCACCCAAGGATCTTCGACCACACAGCCTCGAACGGGTCCTCTCGTGTTCGCCAGTCACGGCGCGGCTTCGGCGTCTTGCGGTGAGTGGGCCGCACTTCGCCTTCGTGCCATGCGGTGGCGAGGCTGCCGAGGAATGCCTGAAGGTCGGTATCCGGCCGAGGAGCTACATGGAGGGACTCTCCTGCGGCCAGACCAGCGAGGTGATGCTGGACTGCGCGGATCTCATCGAGGAGACGGAGAGGGTCGAGCGTCGCGGCGACCCCGCGCAGCCGCACCTTCGCCGCATCGGTCACGTCCTCGGAGGCAAGGAGCCGATCGCAGGGCGTCGCCGGTGGGTGATACCGCTTCCGTATCCGAGCCCAACGCGAGTCTTCTCCGCGAGCTTGAACGACGGCTGGAAGAAGTTGACGAACATGCGCGACGCTGCGTAGAGGCGGGTGAGAGCGCCGACGGCCGTGAGCCCTTCGAACCGTTGATACCCGACGAGGCGTCGCACGACGGCACCGTTCTTCTGCTCGACCCACGCCTGGTCATTCTTGCGATGAGGTCGTGACCGCGTGAACGTGATCTGATTCGCCGCGCAGAAGGCGAGCACCGTCTCGTTGACGAACTCGCCGCCGTTGTCGGTGTCGAGTCCCCGCAGAGGGAACGGCATCGCCGCGCGCACGCGAGTGAGGGCCTCGACGATCAAGCGCGACTCGCGAACGAGCAGTGGCACGCACTCCGTCCAGCCCGTCGCGATGTCCGTGAGGACCAAGGTGTGGGCGAAGCTGCCCGCAGCGTTACCGCCACAGTGGGAGACGAGGTCGGCCTCCATGAATCCGGGGAGAGGGTCCTTCCAGTCGGCGAAAGTCCGAATGGCCACACTGCGCCGCACAGCCGGAACCGTCTTGCGCGAACGCGCGGTGCCACGCGCCGTCGTGCGTGCCGGCGCGAGCAGCCGGTCGATGGTCGCGGAGCTCGCGTTGAGTACGCTGCTCCGAACACCATCATCGAGCCGCAGGTGCCCGTGCCGCTCAAGCGCAGCGACCATCGTCGGCAGGAGGGGCTTGAGCCGCTTCCCGCAGACTCGGTCCGACGCCTCCCACAAGACGACCAGCGCCAGCCTCACCGCCTCGTCGTAAACGCGCGGGCGACCGGACCTCGCGACGGGCTCCTCGGTTCCTTGCTCGCCGTTCAGTATGCGGATGGCGTGCTTCCGGTGGTAGCGCGTCACCGCGACGAACTCGTCCAAGATCCTGCGCTTGTCGTCTCTCGATCCCGAGCGGTATCGCTCGGACACCGCCGCGAGAAGCTCAAGGCGAGTGGTCCTGCTGATCCTGCCTGCCATCGGGGTGCCTCCATGCTGCTGACGCGGTAGCAGATCACGTGAGGCAACGACCGCCTGCTGGTAGCGCATCAGGCGAGTCAATGCGATGGGGAGAAGTAGTTGACGTCACGGAGCTCGGAGTTCGTCGACGAGGGCGGTCGAGTGGCTGACGCCCGTGAGCATGGCCCGGCGCCGGCACGTCGGCCCGGAGTTCGTCGACGAGGGCGGTCGAGTGGCTGGCGCCCGTGAGCACGGTCGCGGTGCCGGACGTCGGCCCAGAGTTCGTCGACGAGGGCGGTCGAGTGGCTGGCGCCCGTGAGCACGACCTCAGGGCTGGACGTCGGCCCGGGGGTCGTCGACGAGGGCGGTCGAGTGGCTGGCGCCGGTGAGCACGGGCTCGCGGCTGGGCGTCGGCCCGCGGTTCGTCGACGAGGGCGGTCGAGTGGCTGGCGCCCGTGAGCACGGCCTCGGGGCTGGACGTCGGCCCGGGGTTCGTCGACGAGGGCGGTCGGGTGGCTGACGCCCGTGAGCACGGTCGCGGTCTGGACTTTGGCTCGCGGTTCGTCGACGAGGGCGGCCGGGTGGCTGGCGCCCATGAGCACGGGCTCGAGGCTGGACGTCGGTCCACGGCCCGGCCGACGACAGCGGACGTTTGGTTGCCACCCGTGAGCGCTGCTCCGGGGTCGAGCGCCGCCCGCCGCTCGCCCTCAACGCCGCTCGTGTGCGGACCCGGCCACGGCTCGCATTCGCGCACCCCTGACCCGACCTTCACCCGGCGCGAGCCGCATAATGCACACATTTGAAACTAGCAATGCGACGCTGGCTCCGGTATCCTTCCTTGCTGGCGTGGCGCATTGGCCGATCGGCCAGCGCAGGCTCGCCGTCACCACCACCAACCACACCGCACGAAGGAGGGTCCATGAAGACGACCTCGCGCCGAGGCTCCGCCTCGTCCCAGCCGCGCCCCAAGGCCGAGCTCGAGGCGATCCTCGACGAGGCGCGGCGGATCGACGCCCGGATCGCTGACGTGGTCCGCCGCGAGCGGCAGGCGACCGCCGAGCTGGCCTACCTCCTCCTGCACGCCGAGCGGCGGGACGTGCACCGGGCCTTCGGTCACACGCGGATCGGGAAGTACGCGGTTGCTCGCGGCTTCGTCAACTCGGACCGCAAGGCCCGCGAGCTGATCGCGCTCGCCCAGGAGCTCGAGCGCCTGCCGCGCATGCGGATCGACTTCCGCGCCGGCCAGGTCGACTGGACCAAGGCGCGGACGGTCGCGCCGGTGGCCACGC
>JAHBXY010000190.1 GCA_019636275.1 Planctomycetota bacterium | reverse complement strand
GGCCGCCGACCGGCGGCGAGCGCCTCGACGGCCACGAGGAGCGCGGCGGCGTCGGGGTGGCGCGCGCGCGGGTCCTTCTCCAGGCAGCGGTGGACGAGCGCCGCGACCGCGGGCGGGGCGTCGGGGCGGTGGCCGCGCAGGGGCGGCGGCTCGCGCGTCGAGATCGCCACCGCGAGCTGGTGCACGTCGTCGCCGTCGAGCGGGCGCTCGCCGGCGAGGAGCTCGTAGAGCAGCGCGCCGACCGCGTAGACGTCGGCCGCCGGGCCGACGCGCCCGCCGCCCGAGAGCTGCTCGGGCGCCATGTAGTGCAGCGTCCCCGCCCACTGGCCGGTGCGCGTCAGGCGCTCCTGGTCGAGGGCCAGGGCGATCCCGAAGTCGGTGAGGCGCGCCCGGCCGTCGGCGTCGACGAGCACGTTGTCGGGCTTCACGTCGCGGTGCACGACGCCGATCGCGTGGGCCGCGGCCAGGGCAGCGGTCACCTCGGCGGTCAGGCGCAGGGCCTCGTCGACGGGCAGCGGCCCGCGGGCGGCGAGGTGCTCGGCGAGGGTGCGGCCCTCGACGAGGTCGAGCAGCAGGTAGGGGCGCCCGTCGTCGAGCTCGCCCGCGCCGTGCACGGCCACGACGTGCGGGTGGCGCAGGCGCGCCAGGACCTCGCCCTCGCGGCGGAAGCGCTCGCGCGCGGTCGGGCTGCGCGTGGCCAGGACCTTGGCCGCAAGGCGGCGCGGGTCGTCGGGCAGGGCCACCTCGAACACGGCCGCCATGCCGCCCCGGCCCAGCGGGCGCACGATGCGGAAGGGCGGGGGGCCGGTCACGGGCCCCACGATGCCCCCTCGCGCCGCCAGGTGCCAGCCAGCCTGTCTCCGGGCGTTGTCAGGCTGCGGCTCGACGCCGCACGACCGGGTCGAACCTGCGACTGATCGTCCTGGGGATCGTCGTAACCATCGGTGTGGCAGGCCCGAGCGGCGAGACGAACCGGCTGGCCAGCCGTGTGCGCAGGAGGCTCTCAACGAGGAGAGAGAACCATGACCACCCCCCTCACCCACACGACCCTGTCGCTCGTCGTCGTCGCCCTGCTCGCCTCGGCCGCCGAGGCCCACGCCCGCCCCACCACGCAGCCGCGCCAGCAGTCGGGCGCGGACGCGGCCCTGCGCTTCGAGTGGGAGCTGTCCTGGGTGCAGGTGTTCGGCCTGCCCAACCAGGCCGTGCAGCTGCGCGTGAACCGCGCGCTCGTGGCCGAGGTCGCGCGCGAGCGGAGCGAGATGCGCCGCCACCTGCGCGACTGGGAGCCGACGGGCGGCTACGCGAGCACGCTCGACGCCGGCATGACGGTCGGCGTGCTCACCGACGAGCTCCTGTCGGTCACGGTGTCCAGCTCGACCATGTACTCCGGCGCGGCCCGGCCCAACCACAGCCTGCGCACGGTGACGTTCGACCTGCGCACGGGCAGCAAGGTCCCGGCGGCCGCCCTGCTGCAGCCCGGCGCCGGCGCCCGCGCCGCGGCGCTCGTCGACGCGAAGCTGCGCGCCGACCCGGACTACTCGGAGGGCGGCGAGTACTACCTCGCGCCGGTCCGGCCCGAGCACCTGACCGGGATCCTGGTCGAGCGCGACGGCCTGCGCTTCCTCTTCGGCGACCAGCAGCTCGGCCCGCACGCCGTCGGCCTGCCCGAGACGAAGCTCACCTGGGCCGAGCTCGACGGCGTCGTCGCCCGCGACGGCGCGATCGCCCGCCACGTCGCGCGCTCGGCCGGCCTCACGGGCGCCCTGCGCCGCTGATCGATCAGCCGGCCCGCGCCCGCGAGAGCGCCTCGAGCCGCGCCCGGCAGCGCGCCCGCGCCGCCTCGCCCCGGCGCGGCGGCGCCGCGCACAGCGTAGTGCTCGCGGGCGGCGGCCGGGCGGTGCAGGGCCTCGCCCACGGCACCCAGGCGGCGGCGGGCAGCTCAGGACGTGCTCCTCGCCGCCGCGCGCACCTTTCCGCCGCAGCGCCTGGTGCGGCGTGGGCGCGGCCGAGGGGGGCCGGGAGCGTCGGCCAGGCGCGCCGCGTGGGCGCGTCGACCTGCTCAGGGCGCACGCCGTGGACGAGCGCGCGGGGCGGCCTCGGGCGCGCCGGCGGCGACGGGCGCTCGGCGGCCGCCACGCGCGCGCGCGGCGGGGCGCGGCGCGTGACGACGAGGGGCGCCAGGCCGAGCGCCAGCGCCGGCCGCTCCTCGAGCGTGGACAGGGCCAGCACCCGCGCCAGGACCTCGCCGTCGAGCGCCGGCCCGAGGGCGTCCTCGAGGCGGGCGGCGACGTCGTCGGGCGTGGCCGAGGCGAGGACCTCGCGCAGGGCGTCGGCGGTGATCGGCCGGGCGCCGACGAGGTCCTCCGGCTCGTCGCAGTACCAGTCGGCGGCGAGCAGCGTCGACACGTCGCCGCTGGCCGCGACCGTCGTCTTGACCGCCGCCGCGAGGTCCTGCACGAACGCGCGCACCTGCTCGACGAACCCCAGCGCCGCGTCGTGGCAGTAGGGGTGGTAGGTGAGGAGCGCCCCCGCGTCGGTCAGCGCCAGGAGGCAGCGGCCGACGATCCCCCCGTCGTCGCGGCGCGCGTAGAGGACGCGCTTGTTGACGTCGGCCGCGTCGACGAGCGCGGCGAAGAAGTTGAACGCCCCCGGCGCCAGGCAGGTGCGGAAGGGCTCGCCCATGCGCAAGACCTCGAGCGGGTCGTCCTCGAGGCGCAGCGTCAGGCGCGGTCCGCCCGGCGGCGTCCAGGCGCGCGCCGGCAGGCCCTCGACCCACGCGCGCGGGTCGAGGCCGCGCGCGCGCAGGCGGGCGAGGAAGGCGCGGTTCTCGCGCGTCGCGCAAGGTCCCAGGGCGCGGCGGGCCGAGCCGCGCTGGGACGCGCGCGGCGAGCGCGCGCAGGCGCCCTGCGTCGGAAGGCCGACCAGCCCCGCAGGACCGCCGCCCGGCGCGGGCAAGGTGAGCCGCAGCGTCAGGGACGGCTGGCCAGCCGCGCGGCGCGGCCACCGCGCGGCGCTCGAGCGCGGCGCCCCAGGCGTCGAGCGCCGCGCGCAGGTGGCGCGCCCGCGCCCGGCGCGCGGCGGCGCGCCGGCGGCGGGCAGGGTCGTCGTGGCCGGCGGGCGCGCGCAGGCGGGCCAGGCGCCGGCGCGGCCAGCCGCGGCGCGGCTCGGGCGCGCCCGGCGCGGGTGCTCGAGCGCCACCGCCGCCTCGCGGGCGAGGGCGGCGTGCGCGTCGGCCTGCGGGCGGCGGGCGCCGCGGGCGCGGCCAGATCCGAGGGCCTCACCAGGCCCGGCGATCACGGCGGCCCACTGGCCCAGGCGCCGCACGCGGGCGGCCTCGCCCGCGGCGAGCCTCGCACAAGGAGCGCCCGCGTCGTCGCGCGCGGTCAGGGCGAGCGGGGCGTCGGCCTGCGCGCGCGGCCACTCGGCGCACCCAGGGCCGCGAGCACCGCGGGCAGCGCCGGGCCGCGGCCGCACAGGGCCACGAGGAGCGGCGGCAGGTCGGTCCGCGGGGACACGGCCGGCTCGGCCGCCCGCAGGAAGGCGGCCGCGCCGCGGGCCTCGCCCACGCGGGCCGCGTGCTCGAGCGCCAGCGTCAGCCCGAGCGCCGGGTCGAGGCGGCCGCGGCGGCGCGCCAGGTCGGTCAGGGCCTCGACGACGAGCGGCGCGTGGCGCAGGAGGCGCGCGCCCTCGTCGACCAGCTCGAGGGCGAGCATCACGACGTCGGCGCCGAAGGCGCCGGGCGCAGCGCGGAGCACCTGCGCCAGGACGCCCAGGCCGCGGGCCGGGTCCTGCCGGCGGTTCGAGACGGACGTGACGAGCGCCAGGCGCGCGGCGGCGGCCCACGCCGGGGCGACGAGCGGGTCGACGCGGGCGAGGACGTCGAGGAGGCGCTCGCCCGCGGCGGGGGAGAGCCGCGCCGCGGCGCGCGTGGCCTGCCAGGGCACCAGCCAGGCGCGCCGGCCAGGCGCGCGCGCCAGCGCGCGCAGGGCGCGCGAGCGCGCGGCGCTCCTCGCGGTCGGCCGCGCCGCCCGGCGGCCCGGCGAGGCGGCGGCGCGCGGCGGCGGCGCGCGCGGCGTCGGCCCGCCAGGCGGCCCAGCGCTCGACCGTCGGGCACGGCAGCCACGAGGACACCCAGCGTCCGGTCGCGCGCGGCGGGCTCGGGCGCAGGGCGTCGCCGGCCAGATCGACGAGCGTCGAGCCCAGCGGCGCCGCCGGGCGCGGCGGCGGCCGTCGTCGGCCGCCGCCGGCCGGCGGCGCTCGAAGGGGCGGCAGCCGGGGCCTCGAGCGGCGCGGGGTCGGCCTCGAGGGCCGCCGTCACGGCGCCGCGCCCGGCGGGCCAGGACGGCGGCCGCCGGTCCGCGCGGGGCGTCGAGGGCCAGGTCGAGCAGGCCCACCGTCAGCGCCACGGCGTCGGGCCGCGCGGCGACGAGGCCGCCGAGCCCCTCGACGCGCGCGACGACCACGCCGAGGGCGGCGGCGAGGCGCTCGGGGTCGAGGGCGTGGACCCAGGCGAGCGCGTCGACCAGCGGGCCGACGGCCGGGCGGGCCAGGGCGTCGGCGACGAGCGCGGGGTCGAGGCCGGCGAGGCGCTCGGCGACGCCGGGCAGGGGCGCGCCCTCGTGGACGGCGGCGCCGAGCCGCCCAGGACCTCGCGCGCGCGCTCGACGAACGTCGCCGCCTCGCCGCGACGAGGGCGGCAGAGGTACGCCGGAAGCAGCGCGCGGCAGGCGGGCCAGGGGCGCCGCTGGCGGCGCGCAGCCGGTCGCGGTCGACCGCGACCTCGTGCAGACCGACGCGCCAGCGCCCAGCCGCGGGCACGACGCGCCACGGCAGGGCGCCACCGCGGGCGCGTCCGAGCGGGAAGCCGCGCAGCCAGCCCACGTCGGCGCGCAGGGTGGACCTCGCGGCGGCCAGCGCGGCGCGGCGGCCGCGCGGTGAGGAGGCGGGCTTCATGACCGCCTGCGACGGCGGGCCGCCGGGCGGGTGTCATCGGCCTCAGGCGCCGTTCACCGCCCCCACGAGCCCGGGCGTCACGGGCGGCGGGATCGCCGCCGGGGCGGGGTCGCGGCCGCCGACGTGCCGCGCGACGCTCAGGGGCAGGAAGCCCAGCCGCCCGCGCAGGCGCACGCGGTAGCCCTCGCGGCGGCCGGGCTCGGGCTCGAGGACCACGGAGGTCACCCGCGCGCGGAGGATCCCCCACGCCACCCGCAGGCCCTCGACCTTCACCTCGACGCGGCGCGCCTGGGGGTCCCAGGCGCCCGGCCACACGCGCACCTCTCGGTCGACGAGGAGGCGCGCGCCGCGCTCGAGCGGGAAGCTCTGCGCGGCGGGCAGGCGCAGGACGATCCGGCCCGGCTGCTCGACGAGCAGCCAGTCGACCTTCAGCTGCTCGGGCGGCAGCGGCAGCGGCAGGTCGGCCAGGCGCAGGAGCTCGAGCACGTCGCCGCCGCGCACGGCGTAGCGCCCGGCGAGGACGCGCAGGGCCAGCCCGGCGGGCCCGCCGCGCCGGCGGTCGTAGACGAGCTCGGGCGGCAGGCGGCCGGTGCGGCCGAGCCCGCGCGCGACCGTGAGCAGGTAGTCGCCGCCGACGACCGGGCGGCTGCCGTCGAGGTAGGGGGCGTCCTCGGGCGCGCCCGGGAGCGACAGGCCCAGGCGCACGAAGTGCGTGCTCTCGCGCCAGCCCGCGTCGACCGCCGGCCCGAGCGGGTGGCCGGCGACCCAGCGCGAGAGCACGTAGGGCAGCGCCACGAGCGGGTTGTTGACGCCCACGTGCGTGACGACGGTGCGCGCGCCCAGCGCCTCCCAGGCGGCCCGCTCCTCCTGGGCGCCGAAGCAGGCGGTCGAGTAGACGAGCCGCAGCTTGCGCGCCGCCGCCGGCGGGACGAGGCGCCGCCACTCGGCCGGGTCGCGCCGGATCGTGTGCATGGCGCAGAACACGTCGACGATCGCGTGGCGGCTGGCCAGGGCGTTGATCGCCTCGGCCAGCCGCTCGTTGGCCCGCTCGCGCCCGCGCAGGCGCACCCGCTCGGCGTAGGGCCCGCGCTCGAGCAGGCCGTCGTAGAGCGCCAGCCCGATCCGCTCCGCCTCCGGCCGCGGCTCGTCCTCGACCATGAGGACGACGCCAGCCGTGGGCTCGGCCAGGGCGGCGGGGGCCAGCGACAGGACCAGGAGCGACGCGAGCGCGAGGGGCCTCATGGTCGACCCGCCCACGCACGCGCCGGACCCATGCCGACGCAGGGGGTTACGTCCCGGATGCGGCCCGTGCGTCGCGGGGGTGTCTACGGGCGTGAGCAGGTCCGTCGCATCACTTCGCCGTGGGGTCCTCGACGCGGGTCACGAAGAGCACGGCGCCCGTGGCCTTGTCGCGCACGAGGAGCAGGAAGGGCCGGTCGACGACGAACGGCACCGGCGGCGGCGGGACCCCGCCGGCCAGCATCTCGACCGCGGTCGCCGCGGCGGCCTCGGTGCCCTTCTCGTCGACGGCGATCCAGGCCTGGTGGGTGACCGCGCCGATGAACAGCTCGCGCGTGCCGTCCATGCCGGAGAAGTCCGCCTGGCCGAAGACGAACGCCTTCCGCATGCCGAGCGCCTCGAGGGCGTCCTTCATCGCCAGGCGCCAGCCGACCTCGAACTTCGGCAGGGCCAGCGCCACGAGCTCGTGCTTCAGGCCGCGGGTCAGCGCCGGGACGACCTCGTGCAGCGACGACGCCGTGGCGTCGAGCTTGCCGGCCGGCGGCAGGAGCACCAGGGCCTCGACCTCGCCGCCCATGTAGGGGAGGACCACCGCCCGCACGCCCTGGTGCTCGGCGACCGCCAGGAGCGTCGTGTCGTGCATCGTCGGCGCGTCGACCTTGGTGCCGTCGCGGCGGGTGAACGGGCGCGGCCGCGTGCTCGTCGGGTCGAACGGGTGCTCCCAGTCGGCCAGGAAGTAGACGGCGTTCACCAGCACGAGGCGCGTGGCCGGCGAGACCTCCCGCAGGAGGTCGCGGATCCGGTCGTTCGTCTCGGCGGCCACCCAGCCGTTGATCCGCTCGCGGGCCGCGTCGGGGTCGGCCGCGAAGTCGACCAGGCGCACGCCGGCGCCGTAGTGCTCGGCCAGCCCGTCGAGGAAGGGCGCCTCGAAGCGCTTGCCCTCCTGCGCCCAGAGGGCGTTGGCGCTGCGCAGGGTGAACGGCCGCGCCTCCTTGCGCCACGCCGGCGGCGGCTTCTGCCCGCGCGACATCAGCGCCCGGTCGAGGCCGCCGAGGAGCGGGTGCACCCGCGCCTGCCCGGGCAGGTGCAGGGCGCGCTCCATCTCGGCGAGCGTCTCGCCGCGCGCGCCGGCGGTCGTCATGCCGAGCGCCTGGATGATGCTCCAGGGCGAGCACGCGACGTTGCCCCGGTCGGGCACGACGCGCAGGAGGTCGCTCGCCAGTCGCAGGTGCACGGGGCCGACCTCGGCCAGCTCGGCGGGCGGGAGCGCGGCGCGGGCGCGCGGGCGGTCGGAGCGGGCTTCGTCGGCGCGGATCATGGCGGCTCCGGTCAGGGTCAGGGCCGCGGCGAGCGCCGCGGGGGCGAAGGATCGTGGCATGGAGGGGACCTCACGGGTGAAGCAGGTCTGACGCGCGGACCCCGCTCCGGGTTTCACCACGGACGGCAGAACCACCACACCAGGGGGACGAGGGCCACGACGGCGAGCGACGCGCGCCGGTAGGCCCGGGCGACGCGGGGCCCGCGCAGGCGGAAGAAGGCCACCGGCGCGGCGGCGGCGCCGAGGACCATGCTCGCGACGGCCCAGGCCAGCATCCAGTCCTCGCGCAGGGCGCGGCTCGTCCAGCGCAGGGCCTCGGTCACCTCGGGGAGCTCGACCACCGGCGGACCGCTGACGCGGGCGGGGTACCAGGCCAGGAACCCGCACATGGCCAGGCCCACGACGATGAAACCCGCCGCCCCGGCGAAGGCCCGGTCGTCCGGGTCGTCCGGGTCGTGAGTGGCGGCGTCGGGCACGGCGCGATCATCCGCCCTGGCCCGGGTCCGCGCCACCGGTCCGCTCGCGCTGGCGCGCCGCGTCGCCCCCCTCGGCGGCTATCATCCGCCCACCGAGGCCAGCGCCGATGGGAGCCCCCCTGGCCCGCGTCCCCGCGGGCGTGCAGTACGTGTTCGGCGCCGAGGCCCGCCTCCGGCGCGCGGTGGAGCGCCGCGTCCTCGAGGTGTTCGGCGGCTGGTCGTACGAGGAGGTGCTCCTCCCGACCTTCGACTACGCCGAGCTGTTCGAGGGCGGCCTCGGCCAGGGGCGCGCGCGCACGTATCGCTTCACCGACCACCAGGGCGAGCTGCTGGCCCTGCGGCCCGAGCTGACGACGCTGGTCGCCCGGACGGTGGCCACCCGGCTCGAGGACGAGCCGCTGCCCCTGCGCCTGGCCTACAGCGGCGAGGTGTTCCGCTTCGACCCGCCGCGCCGCGGGCGCCACGCCGAGTTCCACCAGGTGGGCCTCGAGCACCTGGGCACGGACCGCCTCGAGGCGGACCTCGAGGTGCTGCTCGTGTGCGCCGAGGCCCTGCGCGCCCTGGGCGTCGAGGGCGCGCGGCTGGTCCTCGGCCACGTGGGCTTCCTGGGCGGGATCGTCGACGCGCTCGACCTGCCGCGCGACGCGCGCGAGGACCTGCGCGAGCGGCTCGACCGGCGCGACCCCGACGCCGTGGCCGAGGCCCTGCGCGGGCGCGCCGACCCCGAGCGCGCGGCCGAGCTGGCGCGCCTGACCACGCTCACGGGCAAGGCCGACGTCCTCGACGCGGCGCTGGCCCTGGTCAAGAACCCCGTCTCGCGCGCGGCGGCGCTCGAGCTGCACCGCGTCCTCGCCACGGCGCGCGCGGCCGGGCACGACGCGCTCGAGGTCGACCTCGGCGGCGTCGCGGGCTTCGACTACTACACCGGCATGACCTTCCAGGTGTTCGTCCCCGGCCTGGCCTCGGCGCTCGGCGGCGGCGGCCGCTACGACCGGCTCATGGCGCAGTTCGGGCGCGACCTGCCGGCCGTCGGCTTCTCGCTGTGCCTCGACTGGCTGGCCGACGTCGTGGCCCGCGCCGGCGGCGCGGCGCGCCTGGCGCCGGCGCCGGCGGCCGAGGCGCTCGCCGGCGACGACCTCGCGGCGCTCTTCCGCCGCGCGGCCGCCCTGCGCGCCGAGGGCCGGCGCGTGCGCATCGACCACGCCGCGCGCGGAGCGGCCGGGTGAGCCGGCAGGTCACGATCGCCCTGCCCAAGGGCCGGCTGCAGGACGCGGCGCTGGCGGTCTTCGCGCGCGCCGGCGTGACCGTGTCGCCCGAGGAGCTCGACTCGCGCCGGCTGTGGGTGGACGACACGAGCGGGCGCTTCCGCTTCGTCCTCGTCAAGCCGTCGGACGTGCCCACCTACGTGGAGTACGGCACGGCCGACGTCGGCGTGTGCGGCGGCGACGTGCTCGCCGAGAGCGGCGCCGACGTGCACGCGCCGGTCGACCTGCGCGTGGGCCGCTGCCGGCTCGTCCTCGCCGGCCGCCAGGGCGAGGGGGCGCGCCTCGACGCGCGGGCCACGGCGCGCGTGGCGACGAAGTACCCGCGCGTGGCCACGCGCTGGTTCCACGCCCGCGGCGTGCCGGTCGAGGTCGTCTACCTGTCGGGCTCGGTCGAGCTGGCGCCCGTGCTCGGGCTGGCCGACCACATCGTCGACGTCGTCGAGACCGGGCGGACGCTCGTCGACAACGGGCTCGAGGTCCTGGAGACGCTCGAGCGCTGCTCGGCGCGGCTCGTCGTCAACCGCGCCGCCTGGCAGCTCGAGGGGCCCGCCCTGCGGGCGCTGGTCGAGGCCCTGCGTCTGGCCCGGCCGGAAGAGGTGGTCGCGTGATCCCCGTCGTGCCCTGGCGCCCGGGCGCGCCCTGCCCGCGCCTCGACGCCGCGCTCGCGCGCGCCGACGGCCCCGCCCCCGAGGTGGTGGCGCGCGTCGCGGCGATCGTCGAGCGGGTGCGGCGCGAGGGCGACGCGGCGCTCGTGGCGCTCACGCGCGAGCTCGACGGCGTCGACCTCGCGCCGGGCGACCTGCGCGTCGCGCCGGCGCGGCTCGAGGCGCTCGCCGCCGGCGTCGACCCGGCGGTGCGCGCGGCGCTCGAGCTGGCCGCGGCGAACGTCCGCCGCTTCCACGAGCACCAGCGCGAGCGCGACCTCGTGGTCGACGACGGCGACGGCGTGCGCCTCGGCCAGAAGGTGACGCCGATCGGGCGCGTCGGCCTGTACGTGCCGGGCGGCACGGCGGCCTACCCCTCGTCGGTGCTCATGAACGCCCTGCCGGCGCGGGTGGCCGGCGTCCCGCGCCTGGTCGCGGTGACGCCGCCCCGCGCGCTCGAGCGCACGCCGGCGCTGGCGGCGGCGCTCCTGCTCGCCGGCGTCGACGAGGTCTACGCCGTCGGCGGCGCGCAGGCCGTGGCCGCGCTCGCCCACGGCACCGAGACCGTGCCGCGCGTCGACAAGATCGTCGGCCCGGGCAACCTGTGGGTGGCGACGGCCAAGCGGCTCGTCTTCGGGCAGGTGGGGATCGACTCGTTCGCCGGGCCGAGCGAGGTGGTCGTCTGGTTCGACGACTCCGTCGACCCGGCCTGGGTGGCGGCCGACCTGCTGGCGCAGGCCGAGCACGACCCGGAGGCGGCGGCGATCGCCGTCACGCGCGACGCGGCCCTGGCGGCAGAGGTCGCGGCCGAGGTGGCGCGGCAGGTCGCTCGCCTGCCGCGCCGCGAGGTGGCCGAGGCGTCGCTGCGCGCATTCGGGGCCGTGTTCGTCGTCGAGACCGACGACGACGCCCTGGCGCTCGTCGAGCGGCTCGCGCCCGAGCACCTCGAGGTGGCCCTGCGCGACGCGGAGGCCGCGGCCGCGCGCGTGACCTGCGCCGGGGCGATCTTCCTCGGCGCCTGGTCGCCCGAGGCGGTCGGCGACTACCTCGCCGGGCCGAACCACGTCCTGCCGACGGCCGGCACGGCGCGGTTCGCCTCGGCCCTGGGCGTCTATGACTTCGTGCGCCGCACGAGCCTGATCCGCTACACGCCCGCGCGCCTGGCGCGCACCGGCGCGGCGGTGACGGCGCTCGCGCGCGCCGAGGGGCTCGAGGCGCACGCGCGCTCGGTCGACGTGCGCCTGGCGTCGCGATCGGAGACGGCGTGACCGACCCGCTCGAGCTGATCAAGCCGGCCGTGCGCGCGCTCGGCCACTACACGCTGCCGCCGCGCCAGGCGCGGGTGAAGGTCGACCAGAACGAGAACCCCTGGGAGCTGCCCGACGCGTTCAAGGACGAGGTCCTCGCGCGCATGCGCCGGGCGGCCTGGGGGCGCTACCCCGAGTTCGTCCCGCGCTCGCTGCTCGAGGCGCTGGCGCGCTTCGCCGGCTGGCGGCCCGACGGCGTGCTCGTGGGCAACGGCAGCAACGAGCTGATCTCGGTCGTCCTGCAGGCGACCGTGGGCGAGGGCGTGGCCGTGGCGCTGCCGCAGCCGACGTTCACGCTCTACGCGTCCATGGTCAAGACGCTCGGCGGCCGCGTCGTCACCGTGCCCCTCGACCCCGAGCTGCGCTTCGACCCGGCGGCGCTCCTGGCCGCGCAGCGCGAGGGCGCGCGCGTGCTGATCCTCTGCTCGCCCAACAACCCCACCGGCTCGCACCTCGACGAGGCGGCCCTGCGCCGGCTGCTCGGCGCCTGGCGCGGGCTGGTCGTCGTCGACGAGGCCTACCAGGAGTTCGCCGGCTGGAGCGCCGTGCCGCTCCTGGCCGAGTCCCCGCACCTCGTCGTCCTGCGCACCTTCTCCAAGGCCATGGGCCTGGCCGGCCTGCGCGTGGGCTACCTGCTGGCGCGCCCCGAGCTGGCGAGCGAGCTCGACAAGGTGCGCCTGCCCTACAACCTCAACCGCTTCTCGACGATCGCGGCCGAGCTGGCGCTCGAGCGCTACGACGAGCTGCTGGCGCCCCTGGTCGCGCGGCTGATCGCCGAGCGGGAGCGCCTGGCGGCGGCGATCGCGGCGCTCCCGGGCTTCCTGCCCTACCCGTCGCGGGCCAACTTCCTCCTCGTGCGCTCGGCCTGGCCGCCGGGCGAGGTGCACGCGGCGCTCGCCGCGCGCGGGGTGCTGGCGCGCGACGTGAGCCGCTACCCCATGCTCGCCGAGTGCCTGCGCGTGAGCGTCGGCACGCCCGAGGAGGGCGACCAGGTGCTCGAGGGGCTGGCGGCCTTCTCGGCCGGAAAGACGGGAGGCGGCGCGTGAGCCGCAGGGTGGCGCTCGAGCGCAAGACGAAGGAGACGCACGTCGAGGTGGCGCTCGACCTCGACGGCCAGGGCGCGTTCGAGGGCGGCACGGGGCTCGGGTTCCTCGACCACATGCTCTCGGCGTTCGCCCGCCACGGGCACCTCGACCTGACGGTGCGCTGCCAGGGCGACCTGCACGTCGACGAGCACCACTCGGTCGAGGACGTGGCCCTGACGCTCGGGCAGGCGGTCGCGCAGGCCACCGGCGACCGGGCCGGGCTGGCGCGCTTCGGCCACAGCTACGTGCCCATGGACGAGGCGCTCGTGCGCGCCGTGCTCGACCTCTCCGGGCGGCCGTGGCTGGTGTGGAAGGTCCCGCGCCTGCGCGAGCGCGTGGGCGACCTGCCGGTCGAGCTGGCCGAGCACTTCTGGCACTCGTTCGCGCAGACGGGGCAGCTCACGCTGCACGTCGAGTGCCTCTACGGGACGAACCAGCACCACGTGCTCGAGGCCTGCTGGAAGGCGGCCGGGCGGGCCCTGGCCGAGGCCGTCGGGCCGTCGCGCTCGGGCGGGGTCATGTCGACGAAGGGGTCGCTCCGCGGGTGACGATCGCCGTCGTCGACGCCGGCATGGGGAACCTGCGCTCGGTCGAGAAGGCCTTCGAGCGCGTGGGCGCGCCGGTCGTGCGCACGCGGGACGTCGGCCGCCTGCGCGAGGCCAGCCACCTCGTGCTCCCCGGGGTCGGCGCCTTCGGCGACTTCATGGCCGCGCTCGGCCGCCTGGGCCTCGACGACCTCGTCCACGCGCGCGTGGCCGCCGGCGTCCCGCTGCTGGGGATCTGTGTCGGCATGCAGGCGCTCTACGACGAGAGCGAGGAGTTCGGCCGCCACCGCGGCCTGGGCCTCGTGCCGGGGCGCGTGGTGCGCTTCCCCGACGGCGACCTCGTCGTGCCGCACTCGGCCTGGAGCGCCGTGACGCCCGCCCGCGACGACCCGGTCGTCGCGGGGCCGGCGTGGTTCTACTTCGTCCACAGCTACCACGCCTGGGAGGACGACCCGGCGACCGCGGTGGCCACGGCCGAGTACGGGCGGCGCTTCACCGCCGCCTGCCGCCGCGGCAGCGTGTGGGGCGTGCAGTTTCACCCGGAGAAGAGCCAGCGCGCCGGCCTCGACCTGCTGGCCCGCTTCGCGGCGGTCGGAGGGCCCTCGTGATCGTCGTCCCCGCGATCGACGTGCGCGACGGGCGCTGCGTGCGCCTGCTCCAGGGCGACTACGCGCGCGAGGTGCGCTACGAGGCCGACCCGGCGGCGACGGCGGCCGCCTACGCGCGGGCCGGCGCGCACCTCGTCCACATGGTCGACCTCGACGCGGCGCGCGACGGCGGGCGCAAGAACGCCGACGTGCTCGCCGCCATGGCGGCGGCCGCCCGGGCGGAGGGCGCCGAGGTGCAGGTGGGCGGCGGGCTGCGCTCGCCCGACGCCGTGCAGGCGGTCCTCGACGCCGGCGCGTCGTTCGCGGTCGTGGGCACGCTCGCCGCCGAGCGACCCGACGCCCTGCCCGACCTCGTGGCTCGCTTCGGCCCGCGCGTGGTCCTCGGCCTCGACGCGCGCGACGGCGTCGTCGCCGTGCGCGGCTGGGAGGCGTCGGCGGGCGTGACCGCGCTGGACCTCGGGCGGCGCGCGAGGGCGGCCGGGGTCGAGCGCGCGGTCTACACGAACGTGGCCCACGACGGCACGCTCCAGGGCCCCGACGTCGAGGGCGGGCGGCGCCTGCAGGAGGAGACCGGGCTCCTGGTCACGCTCTCGGGCGGCGTGGGCGACCTCGCGCACGTGCGCGCGGCGGCCCGGGCGGGGCTCTTCGCGTGCATCGTCGGCCGCGCGCTGCTCGAGGGGCGCTTCACGCTCGAGGCGGCGCTGGCCGCCGCGCAGGAGGCCTGAGGTGCTCGCCCGGCGCGTGATCCCCTGCCTCGACGTCGACCGCGGGAGGGTGGTCAAGGGCCTGCGCTTCGTCGACCTCGTCGACGCGGGCGACCCGGTCGAGCAGGCCGCGCGCTACGACGCGCAGGGCGCCGACGAGCTGGTGTTCCTGGACATCACCGCCTCGTCCGACCGGCGCGCGCTCGTGGCCGACATGGTCCGGCGCGTGGCCGACCAGGTGTTCATCCCGCTCACGGTCGGCGGCGGCGTGCGCGCGCTCGAGGACATGGGCGCCGTGCTCGACGCCGGCGCCGACAAGGTGGCCGTGAACACGTCCGCCCTCGAGCGGCCCGAGCTGATCACCGAGGGCGCGCGGCGCTTCGGCAGCCAGGCCGTCGTCGTCGCCGTCGACGCCCGCCGCGACCCGGCCCGCCCGGGCGCCTGGCAGGTGACGACGCACGGCGGCCGCCGGGTCGCCGAGGGCCGCGAGGCGGTCGCCTGGCTGAAGGAGGCCGTCGACCGCGGCGCGGGCGAGGTCCTGCTCACGAGCATGGACCGCGACGGCACGCGCGAGGGCTACGACCTCGACCTCCTGCGGGCGGCCTCGTCGGCCGTGCGCGTGCCGGTCGTGGCCAGCGGCGGGGCCGGAAACGTCGACCACCTCGTCGCCGCCGTCGTCGAGGGCGGCGCCTCCGCCGTGCTCGCCGCGTCGATCTTCCACTTCGGGCAGGTGACGATCCCCGAGGTCAAGCGCCAGCTGGCCGCGCGGGGTGTCACGGTCCGGACGGGCTGATCAGCGTTGGGCGCGCTCGAGCCTCAGCCAGATGCCGCTCGACGTGAGCTCGTCCTGAACCACGCCCCAGGGGCCCTGATACGGCGACGCGAGCCTCCCGCGCCCGACCTCGACGGCGAGCACCTGGTCCTCCGGCCCCAGGAGATCGCACGGCAGCCAGCACCTGTGGATGAGGTGTCGCGCGAGCTGCCGCTCCGCAGCGAGCGCCGCAGCGTGGAGGGTCGCCTCGCGCTCCGTCAGGTCGCCGACCGCCCGCCGCAGGACCGTCACCCGATGAACGAGCCCCACGCACGCGACCGCCAGCGCGAGCGCGACCACGCGCGCCCACCGCACCCGGACCCGCCTCATGCTCCACCTCCGTCGAGCAGGGTGGCCCGGCGCGCGTCACGGGCGCGCCAGCCCTCCGGTCACGGTTCCGCCGATCCTCGGGAGCGAAAGCGAACCGCCCCGGCCTCGGCGTTGGAGGGCCTGCACGTACGCATCACAGCAGACTTCACTCGAGTTGTTTGGACGCAGAGATCTGCGTCCATGAGCGGCCAAAGCGTGGCGCTGAGGCTCTCAGCTCGAGTGAAATCGGCCGTCAGTCCTCGGGGATGGATCGAGCGGGCCTGGAGGCCCGGCCGGAAATGCGCCAGGCAGGTGCCTCGGACGGGCCGGGCCGGGTCGACTCCGGCCGGGGGTCCCTGTGCTCGGCCGCCGATCCACCCGTGAGTCCTCGAAATGTGAGACTGCAGCGGCCGAGCACACGGATCCCCCGGCCCTCTGGCGCGCCCGCAGCCGTCGATCGCACGTCAAAACCGGCGGAGACCCTTGGCCTTGGGCGCGGGGGGCGCGGGCTTCTTCTCCTCGTCGTCGTGGCGATGCGTCTCCATGCCGGCGGGGCGCTGGAGCGTGCTCGGGTCGATCGGCTTCGCGGCGCGGGCCGAGATGATGTCCATGGCCGGGCGCTGGAGCGTGCTCGGGTCGACCTTGGGCTTCTCGCGCTCGCGGCGGCGCTCCTCGGTCTCGGTGCGCGCGATCGTGGTCGGGTCGACCTTCTTCGTCCGCGTCCGGTGGGTCTCGATCTTCTTCGGGCGCACGAGCGTGGCCGGGTCGACGCGCTTGCGCCGCGCGCGGCCGACGGCGAACCCCTTGACCTTGGGGTTGTTGGCGCCGACGAAGCCGATCCCGTCGACCCAGCCCATCTTCTTGGCGGCCTCGTCGAAGGCGGCCCCGTCCTTGTCGGCCTGCTGCTGGGCGGCCTTCTCGGCCTGCTTCTTCTTCTTGAACGCCTCGAAGTCGTCCACGGGCGCGCCTCCGCTGGTTCAGCGTAGACCACCCGGGAGCCCGGGGCCAGGGCCGGACTCAGGACGGAGCGGCGAGCGCGCGGCGCAGGGCCTCGGCGCCGGCGCGGTCGGTGCCGGCCCGGGTGACGAGGACCAGCGGGGCCTCGGCCGCGGGCAGGAAGGCCAGGCCGTGCGCGCGGGCCTCGTCGTC
>JAHBXY010000019.1 GCA_019636275.1 Planctomycetota bacterium | reverse complement strand
AGGAGCTCGGCGCGCTCGCGGTACTCGTCGGGCGTGCCGGGCCGCTCGTCGGGCGGCGGCGCCGCGGGCTCGCGGTCGAGCGGCGTGCCGAAGGGCAGGCGCGTCGGCGGCCACAGGACGTCCCCCGCGGTGGTCAGGGCCACGAACCGCGCGGCGATGGGCGCGCGCGCGGCCGCCGCCTCGAGCGCCTGCGCGAGGGCGGGCGCCGCCGGGCGCCGGAACAGGGCCGGGTCGACGACGTCGAACACGTCCTCCTCGGCGCGCCGCACGGCCGCCTCGAGCTCGACCTTGACCTTGGCCGACGTCTGGCGCGCCTGCTCCTCGGCGACCTGCCGGTAGGCGGCCTCGTCGTTCCTGGCCGCGATCCAGGCCATGACGACGAGGAGCACGAGCGGCGGCAGGGTCGCGCCGGCGAAGAGCAGGAGCACCCGCGTGCGCTCCCGCCGCGCCTCCTTCGTCGGCCGCGTCACTCAGCGCCCGAGCCGCCGGCGCGCGTCCTCGACCAGCCCCCGGCGCCAGTCGGGGTGCCGGCCGTCGCCGAGCTGCCGCACGTAGCGCTGGTAGTGCGAGGCTGCGGCGTCGAGCCCGTGCGCGTCCTCGAGCACGCGCCCGTAGAAGTAGAGCGCCTCGGGGACCTCCAGCAGGAACGCGGCGTCGCGCGTGGCCCGCTCCAGGTGGTCCTCGGCGCGGCTCAGGTCGGGCTTGTAGTAGGCGGTGAGCCCCGCCAGCGCGCGCGCGTAGGGGCCCGGCTGCAGCGTCAGGTGCTCCTCGGCCAGCCGGGCCGCCTCGTGGAAGTTGGCGCGGATGATGTGGAGCCGGACGCGCTCGGCGTCGAGCTCGCCCAGCACGACGTTCGGGCCGTCGACGACCTTCGTCAGCTCGGCCAGGAGCGCGGCGGCCTTGTTCTGGTCGTCGAGCGTGTAGCCGAACTGCGCCGGGAGCGGGCCGTGGCGGTCGAGGAGCGCGCGCGCCTTCTCGCGCGCCGCGGCGACGGCCTTGCTCGACGCGGCGGGCGTCTCGAGGGTGGAGGCCCGCGGCGCGTCGTCGGTCGCCGGGCCGGGGAGGCGGCCGGTGGCCGGGCGACCGCGGTCGACGAGCTCTCCGTCGCGGTAGCGGAGGCCCTTGCCGACGAGGCCGATCAGGACGGCCACGGCCACGAGCGGGACCGCCGAGGCGAGCGCGCCGGCGGCCTTGTTGCGGAGCGACAGGGCCAGGCCGAAGCCCAGCGGCAGGCCGAGGGCGGCCGCGCCCAGGACGGCGGGCTCGAGCCGCTGGATGAGGAAGTAGCGGGCGATCGTCCAGAAGGCGATCATGAACAGCGCCGAGCGGGTCACCGGGCTGCGGATCGTCGCCAGGACCGAGCCCGTCGTCCCGAGCACCACGCCGGGCATGGCGCCCATGGCCGCGTAGACGGCCACGATCGTGTCGCCCGAGGCGAGCTGCATCCGGACGCTCGGGTCGATCAGCTCGGCCAGGGCCAGCCCGCCGGCGCCGGCGCCGAGGTACATGACGCAGAAGCGGGCCGTCCCGAGCACGCGCTCGAGCTGCGGGCCCACCTGGGCGAAGACGATCAGGTAGATGAGCGCATCGAGGCCGAGGCGCGAGACGAACAGTGAGCTGAAGAACCGCCACCACTCGCCGTTGTCGCGGACGTCGTGGTAGTGGTACGCGCCGTACTTGCGGACGACCTCCTCGGGCAGGGGCACCAGGCCGAAGATGCCGACGCCGGCATCGCGCGCGCACATGAAGAAGACCACCAGCACGGCCGCCAGGAACGCGTAGGAGGCGCGCGCTTCGAGGATCGACCGCAGGAGCCCGGGCGACTGCGGCTCGGGGGCGGGCTCCCAGGGCGCGTGCTGCTGGGGCGCAGGCTGCTGGGGCGGGGGCGGCTGCGCCGCCCCCGGCGGCGGGAGCGCCCCGCCCGGCGGCGGGAGCGACCCGCCCGGTGGCGGGAGCGACCCGCCCGGCGGCGGGAGCGACGACTGGTGGTCCACGGCGCCTCCCTGCGAGGCCGGGATTCTACCGGCCCCGCGCTCACCCGACCTGGCCCGGGGGGTCCCGCGGCGGCGGGCGCTCGGCCGGTCGGCGCGGGTCGTGAGGAGGCCGCTCCAGCCCGTCGGGCTCGTGCCAGGGGCGCATCCTCGCGAGGACGAGCAGCGCGACGGCCGCCGCGACGGTGGCGCCGACGGCCACCGCGGGGAGCAGGAGCGACGGCCACGGGGCCGCCTCGCCCGCGACGCGCGAGGCGACGAGGATGGCCGGGCCGGACGCGCAGCAGCCGAGGGCCATTGCCACCAGGCCGGCGAGCGCCCAGGCGGACGGGCGGGCGGTCAGCGTCTGAGGCTCCGGGGCTGGTTCACCGGGGCTCGAGCTTTCGCGGTGTCCCTCGCGCTCACAGCGGCCGTCGCTTGTTCTGATGTCCACGTCCGGGCGCGCGGCTCGATGCTCCGATCCGCAGTGAGGCACCTGTCGCCCTCCCTCCGGCCGCTACGCGGCCTCCGCTCGGGAATGTGCGCCACCGCTCGATCTGCTCGCTTCGCTCTCAGATCAAGCGGTGAGCGCGCTCACTGCGCGCGCGCCCGCGCGGCTCCGTCAGCGGAAGCGGGCGCGCAAGCGATCGATCAGCCCGCGGCGGGGCGCGGTCGCCTCGGCGTGCTCCTGGCGCTTCTCGGCCAGGTACTCGTCGCGGCGCCGCGCCGCCTCGTCGAGGTAGGCGAGCTGGCGGCCGACGAGGCGCTCGACGATCACGTCGGCGCGGGCCAGCGCCTCGGGGCTGCCGGGCGCGAGGTCGTCGGTGTGGTCGAGGAACTGCTCGTCCCACAGGCGCAGGACCGTGACCACGCGCGCGAAGGCCCGGCCGGAGAGCTCCCAGATCGTGTCGACGTCCTTGCCGCGCGTCGCCGTCACGAACTGCATCGGGTCGTGCCCCAGCTCGGCGTCGTAGACCTGCTCGCCCTTGAGCCCCGGGAGCGAGATCCTGCGGATCGCCCGGTAGATCGGCGCCGCCTCGGGCGCGGAGTGCTCGACCATGACCTCGGCCAGGACGCGCGCGAACTCGGTCGCGCCCTTCGGGTCGCGGCCGAGGCCCGCGGCGGCCAGCGCCGCCCTGCAGCGCGCCTCGAAGGCCGGGTCGCCGCCCTGGGCGCGCTCGAGCACGGCGCGGATGTGCGCCGGGACCTCCTGCGGCCGCCCGGCGGCCATCGAGCGCATGGCGGCGATCGTCTGCCGCTCGACGAAGTCCTCGAGCAGGCGGTGATGGTTGCCGATGATGTGGATCCCCAGCTCGACGTCGGTCGGCTGCCCCTTGGGCTCGTGGCCCAGGGCGAAGCGCACGCCGGGGTCGACCTCGTCCACGCGCCCCTGCTTGATCAGCGCCATGGCCGCGTTGACCTGCGCCGTGGTCAGGCTCGCCGGCGAGCCGAAGCCGGCGGCCGGATCCTCGCGGCCGCGCAGCAGGTGCTTCAGCTTGCGCTTGATGTGGACCTTCTTGGCGTCGAGGAAGAACTCGGGGATCCCGAGCACCGTGCAGTGGATCTGGTTGCCGAGGTCCTCGAGGCCGTGGAGCGTGTTGCCGCCGAAGGTCAGCGCCAGCCACTCCGACCCCGGTCCGCCGCGCAGGCGCGCGAGCAGCCCCAGGTCGGTGTAGGTCTGCGAGAACTCGGGCGCCGACCCGAGCGCCACCGGCGGGCGGGCGAAGTGCTCGGGGTGGCGCAGGGCCGTGAGCAGGCCGCCGCCCTTCTCGCCCGTGCGCAGGGTGGCCCCGTGCGCGTCGAACTGGCTGGGGACGCCGGTCAGCCCGCCGAACCAGGTCGTGCGCGGGTCGTAGGGCACGGCGCGCCCGAAGGGGTCGAGGACCACGCGCCCGCCCTGGACGAAGAGGCGGTCCTGGTTGCGGTCGTCGTTGTCGGGGTCGACCGAGCCCTCGCGCACGACCGTGCGCACGTCGGTGGGCCGGTCGGCCGGCACGCGGTCGATCCCCACGACCGACTTGCCCGGGTTGAGGGCCAGGAGCTCCTTGAAGGCGGCCTCGTCGAAGCTGGCGGCGGTCGGCCAGCGGCGGCGGAACTCGGCGCTCGTGGCCGCCCCGCGCTCCCACACGAACCGGCGGAAGGCGGCCAGGTCGGCCGGGCCGGGCGGCGCGACGGTCTTGCCGGCGGCGGCCTGGCCGAAGGCGAGGTCGTAGAAGTCCTTGTGGACCTCGATCGCGTAGCCGAGCGCGCGCTCGGCGGCGAGGGCGGCGACGAGCGCCAGGGCGGGGGCGAGGAGGTGCTGAGCGCGCATGAGGGGGCCTCCCTCGTCGAGCGAGGTCGCTGTGTGCGGGGAGTGTAACGAACGGCGCGGGCGCCCGCGCCTCCCTACGGGCCCGCTTGACCCGGGGGGCGGCGGTTGACAGCATTGGCCGCCGTCGCGGCAGGCCCTTTGCGCTCGCCGTCCCCAAGCACCGCGGAGGCCCGGGTGGCCGAGTCCCTGAACGACATCGTCTCGCGGATCGTGCTCCAGCACAGCATGGTCAACGAGGACCAGCTCGACGAGGCCCTCGACCTCCAGCGCGAGATCCTCGACACCGAGGGCAAGCGCCCGTCGCTCGAACGGGTGCTCCTCGACATGGGGATCATCCGCGGCAAGCAGCTCAAGGGGCTGCGCTACGCGATCATCTACTACCTCGTGCGCAAGGCGGACCGCTTCTACGGCAAGATCGCCGTGCAGAGCGACATCTGCGAGCAGAAGTGGGTCGACGAGGCCCTGCGCGAGCAGAAGCGCATCCACGTGAAGGAGCGCCGGCTCGTGCGGATCAACAAGATCCTCATCGAGAAGGGCTACATCAACGCGCGCGAGGACCGCGCGATCCTGCGCGCGATCGAGAACGTGCGCGAGCAGCGGCGGCTGCGCAAGGCCGGCAAGCGCTCCGGCTCCGAGGTCGGCGCCGCGACGAAGGGCAAGGGCGGCAAGGGCGGCAAGGCGGCCGGGAAGGCCAAGGCCGGGCCGGCCAAGCTGGACCTCGACGACGACGACCTCGACGAGCTGGGCAACATCGAGGCGCTGAGCGACAACGAGCTCGACGACGGGCTCGACGACCCGGCGTCGCTCGAGGAGCTCGAGGCCCTCTCCGGGATCGGCGGGCAGGCCGACGCGGCAGAGGCCGCGGCCGAGGCCGTCGACGACGTGAGCGAGGTCGACGAGGAGGAGCAGCTCGACAGCGAGTCGTCGGTGGGCAAGATCGACGACGACGACCTCGACGCGCTCGAGCCGGGCGAGGACGAGCTGGCCGACGAGGAGGAGCGCGACGCGCGCGCGGCCGCGGCGCGCAACGGCAGCGGCGAGGTGGCGGCGCGCAAGGGGAGCGCGGACGTCGACGACGACGACCTGGGCGACCTGGACCTCGACGAGGACGGCCCGACGGAGAAGGCCGCCGCGAGCGCGGCCAAGGCCGTGGCCGCCGACATGGACGCGGGCCTCGACGACGACGACGACGACGACCTGGGGCTCGACGACGACGAGGCCCCGGCCCGGAAGGTCGCCTCGGCCGCTGCCGACGACGACGATGACGACGACGATGACGACGACCTGGGCGACGTCGGTCTGGACGACGAGGACGAGCCGCCGGCGGCGAAGGCCTCGGGCAAGGCGGCGCGCGCCGACGACCTCGACGACGACGACCTCGACGACGACGACCTGGGAGACCTCGAGGACGACGAGGAGGAGGCCCCCCTCGCGGCGGCCAAGGCGTCGGGCAAGCCGGCGCGGGCGGCATCGAGCGACGCCACGGCGAGGAAGGCCACCGGCAAGGCGGCCGCGGTCGCCGAGGCGGATGACGACCTCGACGACGACGACCTGGGCGACGTCGACCTCGACGACGAGGACGACGCGCCCATCGCCAAGAAGAAGCCGGCCGCGAAGGACGACGACCTCGACCTCGACGACGACCTGGGTGACGTCGACCTCGACGACGACGACGAGGACGACGCGCCCGTCGCCACGAAGGCGAAGAAGAAGGCCGGCGAGAGCGAGGACGACCTCGACGACGAGGACGACGCTCCCGCCGCCAAGAAGACGGCCGCCAAGCCGGCCAAGAGCGACGACGACGACGACGACCTGGACGACGACGACGACGTCGACCTGGACGACGACGACGACGCGCCCAAGAAGAAGGCCGGCAAGGCCGCCGCCGCCAAGTCCGACGACGACGACGACGACCTGGGCGACGACGACGACGTCGACCTCGACGACGAGGACGATGCGCCCGCCAAGAAGAAGGCGGCCAAGAAGGACGACGACGGTTCTTCCTCGTCGTCCGGGTCGAGCGACGAGGCCGCCGAGGACGAGGAGAGCGAGGCCCCGGCCCCGCCGCCGCCGCCCAAGAAGCTGGGCTTCTTCGCCCGTCTGACCGGGCGCGGCAAGGCCACGCCGCCGCCGGCCAAGCCCTCGAAGAAGCTCGACGCGGCGAAGAAGTCCGGCGCCGGCAAGGCGGTCAAGGCCAGCGGCAAGGCCGAGAAGGCCGACGCCAAGAAGGCCAGCGGCAAGGCCGAGAAGGCCGACGCCAAGAAGGCCAGCGGCAAGGCCGAGAAGGCCGACGCCAAGAAGGACCCGTCCACGACCAAGGGCGGCCGCAAGATCGACACCTCGCGGCTGGCCGAGATGGCCAAGAAGAACCGCGAGAAGCGCTTCGGGCGGTAGGCCCGGGCGCGCGGCGGGTGTCCCCGCTCGGGCTCGTGCTGCTCGGGGTGGCGGTCCTCGCGGCCGTCGGAGTCCTCGGGCTCTGGGCCTGGCAGGCGCAGCCCGCGACCGACCCGCGCGACCGGGCAGTGCGCCACCTGGTCGAGGGGGCGGGCGCGGGGCTCACCCTGCTCGTCGCGATGCCGATCGGCGCGCTCGTGGCGCTCGGGCTCGCGCGCGCCCTGGCGGAGTGCGCCGCGGCGGTGAGCCGCCGGAAGCCCTGGCTTCCGGAGGAGCTCGCCTTCCTCGTCGGCGCGCTCGGCGCGTTCGTCGCGGTCGGCCAGGTCGGCGCGTCGCTGGCCCGGCCCGCGTGGCGGGGGGTCGCGCGCGCGTACGCGTGCTCGCGTTCGCCGCGGCGGCCGGCGCCGGCACGGCGCTCTCGCCCGCGCACGACCAAGGCGAGTGGGCGCCGGTCGCGGCCCTGCTCGCGTTCGTGGGCGCCGCCGCGCTCGGCGGCGCGGCGCTCCTCGCGCCGGGGTCCGAGGAGGCGGGCGGCGCGCCGGGTCCGCCGCCGACGGGCGAGCGCGCCGAGCGCCCGGCGGCCGACGACGCGTGAGCGACTCGCTGTTCGTGCCGGTGATCCTCCTCTCCACGGCGGCGACGCTCGCCGGTGCGCTTGGCGCCGCGCTCCTCGCGCCGTCCGGAGCGCGCGAGCCGTGCGTCCGCCCGGCGCCGAGGATCGACGCCGTCGCTGGTTCGACCGAGCCGACGGACCCGGCGCCATGAGCGGCCGGGTGCTGGCCGTCGTCGTGGATCGTCGTGACGGCGCTGACGCTCGCGTGGCTCGACCTGCTGCTGGCCGGGCTCGAGGCCGTCGCGACTCGCTGTTCGGGCCGGTGATCCTCCTCTCCACGGCGGCGACGCTCGCCGCCGCGCTCCTCGCGCCGGCCGGAGCGAGCGAGTCGTTTGCCCGCCCGACGCCGAGCGTCGACGGCGTCGCCGGTCCGGGTGAGCCGACGGACCCGGCGCCATGAGCGGCTGGGTGCTGACCGGCGTCGTCGTCGTCGTGACGGCGTTGACGCTCGCGCTGCTCGACCTGCTGCTGTCCGGGCTCGAGGCCGTCACGGCCTGGCGGGCGCGCCCGGCGCAGGGGCCGGAGCAGCACCTGCCCCGGCGCCTGTTCGACGGCGCGACGGCGGCGGGCGCGCTCCTCGTGCAGGTCCCGGCGGGCGCGGCGCTGAGCGTCCTCCTGCTCGAGCTGCTCTTCCTGGCCGGGCGGGGCGCCGGGCTCCTCGACGCGCGACCGACGACGCCCCTGGTCGTGACCGTGGCCCTGGCCGGCGCGCTGGCCGGCGCGGCGTGCGTGGGGGTGCGGCGCGTCGGGGCGGCGCGCCGGGGCGCCTGCGCGGAGTCGCCGTGCTCGCGCTGGCGACCCTGGCCGGCGCGGCGACAGCGTGGTCGCCGCTCGCGGGCCGCCGGGGCGCGCCCTCCGCGCTCGCCGCCGCGCTCGCCGCCGCCGTCCTGGCCGGCGCCGGCCTGCTCTCGCGCGACGACGAGCCACCCGGCTGAGCGCGGCCTGGCCGCCGCGTCACTCGACGGGGTCGGTCAGACCGCCGCCGGCGTCGTCGCCGGCGGCCCCCACACGACGAGGTTCGACCCGCTGACGGCGCTGGCCACGTCGCCGCAGAGGAAGGTGATCAGGCCGGCCACGCGCCCCGGCGTCATGGCCTTGTCCACGACCTCGGGCGGGGCGACGGCGCGCAGGCCGTCGGTCTTGACCGAGGCCGGGCTCACGCACAGGACGCGCACGCCGTGCGGGCGGGCCTCGGCGGCGAGGGCCTCGCTGAAGGCGATCACACCGGCCTTGGCGGCGGCGTAGACGCACAGCCCGGGGAGCTTCTCCACGCCCGACACGCCCGACACGCTGGCCACGTTGACGATCACGCCCCGCCGGCGCGCGCGCATGTCGCGCAGGGCGGCGCGCGCGCAGAGGAGCGTCGAGACGAGGTTCGTGTCCAGGAGCCGCCGCCACTCGGCCGTCGCCTGCTCGTCGAAGGGCGCGGCCGCCGCGAGCCCGGCGTTGTTCACGAGCACGTCGACCGGGCCGAGGCGGTCGCCGACCTCGCGGAACAGCCGCTCGACCTGCGCCTCGTCGGTCACGTCGCAGCGGACCGGCAGGGCCTCGCCGCCGCTCTCGTGGATGAACGCGGCGATCTTCGCCAGGTCGCCGTCGGTGCGCGCGGCGAGCGCCACGCGCGCGCCCGCCGACGCGAGCTGCACGGCGGTCGCCGCGCCGATCCCCTTGCCCGCCCCCGTCACCAGGGCGACCCGTCCCGTGAGGCCGCGGTCGTCGTCCATTCGTTGCGTCATGGAGAGATGATGCGCGACGAGGCGGCGTCCGTCCATCCCGCGCCGGCCCGGGTAGGATCACGGGGATGACGGACGACGAGCACCTGCGCGACGACCAGCTCTTCGCGCTCATGTGGGCGATCAAGGACCGGCCGCCGCCGGCCGAGGGCGAGGGCGCGGACCCGGAGCTGGCGCGCGCCCTGCGCGCCCTGTCCGACGCCTACGAGGCGCCGCTGGCGGTCGAGCACCAGCTCGGCCCCGAGACCGTCGCGCGGCTCCTCGCTCACACGGCCGCCTGCAAGCCCTGCCGCATGCTCCTCCTCGAGGACGGCCCCGGCGCCCGCGCGCCCCGCACGCAGTCGGACATCGTCGCCGAGGCGCAGCGCAAGGAGGACGCCCGCCGGCGCCTGGTCGTGCGCTTCTGGCTGGGCGCCTCGGGCGGCCTGGTGACCTTCGTCGCGGCGCAGTTCGTGTTCCAGGTGTGGCGCGACCGCCAGCGCGTCGAGGCGCCCGAGGGCTCGACCCTGCAGCGCGACCCGAGCGAGAAGACGCGCGAGATCGACCCGCTGATCTTCGGCGGCATGGCGCTCGTCCTCGTGGCCGCCTTCCTCATCGCCGACGCCTACACGATCGCCCGCGAGCTGTGGATCGACTTCACCCGCTGGAAGCAGGCCGTGCCGGTGATCGGCAAGGCCTGGGCCGCCCGGGACAAGAAGCGCCAGCAGGGCGACGAGGGCTGATCGATGGCGCGGGGCATGTTTTCGTGAGGGCCCCGAGCGCTTACGATGCGCTCCTCGCCGCGGCCGCGGCGGAGGGGGAGCGCGAGGAATGGTCGACAAGCCCTGCCACGCCGTCGCCGTGATCGGCGGCGCCACCGCCGGCTCGACGGTGGCCGAGATCCTGGCCGCCGCCGGCTGCCAGGTGGTCGTCTTCGAGCAGAACGAGCGCCCGTACGGGAAGATCGAGGACGGCCTGCCCCGCTGGCACGACAAGCAGCGGGAGATGGAGTACCGCAAGATCGACGAGCGGCTGCGCCGGCCCGGCGTGACCTTCGTCCCGCGGACGAAGCTCGGCCAGGACCTCGACTTCCTCGCGCTCGCCCGCGACTGGGGCTGGAGCGCGGTCGTGCTGGCCAACGGGGCCTGGAAGGACCGCCCGCTCGACGCGGCCGGGGCGGGCGACGTGGTCGACCGCGGCCTCGTCTACCAGAACCCGTTCGTCTACTGGTTCAACCACTACCACGAGGTCGGCTACGCCGGCCCGCGCTACGAGGTGCCCGACGAGGCGGTCGTGGTCGGCGGCGGCCTGGCCTCGATCGACGTGATCAAGATCATCCAGCTCGAGCTCTACGCGCGCGCCCTGCGCGCCCGCGGCGTCACGCCCGACGTGATCGCCATGGAGCACGAGGGGATCCCCAAGTACTGCCAGGCGCACGGCATCGACGACCCGTCCGCGCTCGGGGTCAAGGGCGGCATCCTCCTCTACCGCCGGCGCATCGACGACATGCCGCTGTCGCCCATGCCCAAGGGGGCCAACGAGAAGCAGATCGCCAAGGCGGGCGAGGTCCGGCACAAGATCCTGTCGAAGTGCCAGTCGAACTTCCTCTTCCAGGTGCGCCCGCAGACGCTCACGCGCGAGCTGGTGATCGAGGACGGCCGGCTGCGCGGCCTGGTCGTCTGCAAGTCCGAGGTGCAGGGGCGCGACGCCGCCCCGGTCCCCGGCACCGAGGAGACCCTGCGCACCGACCTGGTCGTCAGCTCGATCGGCAGCATCCCCGAGCCGCTGACCGGCGTGGAGATGAAGGGCGTCTACTACGCGTTCAAGGACTGGGACACGGGCGAGTACGGCCCGCTGCCCGGCGTCTTCGCCTCGGGCAACGTCGTGACCGGCCAGGGCAACATCAAGGCGTCGCTCGACCATGGCAAGCAGGTCGCTCAGCACCTGATCGACCGCTACCTCGACTGCGGCCCGGCCAGCGCGGCCGCCGCCACGACGGCCGCCGCCGTGACGGAGCACCTCGCGCGGAAGGGGCCGCTGCCGGCCGAGAAGGTCGATGCCCTGCTCGAGCGCGCCCGCGCGCGGCAGCGCGAGGTCGGCTACGACGACTACGCGAGCTGGATCCAGAAGGTCACGCCCCAGGTCTGACCGACGTCTGAGCGACGAGCGTGCGACGACTGCGTCGCGCCCGGGGCGCCCGGCGGGCAAGGCCTGCCCGCGGCGAGCGGCCCCCGCTCGGAGCGGTCGTGTGGGGCGCTGACGGCGTAACGGCCGCCGGGCGGCCCGCGGTTCGCCTCGCGCCGCGGCATCATGTCCCGCGCCCGCCGGATCGCTCGCGCCGTCACGCTCCTGGGCCTGCTCGTCGGCTGGCTGCTCCTGGCCGCCGCGCGCGGGCGCTACTTCGACCCGCCCCGGGTCGGCCGCGAGGAGGTCGACCCGCGGGCGATCGTCGTGCTCGACGGCGACACCGTCGTCCACGAGGGGCGCCTCCTGCGCTTCCTGGCCGTCGACACGCCCGAGTGCGCGGCGCCCTGGTTCGACGGCGACCAGGAGCCCTGGGCCGGGCGCGCGCGGGCGCTGGTCGAGGACGCCCTGCGCGGCGCGCGGCAGGCCAGCATCCTGCGCAGCGGCCGGGCGGACGCGCGCGGGCGCGAGCTCGTCCACGTCCTCGTCGACGACGTGCCGCTCGCGGTGCTCCTGGTCGAGGCGGGCCTGGCCTGCGAGACGGTCGGGCTCTACGGCGACGGCGGCTTCCCCGAGATCGCCGCGCAGGTGGTCGCGCGCGCGCGCCCGGTGGACTTCGAGACGCCCTGGACCTGGCGGAGAGCGCATCGCCAGGTGGTCGAAGGTCGCTGACCGCGTCGCCGCGCCCTCCGGGGTGTCAGCGCCAGCCCCTGGAGCGCGGCGTCTCGATTCGATGCGCACGTCTCAATGCGAGACATGTCCAGCCGGGTCGGGGAGCGTCCCAGCCATTGTGCTGACGGCGGTTACGTCTGGCCGACCTCATCCGATCGGGTGGCGCGCCGCTTGAGTAACGTCAGGCATGAAGCTCAGCACGTGCGCCACGTTGATCCACACGATCCTGTTCGACATGCGGCGCCGGTTGGAGCAGGTGGGGGCGTCGGGCTCGACCATCCTGGCCGCCGAGGCCACCCTCGCCCACCTCCTGCCGGTCCTGCTCGGGGGCCGCTGGAAGGGCACCTGCCAGATGCTCTCGGACCAGTGCGGGCGCTCGCCCGTGTCGATCCGCCGCAGCCTGCGGGTGCTCGAGCGCGCCGGCGTCGTGAAGTCGAAGGCCCTCGGACGGCACGGGGTGGAGATCAACTTCCTCCTCCCGCACCGCGATCAGGACGAGTAGGCCCTACGCCTTGGGCGCGTCGGCCTTGGGCTTGTCGTCGGCCTTGGGCTTGTCGTCGACCTTGGGCTTGTCGTCGGCCTTGGCCGGCTCGGGCTTCTTCTCCGTCGCCGGCTCGGGCTTCTTCTCGGCCGCCGCCGGGGCGGGCGCGGGCTCGGGCTTCTTCTCCGCCGCCGGGGCGGGCGCGGGCTCGGGCTTCTTCTCCGCGGGGGCCGCCGGGGCGGCGGGCGGCGTCGCGCCGGGCGCGACGACCTGCCAGCGGGCGTCACCCTTGAGCCGGGCGGCCACCTCCTCGGCGACCGAGGCGGTGGTGTGCTTCTGGAAGTTGCCGACGCCGTCGATCTGGGCGATCCCCTCGCCCACGTACGTGACCCGCCAGGTGCTCATCCGCCCCTCCTCTTGCAGCTCGATCGGCGTGCGATTGTCCCAGGCGGGCGCCGCGGGACAACCCGGGACCAGCCCTCAGCGCGGGGCCGACACCGCCTCCGACGACGGCTCGAGGGCCACCGCCTGCGGCTCGACGCGCCAGATGTCCCGCGCGTACTCGTGGATCGTGCGGTCGCTGGAGAAGCGCCCCACGCGCGCCGTGTTGAGGATCGACGCCCGCGTCCAGGCCTCGGGGTCGCGGTAGAGGCGCGCGACCCTCTGGTGGGCCTGCACGTAGGCGGCGAAGTCGGCGAGGACCATGTACTCGTCGTGGTGCAGGAGGGAGTCGACGATCGGCCGGAACAGGCCCGGGCGGCCCAGGCTGAAGGCCTCGCCGGCCACCGCGTCGAGGACCTCGCGCAGGCCCGGGTCGCGCTCGTAGATCTCGCGCGGCCGGTAGCCGCGCTGCTTCCACTCCCGCACCTCGTGCGCCTGGAGGCCGAAGATCACGATGTTGTCGTCGCCGACCGCCTGGGCGATCTCGACGTTGGCGCCGTCGAGCGTGCCGAGCGTCAGCGCCCCGTTGAGGGCGAACTTCATGTTGCCCGTGCCCGAGGCCTCGTAGCCGGCGGTCGAGATCTGCTCCGACACGTCCGACCCGGCGACGATGTGCTGCGCCAGCGTGACCCGGTAGTTGGGCAGGAACACGACCTTGAGGCGCCCGCGCACGCGCGGGTCCGTGTTGATGACCGCGCCCGCCGAGTTGATCAGCTTGATGACCAGCTTGGCCATGGCGTAGTCGACCGCCGCCTTGCCGGCGACGATGACCGTGCGCGGCAGGACGTCGCGGTCGGGGTCGCGCAGCAGCGCCTGGTACTCGTGGATGACCTCGAGCGCGAGCATGAGCTGGCGCTTGTACTCGTGGATGCGCTTGATCTGCGCGTCGAACATGCTCGTCGGGTCGACCTCGACGCGCGCGTGGCGGTCGATGACCTTCGCCAGCTCGACCTTGTTCTTCTGCTTCACCTCGCGCCAGGCGCGGCGGAACTCCGGGTCCTCGGCGAGCGGCTCGATGCGCTGCAGCTCGTCGAGGTCGCGCACCCACCCGCGGCCGATCCGCGAGCTGACGAGCGCGGCGAGGCGCGGGTTGGCCTGGTTCAGCCAGCGCCGCGGCGTGATGCCGTTGGTCTTGTTGTTGAAGCGCTGCGGGAACATGGCGTAGAAGTCGCTCAGGAGCCCCGTCTTGAGCAGCTCGGTGTGCAGCGCCGCGACGCCGTTGACCGACGAGCTGCCGACGACGGCCAGGTTGGCCATGCGCACCTGCCGGTCGAGGCCGGGGTCGATGATCGCCATGCGGTGCGCGCGCTCCTCCTCGCCGGGGAACACGCGGCGCACCTGCTCGAGGAAGCGCCGGTCGACCTCCTGGATGATCTGCACGTGGCGCGGCAGGAGCCGGGCCAGGATGTGGAAGGGCCAGCGCTCGAGCGCCTCGGGCATGAGCGTGTGGTTCGTGTAGGCGAACACGCGCGAGGTGAGCTGCCAGGCGTCGTCCCAGCCGAAGCCGTGCTGGTCCATGAGCAGGCGCATGAGCTCCGGCACGGCCAGCGTCGGGTGCGTGTCGTTGAGCTGGATCGAGGCCTTCTCGTCGAGGTTGCGCAGGTCGGGGTTGATGTGCAGGTGACGCCGGATGATGTCCTGCAGCGTGGCCGAGGCGAGGAGGAACTGCTGGCGGAGGCGCAGCTCCTTGCCGGCCTCGCTGCGCTCGCCCGGGTAGAGCACGGCCGTGATCGTCTCGGCGCGGAACTTCCGCTGGCACGCCGCCTGGAAGTCGCCCTGCTGGAAGGTGTGCAGGTCGACGCCGGAGTTGGGCGACGAGGCCGACCACAGGCGCAGCGTGTTGACGGTGTTGGTCCCGTAGCCCGGGATCGGGATGTCGTAGGGCGTCGCCAGGACGTCCTCGGTGCCCACCCAGCGGTAGTGGAGCCCCCCCTTGCCGTCCTGCGACACGGTGACGCCGCCGTAGAAGCTCACGATGACCGCGTCGTCGGGCCGGCACACCTCCCAGGGGTTCTCGCGCGCCAGCCAGTGGTCGGGCTCCTCGACCTGGTAGCCGTCGACGATGAACTGGCGGAACAGGCCGTACTGGTAGCGCAGGCCGTAGCCCCAGACGGGCAGCTCGTGCGTGGCGGCCGAGTCGAGGAAGCAGGCGGCGAGGCGGCCGAGGCCGCCGCTGCCCAGGCCGGCCGCGTCCTCCTGCTCCTCGATGTCCTCGAGGCGGTGGCCGAGGTCGCGCAGGACCTGCGAGCAGGGCTCCTCGGCCTCGAGCGCGTAGACGGCGTTGCGCAGGAGGCGGCCGAGGAGGAACTCCATCGACAGGTAGCAGGTGCGGCGGACGTTGCGCTCGCGGTAGGTGCGCTCGGTCGCCAGCCAGCGGTCGGTCAGCGGCTCGCGCACCGCCCGGGCCAGGGCCAGGAACACCTCGTACTTCGTCGACCGGCGGACGGAGCGGGCGAGGTGGTAGCGGAGGTGGTGGCGGAGCGACGACGCGAGCTGCCCCGTGTCGGGCGGGGTCGGCGAGGTCGGGTCCAGCTCCATGGTTCTCTCCTGATCCTCGGGGGGGCCCCAGGTTGCCCCCCGGGGGCCTCCCTGGCAATGGCTGTGACCTGAACCCCATGAGAGGCGGCCACGTGCGGATCCGGACGCATCACACCTGGCAGGTCGGGCAGAAGAAGGTCGAGCGCTGGGCCTGCACGATGCGCGCGACCGCCGCGCCGCAGCCGCGGCACGGCTGGCCGGCGCGGGCGTAGACGAGATGCGCCAGCTGGAACCCGCCCTCGGCGCTGTCGGCGGCGCGGTAGGTCCGGTCGGAGAGCGTCGAGCCGCGGGCCCGGATCGCCTCGTCGAGGACCCCCTGCAGGGCGCGGTGAAGGGCCGCCCACTCGCCCGGCGCGAGCCGGTCGCAGGGGCGGGCCGGGTGGATGCAGGCGCGGTGCAGGGCCTCGGCGGCGTAGATGTTGCCCACGCCCGCCAGCGCGGCCTGGTCGAGGAGGGCCACCTTGATCGGCCGCCGGCGCCCCTCGAGGCGCGCGCGGAGGGCCTCGAGCGGCAGGCCCAGCGCGTCGGGGCCGAGGCGCGGCGGGCCGCAGGCCGCGCGGAAGCCGGCGTCGTCGAGCAGGCGCACGGTGCCGAGCCCGCGTCGGTCCCAGAAGATCAGCTCGGGCCAGGGGGCGCCCTCGAGGGTCAGGCGCAGGCGCACGTGCTCGGCCGAGGGCGGGTCGCGGAACAGGACGAGGCCGGTCATCCGCGGCTCGAACACCAGGCGATCGCCCGTGCCGAGCCCCAGGACCACCCGCTTGCCGACGCGGCCGACGTCCGTGATCGTGGCCCCGCGCAGGCGGGCCCGCAGCCGCGGCCCGGCCGGCTCGATCGTCATGGGGCGCAGGCGCGACCGCGGCGGCCGGACGACGTCGGCGACGCGCGCCCCCAGGGCGCCGGCGATCCCGCGCCGCATGGTCTCGACCTCGGGGAGCTCGGGCATGGCGGACCTGACCTACGGCGGCCGCAGCCGTCGAGGCGCCGATGGTATCATGCGGCCCCCGGAGGCCCCCGTGAGGTTCCGCGAGATCGTCGACAGCATCGCCAAGGCGTGCGGCTGGCAGGTGACCGCCGAGGGCGGCGCCCTGTCCATCGAGGTGCCGACGGGCAACGGCCGCTCGCAGGTCGTGCTCATCACCGAGGACCAGGACATCGCCGACCAGCAGATCGTGCGCTACTGGAGCGTGATCGGGCCGGCCGACGACATCGAGTTCCGCCGCTGCCTCGAGGAGAACGCGCGCCTGTGCTACGGCGCGTTCGCGCTGAAGGAGGAGCAGCTCGTCCTCATGGACACGCAGCTCGTCCAGGACGCCGACCCCATGGAGGTCGGCGCGGCGATCGGCAACCTCGCCGCCTATGCCGACCGCTACGAGCGCGACCTCTTCGGCGTGGACAAGCACTGACGTGCTGCTCGACCAGCGGCTCGAGGCCGTCGTCGAGGTCACGAGCGAGGGCACGAACCAGTTCGGCCGCGAGTACCACGAGGTCCGGCTCGTGAGCGAGGACGGCCAGACCCTGCACCTGTTCGAGGGCCAGCTCAAGGAGCTGCCCGGGGTGCGGCTCGAGGTCGGCCGCCGCTACACGCTCATCCTGCGGCCCTTCGTGAACAACCGCTGGGTCGAGCTGAAGATCGCCAGCATCACCCCCGCCTGAGCCGCTCCCCCGTCAAGCTTCACGGCGGCCCTGGCCGGGGCCGAGCGCCCCGGGGCCCATCTGCCGCCCATCTTGACGTCCTGGGCGCCCCGGGTAGCATCCGGGGGCTGTACCCAGCCAGAGGAGGGGGACTGATGGCTTCGGACTTCGCGTCGGACGGTCGGGATGGCTCGAGGCTCAAGGTCCTGGACATCGCGCCCGACCGGGCCAAGCGGCGCGAGTTCTCCCGCCGCATCGCCCAGGAGGGGCACCAGATCATCACGGTGCCGGGGCGGCGCGAGGCGCTGAAGATGCTGAAGGACGACGTGTTCGACCTCGCCGTCCTCGACGCGCACTCCGACCTCTACGACACCAAGGAGCTGGTGCAGGAGATCAACAAGGGCGCGCAGAACGAGCCGATCATCGCGGTCGTCGTCGAGCCCCGGAACCGGCCGCCGCGCCACCGCATCGCCGGGCGCGCCTCGAACGTCGTGTTCCTGCAGGACGGGTCGGTCGAGCACATGACCCGCATCGTCGGCCTGGCCCTCTCGATCCGCGACGGGGACATCAACCCCAACGAGGTCGAGGAGGAGATGCCCGAGGACTCCGCGGCGACCTGAGCTCGAGCTCGCTCATCGCGGTCAGAGCCCCAGCCGCTCCAGCGCCGTCCGCAGCTCGCCGCACGTGTGGTAGCGCGCGACGGGGTCCTTCTCGAGCGCCTTCAGGAGCACCTGCTCGAGCGCCGGCGGCACGGCCGGGTTGAGGGCGCGCGGCGGCTCGGGCGGCTCCTTGATCACCCTGGCGATGGTCAGGAACGCCGACGCCGCGAGGAACGGCGGGCGCCCGGTCACGAGGTGGTAGAGGAGGGCGCCGAGGGCGTAGACGTCCGTCGGCGGGCCGATCTTCTGCCGGTGCCCGAGCGCCTGCTCGGGCGGCATGTAGCTGGGCGTGCCCAGGATGTCCCCCGTGCGGGTCAGGTCCTGCAGCTCGGCCTTGACCTTCGCCAGGCCGAAGTCGCAGATCATCGGCTGGTCGTCCTTCGCGCGCACGACCACGTTGGCGGGCTTGAGGTCGCGGTGGATCACGCCGCGCGAGTGGGCGTGCTCCATGGCCTGGCACAGGGTCACGACCATGCGCACGCACTCGCCCAGCGCGCGCGGGCGCTCCTTGGCCCAGGCGGCGAGGTCGCGGCCCTGGACGTGGTCCATGACGAAGTAGGGCCGCCCGCGCTCCGTGCCCTCGTCGGGGAGGACGCCCGTGGCAAGGACGCGCACGATGTTCAGGTGGTCGAGCGCGCCGGCCAGCTTCACCTCGCGCTGGAAGCGGGCGATCACCTCGGGGTGGTCCGGCGAGGCGGAGAGGATCTTCACGGCCACGGCCTGGCCGCGCCAGCGCGCGCGGTAGACGCTGCCCATGCCGCCGCGCCCGATCGGGGCGAGCACCTGCAGGTCACCCACGGCGAAGGGCGCGAACTCCTCGCCCGCCGGCGCGTCGGAGCGCCACGTTCGGTCGAGCGGATCGGCGCCGCCCTCCGCGCCGCCCGTGGGCGCCCGCGTCGGCGCGTCGAGCTCCTCGGTCCGCTCGCCGTCGTCGCCGGCGCGCGCGGCGAGCGTCGGCAGGTCGTCCTCGTGCGAGGCGAGCGCGGGCGCCGGGTCGTCACCGAGGTCGGGGACGGCGAGGTCGAGGACGGTGCGCCGCCCGGGCTCGGCGGGCGCGGCGTCCGCGGCGGCGACCGGCGCCGGGCCGACGGCGAGGTAGAGCGGGCCGCCGCAGATGGCGCAGGCGACAGAGTCGCGCGGGTGCAGGTGCGCCAGCCGGACCCGCCGCCCGCAGCGGCCGCGGCAGATCAGCTCGCCCGAGCCGAGCAGGGCGAGCAGCTCCTCGGCGCGGCGCCGCTCCAGGAAGCCCAGGCGCACGGCGGCCGAGTGGAACGGCTCGCGACGCCCGGCGCGTCCCCACTCGGACAGCGTCTCCACGACCTTGAGGGCGTTCTCGCGGCTCAGGTAGGCGCGGCCGATGGCGATCTTGCCCAGGAGGATCTCCGCGTCCTCGAGCATCATCGGCTGGAGTGTAGCCCTCGGCCCCGACCCGGGCCAGCGCGCCGCGAGAGGTCGAGGCCGGTCGGCGCGGTCAGGCGATCCCGACGACGTACGCCAGCCACGAGTCCTCGTTGATCGCCGACTCGCGTCGCGTGTAGATCCCGTTGCCCTCGCCCTCGGCCGTGGCCCCCTCCCAGTAGGCCTCGGAGGCCTGGAAGCCGGCCTCGGCCAGGAGCTCGCGCACCTCGCGGATCGTCCACAGGCGCCAGTCGTAGCTGAACGCCTTGCGCAGCTTGCTCCGGTCGGGGAACTCGAAGTGGATGTGGCACAGGATCTCGTTGGTGATCGCGTCGTAGCGCGCCTGGTCCCACACGTAGGTGAAGCCCTTGTGCCGGGTGCGCTCCTCTCCCATGCGCTGCGAGTCGGGCCCGCCGAACAGGTCGAGCACGAGGAGGCCCTCGGGGCGCAGGCCCGCGCGCGCCGCCGCGAAGTAGCTGCGCAGGGCCTCGCGCGTCTTGAAGATGAAGTAGGAGAAGTTCTGCGCGAGCACGATGTCCACCGGCGGCACGACCGACGGCGCCAGGACGTCGGCCTGGACGAGCGTCAGGCGCGCCCGCTGGTCGTCGCGCAGCCCCGACACGTTGTGGGTCCGGCCCCAGGCCAGCGGCGCGGGGTCGAGGTCCACGCCCCAGGCCCGGTTCTCGCGGTTGCGGCGCACCCAGTGGCAGGCCGTGAACGCCGCGGCGCAGAAGTCCTCGCGCACGTCGCGCGGCGGGCGGCCGTAGCGGCGGCGGAAGACGCGCGAGACGAAGTCCAGGTCGGCGTCCGGCTGCTGGACGGCGCGCTGGTAGAGCGCGTAGGGGTCGGCCTGGGCGGCGAGGCTGCGGCCGACCTTGAGCTTCTTCTCGACGGCGGTGGGGGGCATGCCCCCTTCTATCGCTCCGTGAGGTGTACGGTCAACCTCGCCCTGGCTTCGATGGTTCACCACAGAGGAGCAGAGGGAGCAGAGGGCGTGTTGATCCGGAACGCGCGCGCCCGGCCTCGTGTGGAGGCCGGGCGCGGCGGGAGACCGTTCTTCGTTCAGGTCAGAACCACTCGAGGACCCGCGGCTCCTCGCGCGGCGTGAACTCGTCGGGCACGCGCGCGGGGACCTTGCGACGCGGGGCGACGGCGCCCTCGGTGGCCGAGCCGGGCGCGCGCGGGGCGACGGCGCCCTCGGTGGCCGAGCCCGGGGCACGCGGGCGACGGCGCCCCGGTGGCCGTAGCCGGCACGCGGGCGACGGCGCCATCGGTGGCCGAGCCGGGCGCACGCGGGGCGACGGCGCCCGGTGGCCGAACCGGCGCACGCGGGGCGACGGCGCCCCGGTGGCCGAGCCGGGCGCCCGCGGGGCGACGGCGCCCCTCGGTGGCCGAGCCGGGCGCCCGCGGGGCGACGGCGCCCTCGGTGGCCGAGCCGGGCGCACGCGGGCGACGGCGCCCCCGGTGGCCGAGCCGGGCGCCCGCGGGGCGACGGCGCCCTCGGTGGCCGAGCCGGGCGCCTGCGGGGCGACGGCGCCCTCGGTGGCCGAGCCGGGCGCACGCGGGGCGACGGCGCCCTCGGTGGCCGAGCCGGGCGCCTGGGGCGACGGCCCCCCGGTGGCCGAGCCGGGCGCCTGCGGGGCGACGGCGCCCTCGGTGGCCGAGCCGGGTGCCCGCGGGGCGACGGCGCCCCCGGTGGCCGAGCCTGGCGCGGCGGGGCGACGGCGCCCGGTGGCCGAGCCCGGGGCGCGCGGGGCGACGGCGCCCTCGGTGGCCGAGCCGGGCGCCCGCGGGCGACGGCGCCCCTCGGGGCCGAGCCCGGGCGCGCGCGGGCGACGGCGCCCTCGGTGGCCGAGCCTGGGGCGCGCGGGGCGACGGCGCCGTCGAGCGTCGTCGCCGAGCCCGTGGCGCGCGGGGCGATCGCGGCGTCGGGCGACTCCGGTGCCCGCGGGGCGACCGCGCCCTCGGCCTGGCGCGAGGTCGCCGCGGCGCGGCTCGGGCCCTCGAGGGCCGTCGTCAGCGTGGGCGTGGCCTTCTTCCGCGCCCGGCTCTTGCGCACCTGCCGGCTGGCGAACTCGATCGCCATGACGCTGCCCATGAGGCCGACGGCCATGATCAGGGCCAGGGCCGCGCCCCACGCCGTGCCGCGGACCGAGCGCCGGCGCACCGGCGTGGCCGTGACCTCGGGCTCGCCTCGCGGGACGGCCCGCACCGCCTCGAACGAGGCGTCGAGGAACGCGCGCTTGAGCGGGTTGCCGCGCGGGTCGCAGCCGAGCTCCGCCGCGTAGAGGCGGTCGCTCTCCAGGTCGTGGAGCATCATGCGGCGGCGGCGCCACCAGCCCATCGAGAACGACTTGAACGCCCAGAGCACCTGGTCGAGGTCGCGCACCTGCTGCGCGACCACCGCGAAGGTGACCTCCTTCTCCCAGATCCCCTTCTCGCGCTCGAAGATCTGCCGCGCCGTGGCCACCGTCGAGCGCGCCGTCGCCGCGTCGAGGACGGGGAGGAACAGGGCGTAGACGCGGTGGTGCGGCTCGCCGTCGGCGCTGACGCCGAAGCACACGTCGAAGCCCTGCCCGTCGCTCACGTTCATCGCCCGCACCGCCGTCATGCGGTCGCGGACCTGCGCGACGACGGCGTCGCGCCAGCGCGCGAACGCGGCCGGGACGGCCGGCATCGCGGCCACCGGCGCCGCGGGGCCGGCGCGGGCACGGCGGCCACGACCTCGGGCGGCGGCGGCGCCACCCCGGCGGCGGGCGGCGACGCGTGCCAGCGGCCGCAGCGCGGGCGGTCGCCGGCCCGGGCTGGCCGGGATCGCCCGGACGACCGGCGGCGCGGCGCAGGCGACCACCGGCGGCGGCGCCGCCGGCTCCGCCCGCACGACGAGGTTCGTCGGCGCCGGCGCCGGCGCCTCGGGCGCCTTGATCGCGACCCGCTCACCGAGCACCTGCTCGAGGTCCTCGATCGTCGGCCCGAGCGACCGCGGCCGCCGCTCCCGCCGCGTGAAGGTGCGAGCGAAGATCCGGTCGAACTCGGGCGGAAGGTCGCGCGCCAGGTCGCTCGGCACCTCGCGCCCCTCGGGCAGGCGGCCGGTCAGGATCTCGAACAGGAGCACGCCGAACGAGTAGACGTCGGCCCGCTCGTCGGCCGTCTCGCCGCGGAGCAGCTCCGGCGCCAGGTAGCGGATCGTGCCCTGGACCTCGGTGCCCGACGTGGCCAGCTCCAGGCTGCGCGAGATCTGCAGGCAGCCCTGCGGCCCCTCGAACACGCGGCCGAGCCCGAAGTCGGTCAGCAGCACGCGCGCCGGCTGCCCCGGGGCGGTCATGCGGGCGTTCTCCACCAGGACGTTGCCCGGCTTCACGTCGCCGTGGACGACCCCGTGGCCGTGCGCGTGGGCCAGCGCTCGGGCCACCTCGAGCAGGACCTTGCCCGCCCGGCGCCACGGCAGCGCCCCGTCGCGGCGCAGGAGGTCGGCCAGCGACGCGCCGGCGACGTACTCCATGACGACGTAGGGCGGGTCGTGGGAGATGCTCAGCTCCAGCGTGCGCACGATGTTGGGGTGGTCGAGCGACGCCTGGACCACGCCCTCGTGCCGCAGGGCCGTGAGGCTGCCCTGGTCCCGCGGGACCTTGATGGCGACGATCCGCCCGAGCACCTCGTGCTCGGCGCGGAACACCTCCCCGAAGCCGCCCTCGCCCAGGCGCTCGAGGATGCGGTAGTCGAGGATGCGGTCGCCCGGCGACAACTTACGGATTTCCATGGGTCAACCCCCGGCCCAGCGCGCTCGGTTGCTCGTCACATCGAGAAAGACACACGATCCGAGAAACTTGCACCCGGGCAGGAAAGTTCGCCTGAGAGGCCGGCGTCCTCGCCATCCGCGCGCACCTTTGGGGACTCTAGCCCTGCCCATCGGGCCGCTCAAGGGCGCCCCCCCGGGCGGTCGTCGTAGCCGTTCTCGCGCCAACGAGTTGAGCGTCGGCGCCGGCCCGGCCGGTGGGACGACCGACTGGAACGTCGCTGTCGCGGCGAGTAGCGTGTGGCCACGCCGGCGGGGCCGGCGGACGCGGGGGGGACGCCCTGGGCCAGGACGTGACGGAACCGCTCGCCTCCCCCTCGCGCCGGGTCGTGCTCGTCGATGATGACGGCGTGTGCCTGGCCATGCTCAGCTCGCGCCTGCGCAAGCGCGGCTTCGACGTGTGCGCCTACGGCGACCCGCGCGAGGCCATGCGCCAGCTCCCGCTCGACCTGCCGGCGGCCGTGATCACCGACCTGCGCATGCCGCACATGAGCGGCCTCGAGGTCGTGCAGGAGGTCAAGCACCAGCTCGGCGCCAACGCGCCGCCCGTGCTCGTCGTCTCGGCCACCGATGAGGAGGCCATGCTCGAGGAGGCCTTCCGCCTGGGCGCCACCGACTACCTGCTCAAGCCCGTCAACGAGGCCGAGCTGGGGGCCAAGCTCGAGCGGGCCCTGCGGCCGCGCAAGGTCGCGCAGTTCACCCCGATCCCCGACCGCGTCGGCCCCTGGGCGCTCCTCGAGTGCATCGGCCGCGGCGGCACGGCCTGCGTGTTCACGGCCGTGCGCGACGGCGACCCGACGGTCCGCGCCCTCAAGGTCGTCTGGCCGCACCTCGTCGGCAGCACCGAGACGCTCCTGCGCTTCCGCCGCGAGATCGACACCCTCTGCGGGCTCACGCACCCGCGCCTCGTGCGCTTCGTCGAGAGCGGGCGCCACGAGGATTGCTTCTACTACGTCATGGACTTCCTCCCCGGCGGCTCCGTGCGCCAGCGCGTGCGGCGCGCCGGCCCCCAGCCGGTCGAGGCCGCGCTGCGCCTCGTCGAGCAGGTGGGCGAGGCGCTCGAACACCTCCACGCCGCCGGCCTCGTGCACCGCGACGTCAAGCCCGGCAACGTGTTCTACGACGCCGACGGCGGCCACGTCCTCGGCGACTTCGGCCTGGCGCGCCGCCTCTCCGACCGCGGGATCACGCTCTCGCGCGAGTTCATCGGCACCCCGCTGTACCTCGCGCCCGAGGTGTTCCGCTCGCCCGAGTTCGACGAGAGCGTCGACCTCTACTCGCTCGGCGTCTCGGCGTTCGAGGTGCTCCTCGGCCGCCCGCCCATGGCCGACGACGACTCCATGGCCCTGATCGGCCGCATCCTCGACGGCGACTTCCCCCGCCCGCGCGACCTGCTCCCCGACCTCCCGCCGGCCGTGCTCGCCCTGCTCGAGCGCCTCCTGGCCGCGCCCGACGTCCGCCCCCGCGAGGCGGCCGAGGTCGTGGCCCTCGCGCGCGACGCCCGCCGGAGCCTCTGACGGCAGGGATCGATCGCCGGGTCCTCGGCGGCCGCCTCAGCGAGCGGGCGGCCCGCGCGCGCCCCCCTCGCCGGCATCGCCGTCGATCACACAACGCCCGGCGCGCGGGCTATAGTCGGCCCCGTCCGCCGGACAGGGGGCGCCGCTTGACCACGGAGACGGAGTACCGGGCGCTGCTCGACGACACCGCGCAGCTCCAGGCGCAGGTCCAGGTGCTGCAGCGGCTCCTGCACCTGTTCGCCGCGCCCGACGACTTCGCCGCCGTGTTCGACGGCGTCATGGACGCGGCCATGGACTTCTTCCACGCCCGCTCGGGCGCCCTCTACATGTTCGACGACGAGCAGGGCGCGCTCTACTTCGCCGCCGCGCGCGGCCCCAAGGCGCAGGAGGTCCTGGCCCTCGACATCACGATCAAGCCCGGGCAGGGGATCGCCGGCAGCGCCTTCCGGGACAACGAGGTGATCGCCGTCTCCGACGCCGACAAGGACCCGCGCTTCGCGCGTGAGGTCTCGGACGCCGTGGGCTACGAGGTGAGCTCCATGCTCACGACGCCCGTCGTGTGCGACGGCCAGCCCATCGGCGCCCTGCAGGTCATGAACAGGCGCTGCGGCTCGACCTTCAGCGGCGAGGAGGTCGAGTTCGCCCGCCACCTCGGCCGCTACATCGGCGGGCTCGTGTCGCTCGGCTGCGAGCTCCGGACGCTGCGCGCGGCGAGGGCCTGACGTGTCGCAGCTCACGCAGCTCCTCACCGACCTGCACCGCCGCGGCGGGTCGGACCTGATCCTCAAGGAGGGCCGCCCGCCGCTCATGCGCATCTCGGGGCAGCTCCTGCCGTCGGACCACCCGGTGCAGACGAAGGAGCGGCTGTGGCAGAACGTCGCGCCGCTGCTCGACGAGGGCTGGGTGAAGCGGCTCGAGCGCGAGCGCGAGGTGGACCTGTCGTTCGAGATCGAGGACGTGGCGCGCTTCCGCGTGAACGTCTTCTACCAGCGCAACCGCGTCGGCGCGGTGATCCGGTCCATCCCGCTCGAGACGCCCACGGTCGACGCGCTGAAGCTGCCGCCGGTGCTGAAGGACCTGGCCGGCGCGCCGCACGGGATCATCCTCGTCACGGGGCCGACCGGCAGCGGAAAGTCGACGACGCTGGCGGCGATCGTCGAGCACATCAACGAGACGCGCCACGCCCACATCATCACGATCGAGGACCCGGTCGAGTTCGTCTACACCGACCGGAAGGCGACCATCACGCAGCGCGGGATCGGCGAGGACGTGCTCGACACCTCGCGCGCCCTGCGCGCCGCCCTGCGCCAGAACCCCGACGTGATCCTCGCCGGCGAGATGCGCGACCGCGAGACGATGGAGCTGGCCCTGCACGCCGCCGGCACCGGCCACCTCGTCCTCTCGACGCTGCACACCAACGACGCCAAGCAGAGCATCACCCGCATCACCGACGCGTTCCCGGCCGACGGCCGCCAGGGCCTCCTGCGCACGCTGTCGGTGTGCCTGCGCGGGGTCGTGTCGCAGCGGCTCATCCGGCGGGCCGACGGCACCGGCCGCGTGGCCGCGTTCGAGGTCATGGTCTGCTCGCCGACGATCAAGCAGCTCATCGAGAAGGGCGCGATCGACGACATGGCGCGGGCCATCGAGAGCTCGTCCAGCTACTACCGCATGCTGAGCTTCAACCAGGCGCTGGTCGAGCTGGTCAACCGGCGCCTGATCACGCCCGAGGCGGCGCTCGAGAACAGCGCGTCGCCGGGCGACCTGAAGCTGATGCTCAAGGGCATGCAGCGCGGCGGGGCCACCGCGCTGCTCGGCCGCAAGGACGTCGAGCTGCGCCGCGCCGACCCGGGCGCCACGACGAACGTCACCTCGTCGGCCGCGATCAACCTCGCCGACAGCGGGGAGGTCGCGCCGCCGCCCGCGGCGCCGACGCCGCCGCCCGGCGGAGCGGCGCCGCGCCCCGGGGCGGGGCGCCGCCGGCCGGGCCTGGGGCGGGGTTGCCGGCCGGGCCCGGGGCGGGCCCGATGCGGGCGGTGCCCCGGGCCCCCGCCAGGCGGATGGTGAGCGGGCCGCCGCCGCAAGACGAGCCGCGGCGGTCCGGGATCCAGCGCGGGTTCGACTTCAGTTGATGCGTCCGGCCGGGCGGCGAGGTTCAATCAGGTGGTTGGCGGCGGGCCCGGGCGGGCCGGCCGCGCAGGAGCGTTCAGGTGAGCTCTGATCCGCAGGCGGTCGAGGACCTCTACACGAAGATCGCCCTCGACAACAAGCTCGTCACGCGCTTCCAGGTGCGCAAGGCGGCCGAGGAGCTGGACTCGCTCGCCAAGGGCGGCAAGAAGAAGCCGCCGCTGGGCGAGGTGATGGTGCGCCTCGGCTTCCTGAGCGAGCGGCAGCACCAGTCGGTGGTCAACGCCTGCCGCTACCGCGAGCAGCGCGACCTCGACAAGCGCTTCGGGCGGCAGTGCCTGCGCATGGAGCTCCTGCAGCAGGCCGACATCGAGCGCGCCCTCGACGCCCAGAAGGACGCCTACCAGGGCAAGGGCAAGGTCGAGGGGCTGGCCGAGATCCTCGTCGCGCAGGGGAAGCTCACGTCGAAGCAGGCCGCCGACGTGCGCAAGGGGATCGATGAGCGCGACCGGGCCAAGGCGCGCAGCGGCAACACGCGGGCGCTCAGCGCCAGCGGGCCGACGCCCGTCCTCAAGGGCGCGCCCGAGGCGCCGGCCAGGCCCGCGCCGGCCCGCCCGGCCCCGGCCGCCGACGACGACGCCGACGACGACGACCTCAAGGACGTGGACCTCGACGACGACGACCTCGACGAGGCCGACCTCGACGACGCCGGCGCCGACCTCGACGGGGTGGACCTCGACGACGACGACCTGAAGGACGACGACCTGAAGGACGACGACCTGAAGGACGACGACCTGAAGGACGACGACCTGAAGGACGTGGACCTCGACGAGGACGACCTCGACGACGACGACCTCAAGGGCGTGGACCTCGACGACGACGACCTCAAGGACGTGGACCTCGACGAGGACGACGACGACCTCGACGGGGTGAACCTCGACGAGGACCTCGACGACGACGAGGACAAGCTGGACATCGACCCCGCCAAGCTCGACGACCTGGTCGAGAAGGTGGCAGCCGAGGGCGGCGAGGACGAGGCGGACCTGGCCGAGGACGTGAGCGAGATCGGTTCCGACGTCGACCTCGACGAGGACGACCTGCGCGCGATCGAGCGCATGGACAGCGGCGACGAGATGGAGACCGACGGGGCCTGGGCGGCCGAGGCGTTCGACGACCGGCCGATCAGCCAGCGGCCGGCGTCGGAGCGGCTCGCCAGGCGCGCCCTCGAAGAGCCGGCGCGCGCCGGCTCCGAGCGGACGCAGGCCGCCGCGCCGCCGGCGCCGACGCAGCCGCCGGCGCCGCCGGTGCCCCCGCGGCGGCCCGAGCCGGAGCTGGCGGCCACGGCGTCGTCCCCCTTCCAGAGCGCGGACGACGTCGCCGCGCCGCCGCCGCCCCCGCCGGCGACGATCCCCGGCGGCGACGTGTTCGACTCGGGCCTGTCCGGGTCGCGCGCGGCCTCGGCCTCGCACCCGGCCGACGACGACGAGGACGTCCCCGTGCCGGCGCTCGACGACGAGGTGCCGCTCAGCGCCAGCGAGGTCGGCCGCATGATCGACGCCGGGCGCCCGGTCGACGACGCCCGCGATGACGACGACGACGAGGAGGCGGCGCTGCGCGACCGCCTGCGCCAGAGCGCGCGGCGCCTCGAGGAGGCGATGTCGGGCGACTCGGCGCGCCATGCGGCGGCGGCGGCCGTGGCCGCGCCCCCGGTCGCCCCCGCCCGGTCGGCGCCGGTCGAGGCCGCCGCCCCGGTCGCGCCGGCCGCGCCGGCCGCCGCCGTCGCCCCCGCCACGAATGGGGCCGCCCTGCGGACCGACGACCCGCGCGTGCGCCGGGCGTTCGACAAGGCGCTCGAGGCCGCCTGGAAGGTCTTCGTGGAGGAGCTCAGGTCCTGACGATGGGAGAGCGCGCGACCCCGGCCGGTGAGTTCTTCCGCTGGCGCCCCGCCGGGATCGGGCGCCGGGCGGTCCCGTGCCCGCGCTGCGACGGCGCGCGCACGCCCGTGCGCCTGCTCGACAACCTGCTCGAGGCCCTGTGCGCCGGCTGCGGGCGCAACCTCGCGATCGAGCGGGCGCGCGCGGTCGAGCGCGAGCAGGGCGCGGCGGCCCTCGCCGAGCGCCTGCTGGCCCTGGGGGCGGTCACGCCCGAGGACCGGCCGGGCGAGGGGCTCGAGGCGCTGCTGGCGCGCGGCGCCCTGCGGCGCGACCTGCGCCTCACGCTCGACCTCGACCTCGACGCGCGGGCGTTCGCTTACGGAGCGGCGCCGCTGCGCGACCTCGTCCTGCCGGAGGAGGTCGAGCGCGCCCTCGAGGACCGCCGCGCCCGCGGCGGCGTCCTCAACGAGCTCCTGCGCGACCGCGTGCTCGAGCGGCTCGGCGCGTCGCTGCGCGGCGTCGGGCTCGAGCTCGGTCTGCCGGCGCTCACCGCCCCGGGCGAGGTCGACCCCGCCTGCCGCCGCGCCCTGCCGGCGCGCGCGCTCGAGGTCTACCGCGCCGTGCCCGTGCGCCGCGAGGAGGACGCCCTCGTCGTGGCCGCCTGGGACCCGCTCGACGACGAGCTCCACACCGACCTCGAGGCCCTCGTCGGCGGGCCGGTGCACGCGATCCTGGCCTCGTCCGACGCCCTGACGGGGGCCCTGGCCGACCTGGGCGTGCGCCCGCGCGCCGACGACGCGCCGCCGCCGGAGCTCGACGAGCGCGCGGACGCCGCGCCGCTCGACCTCGCCCTGCCGTTCGAGGGGATCCTCCTCGAGGCGCTGGAGGAGGGCGCGGCCGAGGTCCTCGTCGAGCCGCGCGCCGGGCGCGGCAGCCTGCGCTTCCGGGTGCGCGGCGAGCTGCGCAAGGAGCGCGAGGTCGGCCCCGAGGTCGCGCCAGCCCTGGCCGAGCGCCTGGAGGAGCTGGCCCTCGAGCCGGCCCGCGGCGGGGCGCGCGTGCGCCAGGGGCGCGCCCGCTGCGAGGTCTCGGGCCTGCCGGTGACCCTCGACTTCCGCATCCTGCACACCGCGCTCGGGCCCGCCGTGGCCATCGAGCTCGAGGGCGACGAGGAGCGGGCCCCGGCCGGCCTCTCGCAGCTCGGCCTGTCGCTCGACGCGCTGGCCTCGTTCGAGGCGGCGCTCGCCCACGGCGCGGGGATCGTCGTGATCGCCGGGCCGCGCCGCGGCGGCAAGACGGAGGCGTACCACGCCGTCCTCGAGCGGGCCACGCGCATCGGCGGCGCGGTCGTGTCGCTCGAGCGGCGCCCGCGGCGCGACCTGCCGGGGATCACGCTCCTCGACCTCGACGAGGCGGCACCGCACCGCGACGCCCTCCTGCACCCGGCCCCCGACTGGCTCGGGGTCGACGACGGCGCCGACGACGCCCTGCGCCTGATCACCGACGTGGCGCTCGCCGGCGGCGCCGCCGTGGTCACGGTCACGGCCCCCGACGCGCGGTCGGCCCTCCTGCGCCTGCAGCTCGCGGGCCTCCCGGCCGAGCTCGCCCGCACCCACGTGCGCGCCGTGCTGGCCCGCCGCGTCGTCCCGCTCATCTGCCCGCGCTGCCGCATCGCCTGCCAGCAGACGAAGGCGCCCACGCGCCGCCTGCGCCTCGACCCGGCGCTCCTCGAGCGGCTGCCGCGCTGGGTGGGCCTGGGCTGCCCCGCCTGCGCCGACCAGGGCGCGCAGGGCGTCCTGGCCCTCGCCGAGCTCATGCGCCCGGGCCCGGACGGCCAGCTCTCCCCGGCCCCCGGCTCGACGCCGCTCGCCGCGCGGGCCCTCGAGCTCGTGCGCCAGGGTGACACCCCGGTGGACGCCGTCGCCGACCTGCTGGGGCTCCCGGGCGGAGGGTGACCCACCTCCCGGCTCGCCTGCGTGGTCACCTGACCAGCGCCGGGTCGCGCGGCGTCCAGTGCGCGCCGAACGCGTAGGTCCCCGGCCGCGCGGCGAGGCGCCGTCCGCTGATCGGGTCGACGACGGTCAGGCCGAGCACGGGCATGACCGGGTGGGCCAGGTCGGCCGTCGCCTCCAGCGACGGGATCGGCGGCCCCCGGAGCTGCTCGATCGGCGGCGGCAGGCGCAGGTCGATCCACGGCGCCCCGCCGCCCGGCGGGCGGACAGTCACGGCCGTGGGCAGCGAGCCCGAGCTCACGTCGACGTCGGCGGTGTCGCCGTCGGCGGACTCCTTGAGCTGCACGTAGCCGTGCGCGCCGAGCTCCGCCAGGAGCGGCGCCTCGAACGTCGGCCGGTACCACGCGTGCTCCGACCGCGAGAGGTGCTCGCGGAGCACGACGAGCATGGCCTCGCGCCGCGCCGGCTCCGCGCGCGCGTCGCCGAACAGCGCGTAGCGCTCGGGGCAGGTCCGGTTCGCAGGGACGACGCCGACCGCCGCCGCCCAGGTCCCGCGCAGCGAAAGGTCGCCGACCGCGACGTCGTCGGCCCGCACGACCGTGACGAGCACGTTCGTGGCGGCGCCGCGCTCGTCCGTGGCCGCCGCGAACGCGGCGTAGCGGACCAGGCGACGGACCGTCACCGCGCTCGAGGTGACCGGGGCGGGCGCCGCGGAGGCGGGGGCCTGTTCGTCTGCGGACGCCGTCGCCGCGGGCCGGGGGCAGGCGCAGGCGGCGAGGGCGGTCAGGGTGAGGAGGGCGGCGCGTCGGCTCATGCGCGCCAACCTGGTCGGCGGCGGTCACGGACGCGTCATGCGCCGGCGTTCGTTCGCCCGCGCCGCCGTCGCCGACCTGCTGGCGCTCCCCGGCGGCGGGTGACCCACCTCCCGGCTTGAAGGCCCCCGGCCGACCCTGTACGCTCACGCGCCGAGACTTCCGCGACCGGGCAGCGACCCGGCCGCGGGCTCGATGAGGGGTCATGAGCGACGACGACGACGCGCTGGGCTGGCTCGACGAGGCTGAAACCCCCAAGAAGCCGGCGGCGGCCAGGCCCGCGCCGGCCAAGCCCGCGCCGGCCAAGCCCGCGCCGGCCAAGCCCGCGGCGGCCAAGCCGGCGGCCAAGAAGGAGGTCGAGGAGGACTTCCAGGACGCGCTCGAGTGGCTCAAGGAGAGCGGCGGCGACGAGCCGGCCGACGAGGGCGCGGGCCTCGACTGGCTGGGCGGCGGCGACGGCGACGCGCCCGCCCTCACCCACGAGGACGAGGACCAGGACGACGCCGGGGTCTCGATCTTCTCCACCGCCCTGGACGACTTCTTCGAGGGGCTCGAGACGACGGAGGAGAAGAAGCCCGTCGAGGTCGACCCGGCCGCGACGGTCGTCACGGGCCGCCGCCGCCCGCGCAAGCAGCGCGCGGGCGTCGCCGGCGACCAGCGGGTCGAGAAGGTCGTCAACACCCTCGTCCGCTACCTGACGCGCAAGGACCCGGTCCGCGAGTCGCAGCTCGACACGATCTACCGGCTCACGGTGGGCAAGCTCGTCGACCCGCTGAGCGCCGAGGTGATCATCGTCTACTCGCTCGACGAGAAGCGCGCGGCGCACTTCGCGCACCTCTTCTACTCCAAGGCGCTGTTCAAGAACCATCCGGGCCTCGAGGAGCGCTTCACGCGCAGCCTCGACAAGCTGGGGCAGACGGTCATCCCGCCGGGCGCCGGGATCCTGGGCCGCGCCGTGGACGGGCGCAAGTCGATCACCTCGCTCGACGCGCGCGGCGACCGCGAGTTCGAGAACCACCTCGGCCGCCTCACCGGCTACGAGGTGCGCACGATGCTCACCATCCCCATCTGCGACGGCGAGCAGTCGTACGGCGCGATCCAGGTGATGAACAAGGACCCGCAGAGCGGGGAGGAGTTCTTCAGCTACCAGGACCTCAAGCTGCTCGAGGAGATCGCCGCCTACATGGGCCGGCTGATCCACATCTGCCGCGAGCCGGGCCTCGAGCGCTCCGACCAGGAGATCGCCGGCTACTACGCGCGCCTGGCGAACGCCGAGGTGTTCGACTGCACCAACCCCGACCTCGAGTGGGACGACCGCCTGTGGGAGGTCGTCGGCGTCGACGCGGTGCAGAAGTTCGAGATCCTGCCGCTGAAGAAGCTCGACAGCAAGTCGCTGCAGGTCATCATGGCCAACCCGCTCGACCAGCCGCGGCGGGCGTCGTTCGAGGCGGCCACCGACCTGCAGATCGGCGAGGTCCTCGTCTCGACCGAGGCCCAGATCAAGCACGTGCTCGACGAGCGCCTCAAGCGGCGCAAGAAGGACCAGACGGCGGCCGAGTTCGACGAGCTCACCAACGAGCTCGGCGGCGAGGCGGAGCGGGTCGAGATCAAGGATGGCGAGTCCGAGGAGGACTCGAGCCCGATCATCAAGCTCGTCAACCGCATCATCGAGGACGCCTACACGCGCGGCGCGTCGGACATCCACATCGAGCCCTACGAGGGCAAGGCGCGCGTGCGCTACCGCGTCGACGGCGACCTGCAGGAGCGCATGAGCCTGCCGCTCAAGGCGATCCCGGCGGTGCTCTCGCGCATCAAGATCATGTCGAACCTCGACATCGCCGAGCGGCGCCTGCCGCAGGACGGCAAGATCAAGTTCAAGCGCTTCTCCAAGCGCGGCCTCGACCTCGACCTGCGCGTCGCCACCGGCCCCATGGCCTTCGGCGAGAAGTGCGTCATGCGCCTCCTGGCCAAGGGCTCGATCGCCCTCGGCCTCGACGCCATGGGCTTCTCCGAGCAGAACCTGGCCAAGTACCGCTGGGGCTGCAAGCAGCCTTACGGCATGGTGCTCAACGTCGGCCCCACCGGCTCGGGCAAGACGACGACGCTCTACTCGGGCCTCACCGAGGTGAACTCGATCGACGTCAACATCCAGACGGCCGAGGACCCGATCGAGTACCCGCTCGACGGCATCAACCAGATGCAGATGCAGAAGGACATCGGCCTGACCTTCGCGGCGGCGCTGAAGTGCTACCTGCGTATGGACCCGGACATCATCCTCGTCGGCGAGATCCGTGACCTCGAGACGGCGGAGATCGCCATCGAGGCCTCGCTCACGGGTCACCTCCTGTTCTCGACCCTGCACACGAACGACGCCGCCGGCACGGTGACGCGCTTCATCGAGATGGGCATCGAGCCCTTCATGGTGAGCTCGTCGCTGCTCGTCGTCTGCGCGCAGCGCCTCCTGCGCCGCGTGTGCGACAAGTGCCGCAAGGAGTGGACGCCGAGCGAGCGCGAGATGAAGCTCCTCATGCGCGACCCGCGGGCCTGCCCGCCGCAGATGTACATCCACAACGACGCGCGGAAGTCGGGCGAGAAGAAGCTCTGCGCTCGCTGCAGCGGGGTGGGCTACAAGGGCCGCGTGGGCACCCACGAGGTGCTGACGCTCAACGACGAGCTGCGCGAGCTGATCAACAAGTCGGCCTCGTCCCACGAGATCAAGGAGGCGGCCATCCGCGTGGGCATGGCGACGATCTTCCAGGACGCCCTGCACAAGGTGAAGATCGGCATCACCGACCTCGAGGACGTCATGGCCAACGTCAAGGCCGACGAGCGCAAGGACGCCAAGCAGGACGAGTACGAGTAGCGCCGGGGGCGACGCCTGGCGCCCGGACGTCTACGCCCGCTTCGCGGCGGAGCGGCGGCGCCCGTTCGAGGACCTGCTGGCCCTGGTCGAGCCCGCGCCGGGCCTGCGCGCGCTCGACCTCGGCTGCGGGACGGGCGAGCTGACCCGGGCGCTCCACGAGCGCCTGGGCGCGCGCGACACGCTGGGGGTCGATCGCTCGGCCGCCATGCTCGCCCGGAGCGCCGCGCACGCGGCGCCCGGGCTGCGCTTCGCGCAGGGCGACCTGGGCGCCGTCGACGCCGAGGCGGCGTACGACCTCGTGTTCTCCAACGCCGCGCTGCACTGGGTCGACGACCACCCGGCGCTCCTGGCGCGCCTGACCCGTGCGGTCGCGCCGGGCGGGCAGCTCGCCGTGCAGATGCCCGCCAACTTCGACCACGCCTCGCACCGCACGGCCGACGACGTCGCCGCCGAGGCGCCGTTCTGCGAGGCGCTGGGCGGCTGGCGCTGGGGCGACCGGGTGCTCGACCCGCGCGCCTACGCCGAGCTCCTTCACCGGCTCGGGTGGGCGCGGCAGCACGTGCGGCTGGTCGTCTACCCCCACGTCCTCGAGGGGCCCGAGGCCGTGGTCGACTGGGTGCGCGGCAGCCTGCTCACCACCTTCGAGGAGCGGCTCGGGCCGCGCTTCCCCGCCTTCCTCGAGCGCTACCGGGCGCTGCTCCTCGAGCGCCTGCCGGCAGAGCGGCCGTACTTCTACGGCTTCAAGCGGCTGCTCCTGTGGGCCCGCAAGGCATGACGCGCGGCTCCGTTCGGGGGTAACCCCGGAGCCTGCCTCATCAGGGTTGATGATGTCCCGCCCGACGCGCGAACGCGACAGTCGTGGCGCTCCGGGGGGAGTCGCCACATGAGCCCGAACGTCGACCTCGACTCGCTCTTGGTCGTCCTGCGGTACGCGCAGGCCATCCAGGACGGCGTGTCGGTTGAGCTCGAGTCTGTCCTGACCGATCAGGCGCGCGACCTGCTCGTGCAGATGGAGCTCGCCGCGCCCTTGAACTGATCGACGGCTGCGGCCGCGGATGCCGGCCGATGGAGGGCGCGCGCGGGTCGTCGGTGTGGCCCGCCTCCGCGAGCTCCGTCCCGCGGCTGGCGGTGCTGCAGCCCATGCGGGCCCTACCGCTCGCGGCTGTCCGCAGCCGCGGGCCTCCCGCTCGCTCCGGCGGCCCACCGGGGATCAGGGCGTCTGATACGACCCGCGCGCGCACCCCCTCGCCTCGGCCTCCGCGGCCTCGCCTCGCGAGTGGTTCCATTCCCCCCGTGGCGTGTCGATCACAGGCTGCGCATTCAAGGCAGGGCGTGTGGTCGACGCCTGCGACCGCCGAGGCGATGAAGGCCCGCTCGCCCCCGGGTGACGTCGCTGACGGCGCGGGGAGGAGGTGCGCGCGGGCTCGAAGCGCGTCGTCATCCGCGCGCGTCACATGAACAGAGTGATACGGGCTACCAGGGGAGGACGTCGCCCTCGTAGTCGAGGAACGCGCCCGTGTCCTCGAGCGTGGCTCGTTCGATCACGGCGCGCATGCCGCGCACGCTCTCGGGCGCCTCGAGCGGGGCCTGCTCGCCGCCCATGTCGGTCTTCACCCAGCCGGGGTGCAGGAGCAGGCAGATGACCCCGCGCGGGCGCAGGTCCTTGGCCAGGCACACCGTCGCCATGTTCAGCGCGGCCTTGCTGCTGCGGTAGGCGTAGCTGCCGCCGCTCTGGTTGTCGGCGATGCTGCCCATGAGGCTGGTGAGGTTCACGATGCGCTTGCCCTGGCTGCGCGCCACGTGCTCGACGAGCGCCTCGGCCAGGCGGAGCGGCGCCAGCGTGTTGACGCGGAACGAGCGCTCCCAGGCGGCGAGGTCGAGCTGCCCGAGGGGCCCCTCGCGCTCGTAGACGCCGGCGTTGTTCAGCAGGAGGTCGATCGCCTCGCCGTCCAGCTCCGCCGCGAGCGCCGCGGCCCGGGCCGGGTCGGTCACGTCCAGCGCGTGCACCGTCACGCGGCCGCCCGAGCCGCCGGCCAGGGCGGCCAGGTCGGTCGCCGCCTTCGGGTCGCGGCAGCAGGCCAGCACCCGCCAGCCCGCCTCGGCGTACTGGCGGACGAACTCGAGGCCGAGGCCGCGGTTGGCGCCGGTGATCAGGGTCGTGGGCATGGGCTTCCTCCGGGGAGCCGAGCACCTTCCGCAGTCGGTCGCTGCCCGTCAAGGGCCTTCGAAGGGCCTTCGAGGTCACCCGGCGCGCGCGGCCGCGCCCGTCGGTTAGCATGAGACCGTGAGGTTCACCGCCCAGGAGGAGTACGGCCTGCGCTGCATGCTGCAGCTCGCCCGTCGCGCGCCGACGCCGGCCGAGAGCCTGAGCATGGCCGAGATCGCCGAGGCGGAGTCGCTCACGCCCGCCTACGTGGCCAAGCTCCTGCGCACCCTGCGCACCGCCGGGCTCGTCGACGCCACGCGCGGCCAGAAGGGCGGCTACCGCCTCACGCGCCCGGCCGCCGAGGTCAGCGTGGGCGAGGTGCTCGTGGCCCTGGGCGGCCGCCTCTACACGCCCGAGTTCTGCGCCCGCCACCCGGGCAACGACGCCTCGTGCGTCCACTCGACCGACTGCTCGATTCGCTCGCTCTGGGGGCGGGTCGATGGCCTCGTCCACTCGGTCCTCGACCGGACGATGCTCTCCGACCTCGCCGCCGCCCACGCCCCCCCGGCGCCCACGCCGCTGCCGGTGATCCGCTCGTCGTCAGCGCGCTGACTTGGGCCTTGGCGGGAATCCATACCGTTTAGTATAGTTTCGGATGTCGCCCGCCCGCGGTGTGCCTCGACTCGTCGTGGCGCGCCGCGCCACGCGTGGCCCATCAGGAGCGCACCGTGTCCTCGACCGACCTGCTCGACGACCTCACCCGCCGGGAGTATCCGCACGGGTTCGTCACCTCCATCGAGGACGACCAGGCGCCGCCCGGCCTCAACGAGGACATCGTCCGGCTCATCTCGAAGAAGAAGAACGAGCCCGAGTTCCTCCTCGAGTGGCGCCTGAAGGCCTTCCGCCACTGGCTGACCATGGAGGAGCCGGTGTGGTGGCCCAAGGTCAGCTACCCGCGGATCGACTACCAGTCGATCATCTACTACTCGGCCCCCAAGCCGAAGAAGCAGCTCAAGAGCCTCGACGAGGTCGACCCCGAGCTCCTGCGCACGTTCGAGAAGCTGGGCATCCCGCTGCAGGAGCAGCAGCGCCTCTCGAACGTCGCCGTCGACGCCGTGTTCGACAGCGTGTCGGTGGCCACGACCTTCAAGGACAAGCTGAAGGAGATGGGGATCATCTTCGGCTCCTTCTCCGAGGCCGTGCGCGAGCACCCCGAGCTGATCCAGCAGTACCTGGGCAGCGTCGTCCCCTACACCGACAACTACTTCGCGGCGCTCAACTCGGCCGTCTTCAGCGACGGCTCGTTCTGCTACATCCCGCCGGGCGTCCGCTGCCCCATGGAGCTGTCGACCTACTTCCGCATCAACGCGGCCAACACGGGCCAGTTCGAGCGGACGCTGCTGATCGCCGAGCCGGGCAGCTACGTGAGCTACCTTGAGGGCTGCACGGCGCCCATGCGCGACGAGAACCAGCTCCACGCCGCCGTGGTCGAGCTCGTCGCCCTCGGCAACGCGCACATCAAGTACTCGACCGTCCAGAACTGGTACCCGGGCGACAAGGACGGCAAGGGCGGGATCTACAACTTCGTCACGAAGCGCGGCAAGTGCGCCGGCAAGGGCTCGCGGATCTCCTGGACGCAGGTCGAGACCGGCTCGGCGATCACCTGGAAGTACCCCAGCTGCATCCTCCAGGGCGACGACTCGGTGGGCGAGTTCTACTCGGTCGCCGTGACGGCCAACCGCCAGCAGGCGGACACCGGCACGAAGATGATCCACATCGGCAAGAACACGAAGAGCACGATCATCTCCAAGGGGATCTCGGCCGGGCGCGGCCAGAACACCTACCGCGGCGCGGTGAAGGTGCTCAAGGGCGCCGACGGCGCGCGCAACTACTCGCAGTGCGACTCGCTGCTCATGGGCGACCGCTGCGGCGCGCACACCTTCCCCTACCTGGACGTGCGCAACCCCACGGCGACGATCGAGCACGAGGCGTCGACCTCGAAGATCGGCGAGGACCAGCTGTTCTACTGCCGCCAGCGCGGGCTGTCGGAGGAGGACGCCGTGTCCATGATCGTGAACGGCTTCTGCAAGGAGGTCCTGCGCGAGCTCCCCATGGAGTTCGCCGTGGAGGCGCAGAAGCTGCTCGGGCTATCGCTCGAAGGCAGCGTCGGCTAGCTGCGGCCGCCCGCCGATGGTGGCCGAAGCGCGCGCGCGCTCGCTCGAAGTAGTCACGACGACGTCGCTCGCGCGCGCGCGCCTCGGCCTCACCCTCGGCGGCCTCGCGGCGTGTAGACGGAAGACCGAAGACGGAAGACGGACGACACCCATGCTGAAGATCGAGAACCTGCACGCGACCGTGGACGGCAAGCAGATCCTCCGGGGGATCGACCTCGAGGTCGGCGCCGGCGAGGTCCACGCGATCATGGGCCCCAACGGCTCGGGCAAGAGCACGCTGGCGGCGGTGCTCGCCGGGCGCGAGGGCTACGAGGTCACCGCCGGCCGGGCGCTCTACCAGGGCCAGGACCTGCTGGCGCTCGCGCCCGAGGACCGGGCGCGCCAGGGCGTGTTCCTGGCCTTCCAGTACCCGGTCGAGATCCCGGGCGTCGGCAACGCGTACTTCATGCGCGCGGCGCTGAACGCCCTGCGCAAGGCGCGCGGCGAGGAGGAGGTCGACGCGATCGACTTCCTCGAGCTGATCAAGTCGAAGATGCAGCTCCTCGAGATGAACCAGGCGCTGCTGTCGCGCTCGGTCAACGAGGGCTTCTCCGGCGGCGAGAAGAAGCGCAACGAGGTCCTGCAGATGCTCGTCCTCGAGCCGAAGCTGGCCATCCTCGACGAGACCGACTCGGGCCTGGACATCGACGCCCTGCGTATCGTCGCCCGCGGCGTCAACGCCCTGCGCGGCCCCGACCGGGCCACGCTCATGGTGACGCACTACCAGCGCCTGCTCGACTACGTCGTCCCCGACAGGGTGCACGTCCTCGCGGGCGGCAAGATCGTGCGCTCGGGCGGGCGCGAGCTGGCCCTCGAGCTGGAGAAGACCGGCTACGGGCAGCTCGCGGGGACGGGGGCGCGGTGACGCAGGCCACGGCGACCTCCACCCCGTTCGACCTCGACCGGCTGGCCGCGCCGGCCGCCCTCGACGCCGGCGCGCTGGGCGAGCGGCGCAGGGCGGCGCTCGAGGCGTTCCGGTCCGCGGGCCTCCCCGGCCCGCGCGACGAGGCCTGGCGCTTCACCAGCCTGGCGCCGATCGCCCGCGGGAGCTTCGCCCCGGCGCCGCGGCCGGACGCGGCGACCTTCGCCGCCGTCGAGCGCAGGGCGGCCGAGGCGCTCGGCGCCGCCTGGCGCGGCCCGCGCCTGGTCGTCGTCAACGGCTGGGCGGCCGCGGTCGACGCGGGTGACGCCGACGGCCTGACCTTCGGCGGCCTCGCCGACGCGCTCGCCCGCGAGCCGGCCCTGGCCGACCTCCTGCGCGACGTCGCGCCGGAGGCCGGCGCGCTCGCCGCCCTGAACGCGGGCGCCTTCACCGATGGCGCGCTCCTGCGCGTGGGCCCGGGCGCGGCCCTGCCGGACCCGGTCGTCGTCGTCCTGGCCACGGCCGCTGGCGACGAGCCCCTCCTGGCCCTGCCGCGCGTGGTCGTGGCCCTCGAGCGCGGCGCGCAGGCGACGGTGATCGAGCTGCACCTCGCGCTCGAGCCCGGCGCCACGCCGGCCCCGCGCGTGGTCCACGACGGCCTCACGCAGGTCCACGTCGGGCAGGGCGCTCGGCTGGACCTCGTCGTGGCCCAGCTCCAGGACGACGACGGCGTCCGCGTCCACGGCCACCACGCGCGCGTCGAGCGCGACGGCGGGCTCGGCCTGACGCTCGTGCAGCTCGGCGGGCGGCTCGTCCGCGAGGACCTGCGCCTGCTCCTCGACGGCGAGGGGGCCGAGGCGCGCGTGGGCGGCCTCTACCTGGCCGGCGACGGGCAGCACGTCGACGACCACGTGTGGATGGAGCACGCGCGCCCCCACGGGACGAGCGCGCAGCTGTTCAAGGGCGTCGTCGGCGGCGCCGGGCGGGCCGTGTTCGACGGGCAGGTCCACGTGCGCGAGGACGCGCAGAAGACCTCGGCCCAGCAGACCAACCGCAACCTCCTCCTCTCGCCGCAGGCGGCCGTGAACACGAACCCGCGCCTGACGATCCACGCCGACGACGTGAAGTGCAGTCACGGGGCCACGATCGGCCAGCTCGACGAGGACGCGCTCTTCTACCTGCGCGCGCGCGGGCTCGACCGCGACGTCGCCCGGGCGCTCCTCACGCGCGCGTTCGCGGCCGAGGTCGTCGACGCCCTGCCGGCCGCCGCCGCCTGGGTGGGCGACCTGGTCAAGGCGCGGCTGACGGCGCTGACGGAGGTGCCCGCGTGACCGCGACCCAGCAGGCCTTCGACGTCCAGGCCGTCCGGCGCGACTTCCCGGCCCTGGCCCAGGAGGTCCACGGCAGGCCGCTCGTCTACCTCGACAGCGCGGCCACGGCGCAGAAGCCGCGGGCGGTCGTCGAGGCGGAGGAGCGCTACTACCTGCGCGACTGCGCCAACGTGCATCGCGGCGTCCACGCGCTCGCCGAGCGCGCCACGCGCGCCTACGAGGAGGCCCGGGGCAAGGTGGCGCGGCTCCTGAACGCCGAGCCGCGCGAGTGCGTGTTCGTGCGCGGCACGACCGAGGCGATCAACCTCGTCGCGCAGAGCTTCGCCCGCCCGCGCCTGCGCGAGGGCGACGAGGTGCTCGTCACCCACCTCGAGCACCACGCCAACATCGTCCCCTGGCAGCTCGTGTGCGAGCAGACGGGCGCGACGCTGAAGGTCGTGCCGATCGACGACCGGGGCGAGCTCGTCTGGGAGGCGCTCGAGGCGCTCCTCGGCCCGCGGACGAAGGTCCTCTCGGTGTCGCACGCCTCCAACGCCCTGGGGACGATCAACCCGATCGCGAAGATCGTCGAGCTGGCCCGCAGCCGCGGCGTGCCGGTGGTCGTCGACGGCGCGCAGGGCGTCCCGCACGGGCCGGTCGACGTGAAGGCGCTCGGCTGCGACTTCTACGCCTTCTCCGGCCACAAGGCCTTCGGGCCGACCGGCATCGGCGTCCTGTGGGGCAAGGCGGCGCACCTCGAGGCCATGCCGCCCTACCAGGGCGGCGGCGACATGATCCGGCAGGTGACGTTCGCGAAGTCGACCTGGGCGCCGATCCCGGTCAAGTTCGAGGCGGGCACGCCGAACATCGCCGGCGTGATCGGCCTGGGCGCCGCCGCCGACTACCTGCTGGCGCTCGACCGCGAGGCGGCCGCCGCCTGGGAGCAGGAGCTCCTCGCCCGGGCCACGGCCGCCCTCGAGGAGCTCCCGGGGCTCCGGATCGTCGGCCAGGCGCGCGACAAGGTGAGCGTCGTGTCGTTCACGCTCGAGGGCGCCCACCCGCACGACATCGCCACGATCCTCGACCACGAGGGCGTGGCGGTCCGCGCCGGGCACCACTGCGCGCAGCCGCTCATGGAGCGCTTCGGCGTGCCGGCCACGGCCCGGGCCTCGTTCGCCTTCTACAACACGCTCGAGGAGGTCGACGCGCTCGTCGCCGCCCTGCGCAAGGTGCAGGAGCTGTTCGGCTGATGTCCGACCTGCGCGAGCTCTACCAGGAGGTCATCCTCGAGCACAGCAAGCGGCCCCGCTGCTTCGGGTCGCTCGAGCAGCCGACCTGCTCGGCCGACGGCAGGAACCCGCTCTGCGGCGACCACCTGACGCTCGGCGTGCAGGTCGAGGGCGACGTCATCCGCGACATCGCCTTCAAGGGCGCCGGCTGCGCGATCTCGACCGCGTCCGCGTCGCTCATGGCGACCGCGGTCAAGGGCAAGCCGCGGCCCGAGGTCGAGGCCCTCTTCCAGCGCGTGCACGCGATGCTCACCTCGCCCGTCGACCAGCCCGTCGACACGGAGGGGCTGGGCAAGCTGAAGGTCTTCGCCGGGGTGCGCGAGTTCCCCGCGCGCGTCAAGTGCGCCAGCCTGGCCTGGCACACGCTCAAGGCCGCCCTGGACGGGACCGGCGCGGCGAGCACGGAGTAGCGGTGACCGCGGTGGAGGCACGAGGGCGGAGGTTGAAGACGGTGGACGAGCCGAGGAAGCCGGGCGAGCGCCTGCACGTGGCGCTGTCGCGGGCGGTGGACGCGGTCGAGATCCCGGCGGGCACGACGGTGACCCTGCCCGCGGGCACGCCCGTGACCATCACGCAGACGCTCGGCGGCAACTTCACCGTCGCGGCCGGGCCCTACGGGATGCTCTACCGCATCGCCGCCAGGGACGCCGACGCCCTCGGCCGCGAGGTCCCCCCCGAGGGCCAGGCGCCGGCGGCGGAGGGGACCACGGATCCGGACGCCGTGTGGAAGGTCCTGCGCACGATCTTCGACCCGGAGATCCCGGTGAACGTCGTCGACCTGGGCCTGGTCTACAACGTCTTCGTCACGCCCGCCGAGCCGCAGGGGCACAAGGTCCACATCCAGATGACGCTCACGGCGCCCGGCTGCGGCATGTCGGGCGTGCTCAAGAGCGACGCCGAGACGAAGGTCGCCGCCCTGCCGGGCGTGAAGGACGTCGACGTCGAGATCGTGTGGGACCCGCCGTGGGACCGCGACAAGATGTCCGACGCGGCCAAGCTGCAGCTCGGCATGCTTTAGCCGGGTGCGACCCACGCTGATCACCGGCCTCGGCGGGACCGTCGCCCCGGCGCTGCGCCAGGCGCTCGTCGACGACGGCGGCCGCCCTTGCGTCGGCTGGGACCGCGCCGTCGCCTCGCCCGACGACCCGGCCGCGGTCGAGGCGCACCTCGACCGCGTCGACCCGCGGGCCGTGTGCCACCTGGCGCTCGGCGCCGAGGCCTGGGCCGCGGCGCTCGCCGGCTGGTGCGCGCGCCGGGGGCGCCCGTTCCTGTTCACGAGCACCGTCATGGTGTTCCACCACGAGCCCGGCGGCCCGCACCGGCCCGGCGCCCCTCCCACGGCCCGCGACGAGTACGGCCGCTACAAGGCGCGCTGCGAGGAGGCCGTCCGGGCGGCGAACCCGGCGGCGATCGTCGCCCGCCTGGGCTGGCAGCTCGCCGCGCGGCGCGGCGGCAACACCATGCTCGAGCACCTCCACGCGCGCGCCGCCGCCGGCGAGGCGCTGCGCGCCAGCACGCGCTGGGTCCCGGCCACGTCGTTCCTCGAGGACACGGCGGCGGCCCTCGTGACCCTGCTCGAGGGCGGCGCGCCGGGCACGTTCCACGTCGACGGCAACGCCGAGGCGGCCTGGGACTTCCACCGCATCGTCTGCGCCCTGAAGGCCCGCCACGGCGACCCCGGCTGGCAGATCGAGCCCACCGACGAGCCGGCCTTCGACCAGCGCCTGCTCGACGACCGCCTGCGCACGCGGCAGATCACGGCCTGGCTCTGACGGGCGCCGCGCGACCGTCGTCGTCGTCCACCAGCGGCGCGGGGTCGTCTCGCTGCCGCTGACGCGCGTCAGCGCCCCCAGCGTTCGAGCAGCTCGCGCGCCTTCGCGGCGTGGGGGTGGTCGTCCGGAACCTCGCGCAGGAAGGCCGCGGCGTCGGCGCGCGCGCGGGCGAAGTCGCGGCGCGCGCCATGGACCATGGCCCGGAGGAGGAGCCCGGATGGGTCGCCCGCCGCGAGGCCGGCCTCGGCATCGGCCAGGGCCGCGTCCAGCTCCCCGAGCTGGAGGCGCGCCACGCCGCGCCCCACGTGCGCCTGCCGCTCGCCGAGCTCCAGCGCGGCGTCGAAGTGGGCCAGGGCCGCGCGCGCCTGGCCCAGCTCGGCGTGGATCACCCCCACCTCCAGCCGCACCTTGCCGTGGCGCGGGGCGGCGGCCGCCGCCCGGGCGCTGGCCGCGAGGGCGGCCCCCGGAGCTCCCTCCAGACGCTCGATGGCCGCGAGCACGAGCCACGCCTCGGCCCGGCCGGGGGCGAGCTCCAGGACGCGCCCCGCGTCCGCGCGGGCGCCCGCCAGGTCGTGCTCGCGCACCCGCCCCTGCGCCCGCATCAGGAGCGCCGTGACGTTCGCCGGGTCGACGGCGAGCGCCTCCTCCGCGCGCGCCCGCGCGCGGGGCAGGTCCCCCTCCACCTGCAGCGCCTCGGCCAGGAGCGCGAGCGCCTCCGGCTGCCTGGGCGAGGCGCGCAGGACCGCCTCGAGCTCGCGGCGGGCGCGCGCGGCGTCGCCCTCGAGCCGCAGGCTGGCCGCCGCCAGCACCAGCCGGGCGGGGATGTCCTCCGGCAGCAGCGCCAGCGCGCGCTCGGCCTCGACGACCGCCCGCGGGTCCCGGCGCCGCAGGTGGCACTCCGCCAGCCAGTGCCGCAGCCGGACCACCTCCGGCGCCAGCGCGACCCCTCGCTCGAGCGCCGCCGACGCCTCGTCGACCTCGTCGAGCCGCATGAGCATCCAGCCGAGCCCGCCCCAGGCCTCGCCCCACGCCGGCGCCAGCGCGACGGCCCGGCGAGCGTCGTCGATGGCCTCGCGCAGCTGCCCCGCCCGGATGAGGACCTCGGCGCGCTTGAGCCGCAGCCAGGCCGCGTCGGGCCGCAGGGCGATCGCGCGGTCCAGGTCCGCCAGCGCCTCGCGCCATGACGAGAGGTCGCGCGCCGACGCCCGCTCCACCAGCGCGCGCAGGTCGTCGGGCCGCTGCGCCAGGTAGCGGTCGAACTCGCGCAGGGCGGTCAGGCCCGACCCGATGTCGCGCAGCACGCGGGCGCGCTCCAGGTACGCCTCGGGCCAGCCCAGGTCGAGCGCCAGCGCGCTGTCCAGCGCCGCCAGCGCCTCGAGCGGCTCGCCCCGGGCCTCGGCCGCCCGCGCGGACGAGAGATGGCCGCACCACCGCACCGCGGCCGCCGCGCGCACGGACTCGAGGCCTGCGGCGCCGGCGTGGGCGTACGCGTCGCCGGCCCGGCTCCAGTCGCCCGCCGCGCGCGCGAGGTCGCCCAGCCCGAGCGCGGCGTCCGTCACGGCCCGCCGCGAGCGGTCGCCGGGCTCGACCTCGAGCCAGCGCCGCGCCGCGTCGAGCAGGTCCTGCGCCCGCGCCACCCGCTGGTCGGGCGCGACCGCCACAGCCAGGGCCCCCTCGCGGCGGCCTCGACGGCCAGGCGACCCGGCCTGCTCCGCGCCGCCGCCGGCACGCCGCGACCGCTGCCGCCGGCCACGGCGCCGACCACCAGCGGCGCCGCCAGCACGACCGCGACGAGGCCGGGCCGCCTGCCGCGCCAGCGGGCCGCGCGCTCGAGCGCGCCAGGCCGCCGCGCCGCGATCGGCTCGTCCGCGAGCCAGCGGTCCAGGTCCTCCGCCAGCAGCGCGCACGTGTCGTAGCGCCGCGCCCCGTCCTTGGCCAGGCAGGTGAGGACGATCGTCTCCAGGTCGCGGTCGACCTCGGGTCGGACCGTCGACGGCGCCGGCGGCTCGTCCTCCAGGACGGCGCGGAGGAGCGCCACCGCGTTCGACGCAGCGAAGGGCGGGCGCCCGGTGAGCAGCTCGAAGAGGGTGGCCCCGAGCGAGTAGACGTCGCTGCGCCGGTCGATGCGCGCCAGGTCGCCCTGCGCCTGCTCGGGCGGCATGTAGGCGGGCGTGCCCACGACCTGCCCCGTGACCGTCAGCCCCGACCCGTCACGCCCGACCTCCTTCGCCAGGCCGAAGTCCGCCACGTAGGGGGTCCCCGCGGCGTCCAGGAGCACGTTGTGGGGCTTGACGTCGCGGTGGACGATCCCCCGCTCGTGCGCGTGGTGCAGCGCCCGCGCCACGTCGCGCGCGAGCGCCGCCGCCTGCCGCAGGGGGAGCGGGCCGTCGCGCAGGACCCGCCCGCGGAGCGAGCCGCCCTCGATCAGGTCCATGGCCAGGAACCAGGTGGCGCCGTCGCGGTCGACCTCGTGAACGGCGACGATGTTGGGGTGCCGCAGCCGCGCCACCGCCCGCGCCTCGAGCAGGAACCGCTCGACCTCCTCGGCGTCGGCGAAGGCGCCCGCCTGGAGCACCTTGAGCGCGACGCGCCGGCCGAGGCGCAGGCTGCGCGCCGCGTAGACGACGCCCATGCCGCCGCGGGCCAGCTCGCGCTCGACCTCGTAGGCGCCGAGGCGCCGGGCGGCGGGCGCCGGGGCGGCCGGCGCGGGGGGGCCGTCGAGCGCGGTCACGGAGAGCTCGCCCGGGCGCGGCAGCGGGAGCAGCGACGCGCCCTGGAGCGTGTCGCCGGGCAGGGGGAGGACCCTCGCGTCCCGCTTCGTCGTGTCGCCGTCGCTCAAGCACCAGCACGATGGCGCCCGGCCGCGGCGGGCGCCACCCGTCGCGACGCCCGCGCGCCGTGCTCGACGTGCTCGACGAGCGTGCTCGGGTCGCATCGACCCGGGGTCGTGGCCTGCCCCCGGCCGAGGTCGCCTGTGAGCGCCCGAGGCGTCCAGTGAGCGGCCCGGGCGTGGCGCCGGGTCACGCGGTCGGCGCGGGGATGGGCCCCGCGTCGACGGCCTCCTCGATGGCCTCGACGATGACCTCGAGGTCGACCGGCTTGACGAAGTGCCGCTCGAACCCGGCCTCGCGCGAGCGCTCGACGTCGGCGTCGAGGCCGTAGCCGGTGACCGCGAACAGGCGCGCGCCGCGGCAGGCCGGCAGCTCGCGCAGGCGGCGCGCCAGCTCCCAGCCGTTCATGATCGGCAGCCCGAGGTCGAGGAGGGCCACCTCCGGCGCGAACTCGGCGGCGACCTCGAGGGCCGACGGCGCGTCGAACGCCCGCCGCGCCTCGTGGCCGAGGGCGGTCAGGGCCTCGGCCAGCAGGTCCGCCGCGTCGCGGTTGTCGTCGACGACGAGGACCCGGCGCGCGCGCGCGGCGGGCGCCGCCCGGTCCGGTCCGGCCGCCGCCTCCTCGGCCGGCGCGGCGGGCAACGCGACCGTGAAGGCGCTCCCCTGCCCGCGGCCGGGGCTCGCCGCCGCGACGGTCCCGCCGTGCAGCTCGACCAGGCTGCGCACGATCGACAGCCCGAGGCCGAGCCCCCCCTGGACGCGGTCGTCCGGCCGGCGCCCCTGCACGAACGGCTCGAACACGCGCGGGAGGAGGGCGGCCTCGATCCCGGGCCCGTCGTCGGTGACGGTGAACGTGACCTCGTCGCCCGCCCGCCGGGCGGCCAGGCGGACCGTCCCGCCCTGGTCCATGTGCTGGGCCGCGTTCGTGAGCAGGCTGGCCGCGACCTGCACGAGGCGGTCCTCGTCGCCCAGGACGACGAGGCTCGCCGCCGCCGGGACGTCCATGGCGAGCCGGTGGCGCCGCTCCTCGAGCAGCGGCGCGGCCGCGTCGACGGCGCGGGCCAGGGCGCGCGCCAGGTCGACCGGCCGGCGGGCGAGCGTGACCTTGCCGCGCGCCAGGCGCGACACGTCGAGGAGGTCGTCGACGAGCCGCTTGACGTGCCCGACCTGCCGCTCGATGAGGGCGCGCTCGCGGGCGAACGGCGCGTCCGGGCGCAGGCGCATGAGCTGGAGCGCGGTGACGATCGGGGCGATCGGGTTGCGCAGCTCGTGGCCGAGCACGGCGAAGAACTCGTCCTTGGCCCGGCTGGCGGCCTCGGCCCGGCCTCGAGCGAGCTCGAGCTCCCGCCGCTGGCGGACCTGCGCCGTGCGGTCGAAGCCGATCGCCACGACGCGGTCGGCGCGCCCCCCGTCGCGCAGGGGCGAGAGGCTGATCGACCAGTAGGAGTCCTCGAGCGCGCCGGTCCCGGTCCGGTCCAGCCGCAGGAGGAGCTCGTCGCCGACGTAGGGGCTGCCGCTGCGCAGGACGTCCCGGAACAGCTCGTCGAGGCCCTGCCCCGCGAGCTCCGGAAAGGCGTCGAGGAGCCGCCGCCCGACGACGTCGCGCCGGCTGGTCGCGGCGAGGAACGAGCCGTTGGCGAGCTCGAACACGAGGTCGTGGCCGCGCAGGATGCAGATCGGCGCCGGCGTCTGCATGAACAGGTCGTGATGCCGGCGCGGCGCCTCCTCGGGGGTCCCGACGTCGATCGCGGGCGCCGCGCCCAGGCCGTCGTCCCACGGCCTGGCCGCCCGATCGCCGGCCTTCGAAGGCTGCGGCCTGGCCTGGAGCGGCACCGCGAGCGTGAACGTGCTCCCCGCCCCTGGCCGGCCGTCGGCCGAGATCCGGCCGCCGTGGCCCTCGGCGATCGCCTTGGCGATCGCCAGGCCCAGCCCGGTGCCCTTGTAGCGGACCTGCTCGCCCCGCCAGAACGGCTCGAACAGGCGCGCGACCTCGCGCGGGTCGAGGCCCGGCCCCGTGTCCTCGACCGCGAGCGCGAGCTCGCCGCCCTCCGCGCGGGCCCGCACCACGACGCGCCCGCCCTCGGGGGTCACCCGCACGGCGTTCGAGACCAGGTTGCCCAGGGCCTGGATCAGGCGGTCGCGGTCGGCGTGGAGCCCTGGCAAGTCGGGCGCGACGTCCGCCGCGAGGCGCACGCCGCGCTCGCTCGCCAGGGCGGCGAACGTCTCGAGCGTCGCCGCGACGACCTCCTCGGCCCGGCACGGGCCCGCCGCGATCGCCAGGCGGTCGCCCTGGATCCCGGTGAAGTCGAGCAGGTCCTCGATCAGGCGCGACATGCGCTCGCCGGCGCGCAGGATCGACCCGGACGTCCGGCGCACGACCGGCGGCGCGGGCTCGACCCGCTGCAGGGCGGCCGCGCCCATCTGGACGACCTGCAGCGGCCCCCGCAGGTCGTGCGACACGACCGCCAGGACCTTCTCGCGGGCGCGGACCGCCGCCTGCGCGGTGCGGTAGAGCAGCGCGTTGTCGATCGCGATCCCGGCGCGCCGCCCGAGGAGCTCGGCGAGCTGCAGGTCCTGCTCGCCGAAGCGGCCCGGCGCCCCCGAGTAGAACGCGAGCGCGCCGTAGGTCCGCCCGCGCGCCTCCATGGGGACGATGAGCGCCGAGGCGATGCCGACGGTCCGCAGCGCGCGCAGGTGCTCGGCGTCGACCGCGACCTCGTTCAGCAGCGCGTCGTCGACGACCGCGTACAGCGCCGAGCGGCCGGTGCGGATCACCCGCGGCGCGCCGTGGGGCGCGTCCGGGTCCGGCGGCCAGCGCCGGCGCAGCTCCTGGAGCGCCGCCATCCGCTCCGGATCGACGTGGGCCAGGGCGAGCGGCTGGGCGGACCGCCCGCGCTCCGTCGCCAGCTCGACCGCGAAGCCGTCGGCCACGCGCGGGACGGCCAGGCGGGGCAGGCGCCGCAGCGTCTCCTCGAAGTCGAGCGACGAGGCGAGCAGGGCGCTGGCGGTGAGCAAGAACGAGGTGCGCTGCTGCGCCGCCTCGGCCTCGGCCCGGGCGCGCGCCTCGAGGTCGAACAGCCGCGCGCGGCCGATCGCCTGGGCGCAGTGCCGGGCGAGGAGCAGGAGGGCGTGCCGCTCGTCGGACGTGAACGCGCGCGCCTCGTCGAAGGTGAGGGCGAGCGCCCCCACGCAGCCGCCGACGAGCAGGGGCAGGGCGGCGATGGCCAGCTCGGGCCGCGGCGCGGCCACGCGCTCGATGTCGGGGTAGCGGGCGGCGAAGGCGCGCCGGTCCTCGAGGAACACCGCCTCGCCCCTGCGCACGGCGTCGAGCACGGGCACGGGTCGCGGATGGTCGAGCGGGAGGCGGCGGAACGCGTCGGCCGCGGCGCTGAAGTTCTGCTGGCTCGTCAGCTCGAGGGCGGCGTCGGCCTCGTCGAGGAGCCACAGGCCGGCGGTCGCCGCGCCGGCGGCCGCCGCCCCCTGGATCACGATGACGGCGGCCACGTCGCTCACGCTCGAGGCGGTCGACAGGGCGGCCGTGACGGCCTGGAGGCGGCTCGCCTGGTCGGCGAGGCGGCGGGCGAGGTCGCGCTCGCGCCGCTCCGAGGCGAGGAGCTCCGTCCGGCGGATCGCCTGCGCCACCTGCGCCGCCACCGCCCGGGCGAGCCGGTCGTCGTGCTCGGAGAAGGCCCGCGGCGCGCGCGCGTAGACCATGAGCTTGCCCAGGAGGCGCCGCTGCGCGACGAGGGGGACGAACCCCAGCGCGGCCACCTCCTCGGCGCGCAGGAGGGGGCGGTAGGCCGCGAGGTCGGCGTCGGCGTCGGCGTCGGGCACGAAGAGAGGGCGCGGGTCGGGGTCGCCGACGCGCCAGGGGGAGTGGCCCTCGACGGCGCGCCGGTAGCCGTCGGACAGGCCGCGCCAGGCGCGGAAGCGCATGACGCCGGCGTCGTCGCCGATGAGCACCGCGGCGCGGTCGACGCGCAGGGCCACGCACACCGCGTCGAGCGCCGGCTCGAGGACCTCGTCCAGGGTGTCGGCCCGGCCGACGGCGTCGGACACGCGCAGGAGGAGCTCGGCCTCGCGCTGCCGCTGCTGCGCGGTCGCCTCCGCCCGCGCCGCCGCCCCGGCGAGGCGCGCCCGCTCGAGCGCCTGGCCGACGAGGGCGGCAGGGGGCGACGAGCGCGGCGCGGTCAGGCGGCCGTCGGGGTCGCGACGAGGGCGCCCACGACTGGCCGCCGGCGCGCAGCGGCAGCGCCGCGCCGGCGGCGTCGTCGCGCGCGGGCCTCCGTCGCGCAGGGCCGCGGCGGCGAGCGCGCGCTCGTCCGCCTCGGCGCCCGTCAGGCGCTCGAGCGCCTCGCCGTCGGAGGCCAGGCAGAACAGGGCGACGGCCCGCACGCCGAGCGCGCCCGGCGCGAGCGCCTCGATGACGGCCTCGAGGGTCGCCGCGTCGGCCAGCGCGCCGGCGACCTGGGCGAGTCCGGGCCGATCAGCCGGGCGCGCGGCGCTCGCGGCGTCCTCTACGACGGGCTCAGGCCTGGGCTCGGTCAACCGCGCTCCCGGGTGCCCCCGGGCGAGGTGCACGGGCGGTCCCCGGCCATCTTCGTCGCGACCGCGGAAGCTCCGCAAGGCCTTGGTTCCGACCTGCCGCCTGGGCGCTCCCTTCCGGTTACCTCGGGCGCGGGAGGAGGTTCCGCCAGTCGGACGCCTGCCAGCGGACGACCGCGTCCTGGAAGGCGGCCTCGAAGGCCGGGTCGGGGCCGGGGGGCGGCCGGCGGACGACGCAGCGCGCGACCACGGGCCGGGCCGTGACCAGGCCCGCCTCGACCCGCGCCAACCCCTCCTCGGGCGTCAGCTCGCCCGCGCGCACCGCCTCGCGGGCGGCCGCCACCACGCGCAGGTCGCGCTCGAGGAGCTCGAGCGCCGTGCCCACGTCCTGGCGCAGGGCCACGCGGTCGGGGGCGAGGACGTGGAAGCCGTGGACCTGCTCGAGCGGCCCGGGGAGCGCGAGCTCGACCTCGAAGCGCCAGCCGGCAAGCCAGAGGCGCAGGAAGCCCCGCATGCGGTCGCACGTGGCGGCGAAGTCCTCGTCGCCGCTGGCGAGCGCCGCCCGCGCCCGCCCGCGGTCGGCGAGGAGGAGCTGCGCCAGGCGGTCGGGGACCGGGTCGCGGTAGCGGACCTCGAGCGCGTCGCCCAGCGCGGACGCCTCGAGCGCGTGCCCGCCGGGCAGGCCCACGTCGCCGAGCGCCTCGAACCAGCCGCGCGCCTCGACGACGAGCGCCCCGCCCTCCGAGCGGTCGGCCACGATGTCGGTCCAGGCGGTCACGCCGCCGATCTCGGCCAGGGCGCGCAGGGCCGCCGGCTTCAGCGCGTCGTCGGCGCCGATGGCGCCGCGCTCGCGGGCCATCCGGAAGCTTCCCGAGCCGTCCGGCTGCAGCTCGACCACGAACCTGCTGCGGTCCGGCTCGCACCCCACCAGGCCGAGCGCCACGATCACTCCACCCACCCAGGATGCCTTCATGGCTCCTCCTCGTCGCGCGAGGAGCTCGCAACCCGCGCGCCGCGCGCAAGCCGTTGCGGCGCCGAGGCGGTCGTCGGGCGAGGCGTCTCCGCCGTGTGACGGCGGCCCGTCGGTGTGACCGCTCGCTACCCCGGGCTAAGAGGCGCTGGTGACCGCCGTCGGCGCCAGGAGGGGCGGCGGCCGCCGGCGCGTGGGTCGGCCGGCGAGGCGCCGGAGCAGGTCGGCGGCGCCGCGCGCCACCTGCCGCTCCGAGAGGGCGCTCTCGGCCAGCTCGCGGCCGGCGTCGCCGATCGCCGCGGCCCAGGCGGCGTCGGTCCACAGGGTGCGCAGGGCCTCGGCCAGCCGGTCGGGGTCGCCCGGGGGCACGACGAGGGCCGTCTCGCCGGGGCGCACGTACTCCCACAGGCCGAGGCTGTCCGTGGTCACGACGGGGCGGCCGAAGGCCATGGCCTGCACCAGGCAGCTGTGGCCCGTGCGGGCGGAGCGGCTCCCGAGCGGCAGGACGAACACCTTGCAGCCGGCGACCAGCGACCAGGCCTGCGGCTTGGGGAGGCGCAGGTGCACCTGCACGTTGGGGGGCGGGCGCAGGCCCTCGAGGTTCTCGGGGCGGACCGCGATCACGAGCGGCACGTCGGGGAGGCGCTCCATGGCGGCGAACAGCGTGGGGAGGTCGCGGTCGCTGGCGCCGATCATGCAGGCGTACTCGGCAGGCGCCGGCGGCGGGGCGGCCAGGCTCAGGGCGTCGCCCTCCTCGTAGGGCCAGGGGACGACCTCGAGCTTGCGCGGCGGGATGCCGAGCAGGCCGTGCTGCCACTCCGCCTCGAGGCGGCTGTGGACGACGAACGCGTCGACGGCGCCGACCACCAGGCGCGCGTGCCAGCGGTCGCGGCGGCGCGGCGTGGTCGGGTGGTGCCACGACCAGGCCACGTGGCGCGCGCGCGCGCGGGAGAGGCGCTGCAGGGTGGCGCAGGCGAGCGCCGCCGGCACGCCGTGGGTGACGAGGACGCCGCCCGTGTCGCGGGCCAGGGCGATCGCCTGGCGGCAGGCCTCGCGCCCGTGCGGCGCGCCGTCGCCGGTGGGCTTGAGGTAGTGGAAGCGGCAGTCGATCCCCTCGGCGCGCAGGCGCGCGTCGATCCAGCGCCACTCGGGGCCGGTGTGGCTCGAGACGCAGGCGACGACCAGGTCGGGCTCGCTCATGCGGCGCGCGCCTCGTCGGTCGCCGGACGGACGACCGGCTCGGCCGGACGCAGCGCGAGGGCGAGGACCTCGCGGTAGAGCTCGAGGGCGGCGCAGGGCCGCAGCTCGACGTCCTCGAAGCGCACGACGTGGCCGCGCGGCAGGTCGGCGCGCACGCGCGCGCCGGCCAGGAGCGTGGCCGGGACGTGGTCCGGCCGGTCCGCCAGGCGCACCGCCGTGCCGCGCACGTCGAAGCTCCCCACGCCGCGCTCGATCTCGGCGCCGGCGGCGAGCGGCCGCTTGGTCACGGCGGCCAGGCCGTAGCGTGGGCGCGGCCCGTTGTTGAGCAGCGGCGGGCGGCCGTCGCGCACGTCGCGCAGGGTGCGGACCGCCTCGAGGTGGATCAGGTGGTGCGGGCGCACGAGGCTGAAGCAGGGGCGGTCGTCACCGACGAACAGGCGCGAGAAGGGCAGGTAGCCGGGCAGCGCCGCGGCCTCGGGGTGGTCGGCCAGGAGCAGGACCCCGGGCGGGCCGCCTCTCCAGAGCAGGTAGTCGCTCAGCGGCTGGCCCAGGCGGCGCGCCGCCTCGACGAGGGCGCCGGCGTCGGCCGGCGACTCGACCGTGGGCCCGAGGAGGCCTTCGCGCGCGATCGAGGCGCCGAGGCCGTTGGCGACGAGGACCTGCTCGGCCTGCAGCTTGGAGCCGTCCGTGAACGAGACCGTCTGCTCGAGGCGCAGGTCCTGCCGCTCGCTCCAGTGGGCCATCGACTCGGGGGTGGGGTCGGGGTCGAGGAAGCCCTTGAGGTTGAGGTAGGCGAGCGGGCGGAAGCCCATGCCGACCGCCTCGTCGGCCAGGCGCGCCAGGCAGCCCGGCTGGTCGCCGTCGGCCTCGGTCAGGACACCGCGGGCGGCGAACCACGAGCCCGTGGTCACCTGGAGCTCCGAGTCCATGGTGACGACGGGTCGCCCCGCGGCGAACGCCTCGAGCAGGACGTCGGTCCCGTGCACGGCGTCGCCGCTGGCCTCGAACAGCACGTCGGCGTGTTCGACGAGGTCGGCGGTCGAGCGGGTGAGGAGGTCGCGCGGGACACCGCTGACCCCCCGGGGGTCCCGGCGAGTCAGGACCCGCGTCACGGTGAACTCGTCCCCGGCGGCCGCCAGCGCGCGGATCAGCCCGCGCGCGACGAAGCCGGTCCCTACGACTCCCACCCGCATGTCACCACCTCGGCCCGGCGCGTCCCCCCGATGTGAGTGACGCAATCGAGGTGCCCCCTCGGGTGGGCCCGCTGCCTGGCCCGTCAACCTCACCGGGCGCGCGAGCGTGCCGCGAGCGCCACGGGGCGCGGGTCGTGATCAGCCCCCGGGGTGGGGGAAAGCCCTGGGTGGCGGCTCAGCCCCGCAGGCCGATCTCCTCCAGGCGCGCGCGCAGGAAGGTCCCGGCGTCGAGCGGGCCGAAGCGCGCGCCGCCCTGGCGCGCGACGCAGGAGGGCAGCGGGGTCAGGTCGACGTCCGAGCGGGGGTGGACGAAGAAGGGCATGGAGAAGCGGCGGGCCCGCGAGTCGCCCGGGTTCACGACCCGGTGGGTCGTGCTGCGCAGGGCGCCGTTGGTGAGGTGCTGCAGCATGTCGCCGACGTTCACGACGAGCTGCCCCGGGGCGGCCGGCACCGCTTGCCAGCCGCGGTCGTTCGTGAGCACCTCGAGCCCGTCGTCCGTGGCGCCGGCCAGGAGCGTGATGAAGTTGATGTCCTCGTGCGCCGCCGCCCGCACGCTCTGCGGGTCGGCGTCGGCCGGCACCGGCGGGTAGTGGATGATCCTGAGGAGGCTGTCGCCGCCGTCGATCAGGTCGGCGAAGCGCCGGGGCGGCTCGCCCAGGTAGACCGCGGCGGCCTCGAGCACCTGCGCGGCGACGCCCTCGAGGCGGCGGAACAGCGCCGGCGCCACGGCCCGCAGGGCGGGCGCCTCGTCGGGCCACACGTTCGGCGGGTAGGGGCCTTCGCCGGGGCCCACGCTGAAGTACTCCTTGAGGTCGGGCGCCGCGTGATCGCGCGCGTGCTCGCGCCCGAAGCGCGTGTAGCCGCGCTGGCCGAGGAGCGCCGGCCGCTCGTGGCGGACCTTCACCTCGTCGGGCAGGAGGAAGAACGCCAGGGCCACGTCGTAGACGGCGGCGACGTCCTCGTCGCGGATACCGTGCCCGCGCAGGCCGAAGAAGCCGACCTCGGTGAGCGCGCGGCCGAGCGCGTCGACGAAGCGGATGCGCTCGGCGGGGCGGGCGAGGTCGTGCAGGTCGAGGACGGGGATCGGGCTCTCGGCGGTCGGGCTCGTCATGGGGGCGCGCGCTCGGGAGGGAATGGCTGTTGGGGGGGACGCCTCACCTTCCTGGGCCGCCCGGCGGCAGGCAAGCGCGAGCGCCGGGAGCTTCCCGCTTCCCGTGTTCGGGTGTCAACGAGCGTAAGCAGGCGGTGGGTGGCGGGCCCTGCGCGCGCAGGAGTTCCGGTCTGGCCCGCGGTGTGTCTGGGGACGGCCCAACCAGGGCCCTGCCCGGAGGACGTCGTCGATGAACACGATGAAGCTCATCCGCCATCTCGCGATCGGCCTCACCGCGCTCGTGCTCGGCTTCGCCGGGCTGAGCGACGCGCAGGAGCGGCGCGCCGCCCGCCCGACCGACAAGCCGTTCCTGTGGCTGATCGAGGGCGAGGCGCCCTCGTTCCTCTACGGGACGATCCACGTGGCCGACCCGCGCGTGACCGCGCTGCCGAACGTCGTGAACAAGGCGATCGACCTGTCGGACGCCCTGCTCACCGAGGTCCCCATGGACCAGGGCCTGCAGATGGCCATGGCCCGCCACGTCATGCTCCCCGCGGGCCAGGGGCTGAGCACGCGGGTGGCGCCCGAGCTCGTCGAGCGCCTCGACGCCTACGCCCGGCGCAAGGGGCTGGGCGGCGCGGCGGCCTTCGAGCGGATCAAGGTGTGGTGCACGAGCCTGCAGCTGCAGATGCTCGAGGCCGGGGCGCAGGAGGGCGGCGCCAAGGCGCTCGACCAGGGGCTCTTCGACCGCGCCAGGGCGCAGGGCAAGGAGGTCGGCGGCCTGGAGACGATCGAGGAGCAGCTCGGCTGCTTCGACCAGCTCACCGACGAGGAGCAGGCGCGCATGCTGGCCGCGGCCCTCGACGCGGTCGAGGCGCCGAGCGACCGGGCGGCGCGCAAGCGGCCGCTGGAGGAGCTCGTGAGCAAGTACCTCGCGGGCGACCTCGACGCGCTGGTGCGCGCGATCGAGGTCACGAACGCGGGCGACGACCAGGCGCTGGTCGACCGCATGCGCAAGGCGCTCATCGTCGACCGCAACCACCGCATGGCCGAGCGGATCACGGCGCGGCTGCGCGAGGCGCCGGGCCGGTCGACCTTCTACGCCGTGGGCACGGCGCACTACCACGGCGACGAGGGCGTGGTCGCGCTGCTCCAGGCGCAGGGGTTCAAGGTGCGGCGGCTGACCAACGCCGACGCGAACCGGCTGCGCCGCGCCCCGGCCGCCGCGGGCGGGCGCGCGGGCTCCGGCGCGCGGCGCTGATCACGCGAAGCGCACCGAGGTGATCGGCGGGAAGTTCGAGCCCAGGCAGCGCCAGCGCTCGCCGCGGTCCTCGCTCACGTAGAGGTTGCCCGTCGTCGTGCCGAAGGCGACCGTGTCGCCGCGCGCGTCGAGCGCGTGGCGGTAGGTCACGTCGTAGCAGTCCTCCTGCGGCAGCCCGTCGCGCAGCACGCTCCAGCTCGCGCCGCCGTCGTCGGTCCGCGCCACGCACAGCGCGCCGCCGACGGCGTAGCGCCGCTCGTCGGAGGTCGCCGGGACGACCCAGGCGCGCGCCGGGTCGCGCGCGTCGGCGGCGATCGGGAAGCCGAAGCCGACGGGGCCCTTGGCCTGCCCGATGTCGGTCCAGGTCGCGCCGCCGTCGGTCGAGCGGAACACGCCGCAGTGGTTCTGCTGCCACACGACGTCCGGCTCCGCGGCGCAGGCCATGACGAGGTGCGGGTCGTGGCCGACCGCGGCGTCGGGGTCGGGCAGGTAGGAGTTCTTCAGGCCGCGGTTGCTCGGCGCCCAGGTCTCGCCGCCGTCCGTCGTGCGCATGACGCCGGCCGAGCTGATCCCGACGAGGACCTTGCGCCCGTCGCGCGGGTCGACGACGACCGAGTGCAGCCCCGGCTCGTCGAAGTCCTTGCCGCCCTGCCCCCACTCGCCGCGGGTCGGGTGGTCGAACAGCGCCCGGTCGAGGGTGAAGCTGGCGCCGTCGTCGTCGCTCACGAACAGGCCGCCAGGGACGGTGCCCACGTAGAGCCGGCCCGGCTCCTCGGGCCGCCCGGGCTGGAAGGCGTAGACGTAGCGCAGGGCGGCCGGCTTCTGCGTGCAGGGCGTGATCGTCCCCTCGGGGTAGCGCGGCGGGGCGACCTCGGTCCAGGTCTCGCCGCCGTCCTTGCTGCGCGAGAGCTTCACGCCCCAGTGGCCATGGTCGAGGGCCGCCCAGAGGGTGCCCGTGCGCGCGTCGTGCAGGGCGAGCGAGACGTGGATCCCGCCGTGCTGGAGCGCCCGCGAGCGCCAGCCGCTGGCCCCTCGCTCGAGGACGAGGAGCCCCTTCTTCGTGCCGAGGACGAGCGTCGCGGACATCGGTCTACCCCCCCGAGAGCGCCTGGAAGATGGAGACGGTCACCCCGGGCGGCAGCGGCTCGTCGAGCCGCTCGCGGTCGCGCAGGAGGTCGTCGCCTATGAACACGTTGACGTGCTTGCGCACCGCGCCGCGGTCGTCGAGCACGTAGCCGCCGAGGCCCGGGTGCGCCCGGTCGATCGCGGCCACGACCTCGGCCAGGGTCGCCCCGTCGAACTCCCCGTCGCGGAGCGCCGGGAAGTAGCGCGCGAGGTGCCTGGTGAACTGGACGCGCGGCATGGCCGCCGAGTCTACCGGGCCGACCGACGGCGCGCAGCCGCTCGACGGGTGCTATACCGCTCGCGAGGAGGCGAGCCATGCGACCCGACCGCCCGAGCGACACGGCCGAGCTGGTGTGCGCCTGGCGGGCGCTGGAGGCGCTGCTGCCCGTGGAGGAGCGCCTCGTCTCCGACCCCTGGGCGCGCGCGTTCGTCGGCCCGTGGCGGGCGTCGCTCCTCGACCTGGCCGACCGGCTCCCGGCGCGGGCGCGCGCGGCGCTGGCGCGGCAGGTCGACCGCGCCCTCCAGGGGACGATGACCTTCGTGCTGGCGCGGCACCGGGCGATCGACGAGCTGATCGCCGCCACGCCGCGGGCCACGCAGGTGGTGCTCCTGGGGGCGGGCTACGACTCGCGGGCCGTGCGCCTCGAGCCGGCCCTGCGCGGCCGGACGCTGTTCGAGGTCGACCACCCCGCGACCGCGCGCCGCAAGGCCGCGCTGGCGGCGACCGCCTACGGCGACGCGCCGCGGGCCAGGGTCGTCCCGGTGCAGGTCGACTTCGAGCGCGACTCGATCGAGGAGCGGCTGCGCGCGGCCGGCCTCGAGGTCGGCGCGTCGACCGTGTGGGTGTGGGAGGGGGTGTCGATGTACCTCGACGAGCCCGCGGTGCGGGCCACGCTCGACCTGGTGCGCGGCCTCTCGGCGCCCGGGAGCCTCCTGGCCTTCGACGCCTGGTGCCCGCCCGCGGGCGGGCTGGCCCGCCTCGCCCGCCGCGACCTTCCCTCGCTGGCGTTCCGCCTCCTCTACCACGAGCCGCTCGTGTGGGGCCCGCCGCAGGAGCGGCTCGCCCCGCTCCTGCGCGAGCACGGCCTGACGCTGGTCGAGCTCGTGGAGGCCCGCGCGCTCGTGGCGCGCTACGGGGCGCGCCGGCGCTCGTGGCTGGACCTGTCGAGCATGGTGTTCGTGGTGGGCGAGGTCGCGCCGTGATGGGGCGCCTGCGCTCGTCGTCGTCGAGGATCCCGTGAGCTCCGGCCGCGCATCGCCAGGGGCGGAGCGTCGTCGACGACGAGGCCGTCGACGCATCGGGTCCGGTGAGCATCGGTCCACGCTCCGCCGGGCGCGATCCGGCCGACGACGGGCCGGGTCCCGTGAGCGTCGACCCGCGCGTCGCCGGGCGCGATCGTGGTCGACGACGAGGACGACGATGGGCCGGGTCCCGTGAGCGTCGGCCCGCGCTTCACCGGGCGTGAGCGTCGGCCGCCGAGGGAGCCCGAGCGGTCGGGGTGTCGCGCGCAGCGCGACACCCCGACGAACGGCAGCGCCCGGCATCGCTCGTCGTAGGCGCGATCACTCGACGGCCTTCGTGCCGAGGAAGGCCAGGCGCACGCCGGGGTTCTCCTCGAACCAGCGGACGAGGTCGGACCGCTTGATGCGGAAGGCCCGCCCCGCCTCGACGGCGCGGGCCGAGCCGGCGCAGGCGCGCCCCTCGACGAGCGCGTCGACCTCGCCCAGGAAGGCGCCCGGGCCGAACGGCTCGAGCGCGACCCCGCCGTAGCCGTCGACGGCCACCCGGCCCTGGTCGACGAGGAAGGCCGCCTCGGCCGGCGCGCCGGCCGTCCAGAGCGCGTCGCCGGGCTTCAGCTCGACGACCTCGAGGAACGACTGGAGCTGCGTCTTCTGCGCCGACGTGAGCTCCTGCAGGGCCGAGTTGCGCGCGAACAGCTCCCAGGAGCGCTCCTCGCGCATGTTGGCCAGCCGCACAAGGCGCTCGGCGATGTCCGTCCCGCGCAGCAGGTAGAGGAAGTCGTAGCGCTCGATCTCCGCCAGCACGCAGTCGGTGTGGGCGAAGACGTCGGCGTTGCGCGGCTGACCGAGGATCAGTGCCGTCTCGCCGAAGAAGTCGCCCGCCTGGTAGCGCTTGAGCTCGGCGCCGTCGCGCTTGACCGAGGCCACGCCCGAGACGATCACGTAGAAGGCGTCGCCCGGGCTGTCCTGCGCGATGATCCGCTGCCCGGCCGGGTACTCGCGCGTGCGCGCCACCTGCAGGAGCTCGCGCGCGCGCGCCAGCGAGAAGCCGCGGAACAGGTCGAGGCCCACGAACACGTCGAGGAGCGCGATCGCCTCGGCGTGGCGCGGCGGGTCGACCGGGATGCGCAGCGTGTTCTCGACCCCGGCCGGGGCCACCTTGAGCCCCTGGTCGGCCGGGAGGTCCTTCTGGGCGATGTGCAGCAGGTAGAGCCGCTTCTTCACGTCGGGCGGCAGGGCCGCGAGCACGGGCACCGGCGTGTGGAGCGGCGGCACGCCCGCCTCGTGCAGGACGACCGTGTGGTGCCACGGGAAGCGGATCAGGGCGTCCGCGCGCTCGCGCGTGAGCGTGCCCGCCTTCACCATGTCCTCGATCCGGGCCGGGTCGTAGAGCGTGTCGGCCGAGAACACCAGGCTCTTGCCGCCGTAGTAGGCCTCGAAGCCGACGGTCGGGATCGAGTGCAGCGTGTAGAAGAAGCGCAGCTCGCCGCCGTGCACGCGCACGCTCGAGCCGATCTTCACCGGCCGGTAGATGAACAGGCGGCGCAGGAAGTCCTCGTCGAGGCCGGAGAGCGCGGCGTACTTGCGCAGGAACGAGCCCAGGATCGTGGGCGACGTGTAGAGGACGACGCGCCCCTCCTCGAGGATCTTCTGGAAGGTGCCGCTGTCGTGGTCGGCGTGGCAGTGGGTGAGGATCACGCCGTCGATGAGCTTGGGCGCGATCCCGCTCTGCGCCAAGAGGTCGGTCGAGCCCATGGGCGGGTCGACGAGCAGGCCGCGGTGGTTGATCCACACGATGAACCCGGTCGTCTTGCCCTTGGGGTCGAAGCCGTGGCTGGAGCCGAGCACCGTCACGCCGAAGGCGGGCGGGTGGAAGGCGCCCGGCGCCTCGGTCGAGGGGCGCTCCTTCTCGGGCAGGCGCACGCGCGCGGGCACGCGCGCGCGCTCGGCGCCGCCGTCCTTCACCACGTAGCCCTGGTCGCCGGGCAGCCGCTCGATCGTCACGTCGTCGCCCACGCGGGCCACGCCGGCGGCGTCGAAGCGGGTGAAGCTGATGAGCGTGTCGACCTCGAGGCGCTCGGTCGGCTTGAAGGGGTTCTTGCGGAACTGGCCGCACTCGGTCGCGTGGTCGGGGCGCGCGGCCGGGGCGATCGACGCGTCGAACTCGGCGTCGCCCGCGTAGCGCCCCTGGGGGCCGAAGAGGGTCTCGGTGAGGATCCGGCGCAGGCGCGCCTCGCCGTCCTCGTCCGTGATCAGGTTCACCGTGCGCTTGAGCACGAAGAAGTTGAAGTACGCCGGGAACTCGACCTCGCTCACGTTGACCCCGCGCGAGCGGTCGAAGCGCTCGCGCGGGACGACGTAGTGCGTGGGCACGGTGAGCCCGAGCGCCATGTGGTCCTTGATCGTCTCGGGCGGGCAGCCGAACTGGATCGGGCCGGCCGAGGTCGTGACGACGACCCCGCCGCGGGGCAGCTCGAGGACGGGCTCTTGCGTGGCGACCATGTGCTGTCCCGCCTCCGGGCGCCGAGGGGTCTCCCTCGGGCCGGGGCAGTCTACGGAGGTGGCCGGGGGCTGCCAAGAAGGGATATGGTCCCTGGAGGGGGCGCCGCCGGTGGCCGACCCGTGGGACGTCGCCTTCGGGCGCCTGGCCGCGCAGCAGGGGCTCGTGCCGCAGGAGGCCGTCCGCCAGGCCTACCTGCAGCGCGCGCCTGGCCGCTCGCTCGCCGACGAGCTCGTCGCCCGCGGCCTGCTCGCCCCGGCGCAGGCCGCGCAGCTCGCGGCGCGGCTGCGGCGCCTGCCACCGGCCGCGCCGCCGCCGTCGGACGACCCCACCCTGCCGCTCGCCCCGGCCCTCCCCGGCGCGCCGGCCGACGAGGGCGCGCCGACCCTCTACCACCCGCCGCCCGGCGGCGCCGCGCCCGACGACGCCCCCACCGTCGGGCCGCCGCTGGCGAGCGCGAGCGCGAGCGACCGCGCGCGCCGGCCGGGCACGCTCCCGCGGCCGGGCGAGCGGGTCGGCCCCTACGAGCTCACGGCGCTCCTGGGCAAGGGCGGCATGGGGGCGGTGTTCCGCGCCCGCGACCCGCGCACCGGCGCGGACGTGGCCCTCAAGCTGCTCCTCCCCGGCGCCGACCCCGACGGCGCGATCCTCGCGCGCTTCCGCCGCGAGGCCGAGGCGGTCGCGCGCGTCGACGCGCACGCCGGGGTCGTGCGCGTGCGCGACCTCGGCGCCCACGAAGGGTTGCCCTACGTGGTCATGGACCTCGTCGAGGGGCGCGACCTGCACGCGATCGTGAAGGCCGAGGGCCCGCTGCCGGTGGACCGCGCCCTGCGCTACGCCGAGGCCGTCGCCCGCGCCGTGCACCACTGCCACGTGAAGGGCATCCTGCACCGCGACCTCAAGCCGGCCAACGTCCTCCTGCGCGCGGCCGACGACGCGCCGCTGGTGACCGACTTCGGCCTGGCGCTCGACCGCGACGCGGAGCGGCTGACGCGCACGGGGCAGGTCATGGGCACGCCCGCCTACATGCCGCCCGAGCAGGCCGACGGCGACCGGGCGGCGGTCGACGCGCGCGCCGACGTCTACGCCCTGGGCGCGATCCTCTACGAGCTGGTCGCCGGGCGCGCGCCCTTCCAGGGCGGGCAGGTCGAGGTCCTGAAGCAGGTCTTCATGGACATGCCCGCCCCGCTCGCGGCCGCCCGGCCTGACGCCCCGGCGGACCTCGACGTGATCATCCGCAGGGCCATGGCCAAGGACCGGGCCCTGCGCTACGCGACCGCCGCCGACCTCGCCGACGACCTGGCGCGCCTGCGCCGCGGCGAGCCGATCACGGCGCGCGCGCCGACCTGGCGCGAGGAGCTGGTGTGGCGGCGGCGGCGGGGCGACGTGCGCGCGCGCCTCGTCCTGGCGTCGCCGTGGCTCCTCGCGCTCGGCCTGACGGTCGGCGTCGCGGTCGCGCTGGTGGCCGCGCTCACGGACACCCCGGAGCGGCTCCTCGCCGAGGCCCTGACGCGGCTCCCCGCCGCCGTGGCCGGTGACGACCCGCTCGCCCCCGGCGAGCCCGTGGCCGACCTCCGCCGCCTGCTGGTCGGCCTGTCGCCCGCGGTGGACGGGCGCGAGGAGGCGCAGGTCGAGCTGGCGCGCCTGACCGCGCTGGCCGCCCTCGGGCCCGGCGACGGCCCGCTGGGCCGCGCCCTCCACGCGGACGAGCCGGGCCGGCGGGCGCTCGAGGCGCTGCTCCGCCGCCTGCGCCTCGCCGCGGAGGGGGCCGACCCGTCGTGGCTCCCCCGCCTCGACGGCCCGACCGACGCCGCCTCGCCCGAGGAGCACCTCCTGGCCGCGCTGGGGCAGGCCCGCTGGGGGCGGCGCGACCTCGGCGCCGCGGACGCCCCGGAGGCGCCGCCGCTCGAGCAGGTCCGCGCGCTCCTCGACCGGGCCGCGGCGGCGGGCGGCCGGTGGCGAGGCCCGCGGACGAGGCGCGCGCGCCGCGCTCGCGAGCGCGCCGAGCAGCGCGTCGACGAGGCATGGCGGCCGGCCTGGCGGAGCTCGAGGCCCTCACCGACGGCCGCCGCGGCCCGCGCGCCCCGTGGCACGACCTGACGGACCCCGGGCTGCCGGCCCTGTCGCAGGTGGACGCGCGCGCGCGGCCGTTCGCGCTCGGGGCCCTGCGCCGGCGGAAGCCCGCGGCCCTCGCGGCCGCGGCCGCCCGGCTCGTGGAGCGCTTCCCGCCCGACGGCGACCCGCGCCTGAAGCGGCACGAGCCCTACGCCGCGCTGGCCGAGGCGCTCCGCGGCGCGATCACGCCGCTCGCGCGCGCCGAGCCGCGGGCGCGCCTGCGCGAGGGGCGGCTCGTCGCGCTCACGCGCGAGCTGGCGACGCTCGCGGGGCGGCGCTCCTACGAGGCCGACTCGGAGCCGGCGTCGGTGGGGTTCGGCGACGTCCTGCAGGCCGGGCTCGAGCTCCTCGGCGACTGGGGCGACGAGCAGTTCCGGCGCGACACCGTCGACGCCGTCGTGCACGCCATGCGGCCGGCGCTCGCCCAGGAGAAGATCCCGCCCATGGCGCTCGTCATGGCCCTGCCGGGGCTCCACCGCCTGCCGACGGACAACCTGGCGTTCATCGACCGCTTCCGGCGGGCCCTCGACGAGCAGGTCCTCGAGACCTTCGCGCGCGAGCACCGGACGGGCGACGCCTACCTCATGTGGGCGGAGCTCCTCCGGGCGACGCGGGAGCCCCGGGGCGGCGACGACGCGGAGGGGCGCGCGCGCGCGCACTGGCCGGAGCTGGGCGCTCCCGAGCTGACCAGGGTCCGGGCCACGTTCGCGCAGGCGCTGGGCCCCTCCCTCGGGCTCGAGGAGCGCGAGCGCTTGCAGGGGTTGGGGGCGCCGCAGCCGCTCGAGGTGCCGCTGACGTCCTACTGGGCGCCGCACGCCCGCGCGTGGGTCGGGGCGCTCACGGTGGGGCTCGCGCTCCGTCGGCCGGCCGACGAGCGAGAGGCGGCCGTCGCGCAGGCCCGGGCGGGCCTCGAGCTCGTGCAGGCCTTCCGCGCGCGCGACGGCGAGGAGAAGGACCCGACGCGCGCGGCCAAGCTCCTGCACCTCGAGGACCGGTGCATCGAGCTGCTCCTCGCCTGGCCGGGGGTGGACGCGGCCTGGCGCGAGGAGCTCGAGGCGGCGCTCGAGGCGTCGCTCCGGGCGCAGGTCGAGGTCGGCTGGCGGATCGTCACCCTCGCCGCCCGGGGCGAGGCGCGCGACGACTTCCGCGCCGGAAGCCTCGGCGCGGCCGACGCCCGCTTCGACGTCGACAACGTGCTCCGCTACCTCGAGAGCCCGTTCGTCGGCCTGTCCGTCCTCCTCGAGCGCCGGGGGCGCGCCGAGGAGGGGCTGACGCTCGCGTCGGCGAGCCTCGAGCGGCTGCGCGCCCTGGAGGGGCCGACGGAGCTGGCGTTCCCTTACGTCCTGCACCTGCGGCGGGCGGAGCTGGCCGTCGCGCTGGAGCGCCTCGACGTCGCCGCCGCCGCCGCCGACGAGGTGCTGGCCGAGGTCGCCCGGCGCCCCGGCCAGGACCGCCGCGGCCGCCGCACGGCGGTCCGCCGGGGGAACGACGCGCGGCTGCTGCTGGCGCGCGTCCACCTGCGCCGCGGAGACGCCGCGGCCGCGCGCGCGCTCCTCGACGCCGCGCGGGCGGCCGGCGACCTCGAGACCGACCGGTGGGCGCCGGTGCTCCAGGCCCTCGGTGAGCGGAGCCGATGACGGAGCGCGCGCTGACCCCCGAGGAGCGCGCCCTGCTCGACGAGGCCCGCCGCGACCCGCGGCGCCGCCTGGGCCCGCTCGTCGTCCTGCGCGAGCTCGGCCGCGGCGGCATGGGGCAGGTGCTGCTCGCCTGGGACGAGCGGCGAGGCGACCTCGTGGCCGTCAAGACGCTCCTCGAGCATGTCAAGGGCAGCGCGCGCGAGCGCCTCGAGCGCGAGGCGCGGCTGCTCGCGGGCCTCGACCACCCGGGGATCGCGCGCCTGCACGAGGCCGTGCTCGAGGGCCCGGGCGCGCCCTACCTGGTCATGGAGTTCGTGCGCGGGCGGCCGCTCGAGGACCTCGTCGACGAGGACCGGCCGGTCGAGCCCCGGCGGGCGGCGGCGCTCGTGGCCGAGGTCGCGCGGGCGGTCGCCGCCGCGCACGCCCGCGAGTTGGTGCACCGCGACCTCAAGCCGCAGAACGTGCTGCTGCGCGAGGACGGTCGGCCGGTCGTCCTCGACTTCGGCCTGGCGCGCCGCGCCGCGGGGGCGACGGTCGACCTGACGCGCACGGGCAGCGTCGTGGGCACGCTGGCCTACCTGGCGCCGGAGCAGATCGGGCGCGCGCGCGAGGCCGACGCGCGCGCCGACGTCTACGCGCTCGGCGGGGTGCTCTACGCCCTGCTCACCGGCCGGGTCCCGTTCGACGGCCCGGCGGCGGTGGTCCTCGCGCGCGTGCTGTCGGCCCCGCCGCCGCCGCCGAGCGAGCACGCGCCGGGCCTCGACCCCGCGCTCGAGCGCCTCGTGCTCGCCTGCCTGGCCAAGCGCCCCGAGGACCGGCCCCAGGACGCCGATGAGGTGGCCCGCGCGCTCGAGGCCTGGCTGGGCGGCGCCTCGGGCCCGCCGCCGCGGCGACGCGCCTGGATCGTCGCCCTCGGCGCCGCGGCCACCGTCGTCGTCCTAGCGGCGGCCGCGCTCGCCCTGCGCCGGCCCGTCGACCCGGCGGTCCGTGCCCCGGCGGTCGTCGACCCGGTCATCGTCGACCCGGTCATCGTCGACCCGGTCATCGTCGACCCGGCGGTCGACGCCCCGACGGCGCCGGCCGAGGACGTCGCCGAGCAGGTGGCGCGGCTCCTGCGGCACGCGCGCCTGCTCTCGGACGAGCACCCGGCCGACGCGGAGGCGCTCTGCACGCGCGCGCTGGCGCTGGCGCCCGACACGGTCGACGCCCTCGCCAACCGGGGCTACGTCCGCTTCCGTCTCGGCGACCACGCCGGCGCCGCCGCCGACTACGCGCGGGCAGTCGAGCTCTCGCCCGACGAAGGGCCGCTCCACGCCAACCTGGGCATCAACCTCGTGCGCCTCGGCGAGCGCGAGGCGGGGCTCGCCGCCCTCACGCGCGGGGTCGAGCTCGACCCGCGGATCCTCACGGCGCGGCTCGAGCGCGCCGCGGTCCTCGTGGACCTCGACCGCCCGACCGAGGCGGTCCCCGACCTCGAGGAGGCGGCGCGGCTCGCGCCCCGCGATCCGACGCCTCACTCGCGGCTCGGCTACGCCCGCTACCGGCTCGGGGCCTACGCCGCGGCGGCCGAGGCCTACCAGCGCGCGGCGGCGCTCTCCCCCGACGACGGGCTCCCACGCATCAACGCCGCCTTCAACCTCGTGCGCGCCGGGCGCGCGGCCGAGGCGCTGCGCGCCGCCGAGGAGGGGGTCGCCCTCGCCCCCGGGCGCTCGGAGGCCTGGCGGGCGCGAGCCGCCGCGCGCCGGGAGCTCGGGAGCCTGCGCGGCGCCGCCGAGGACCTGGAGCAGGCGCTGGCGCTGGACCACTGCAGAGCTGGCGAGGGGCGCTCGCGGCCGTGCGGGCGGCCCGGCGGCGCCGCGCCCGCGCCAGCGGTGGTCTCGGGCGCGGAGGGCGGCGCGCGCCGAGGCGCGCGCCGGCTGGCGGCCCGCGTCAAGGGCCTCGGCGCCCAGGACCCCCAGGCCGACGCGCTCCTCGCGCGCGCCTTCGAGATCGCCCCCGACCTCGCCGACGTGTGGGCCGCGCGCGGCTTCCTCCGCTACCGCCGCGGGGAGCACGCCGCGGCGGCCGCCGACTTCGCCGAGGCCGCGCGGCTGGCCCCGGACGTACCCCTGCACCACTACAACCTCGGGATCAACCTCGACCGGTCCGGCGACAGCGCGCGCGCGCTGCGCGCGTTCGAGCGCGTGCTGGCCCTCGACCCCGACGACCAGGAGGCGCACCTCCATCGCGGGGAGGCGCTCCTGCGCCTGGGGCGCGCCGAGGAGGCCGCGGCCGCGTTGACGGAGGCGCTCCGCCGCTGGCCAGGGGACGAAAGCTGCCTCGCGGCCCTGGGCCGGGCGCGGTACACCCTGGGTCAGCACGCCGACGCCGTCGAGGCGTTCACGCGCGCGCGGGCGCTGAACCCCGCGGAGCCGATGCACCTCGTCAACCGGGCCGTGAACCTGCTCGAGGTCGGCCGGCTCGACGAGGCGCTCGCCGACTGCGACCGGGCGCTGGTCATGTCCCCGGCCCTCCCGTCGGCCCTGCGCGCGCGCGGGCAGGTCCGCCTGCGGGCCGGCGCAGTCGCCGCGGCCGTGGTCGACCTCGAGCGCGCCGTCGAGCTGCGGCCGAGCGACGGGTTCGCGCGCCGCCTCCTCGACGAGGCGCGCGCCCGGCTGGCCGGGCGGTAACGCCCTCGCGAGCGCGCCCCGGGCGCGGCATCATCCGGGCGTGACCCCCGAGGAGCGCGCCCTGCTCGACGAGGCCCGCCGCGACCCGCGCCGGCGGCTGGGCCCGCTCGTCGTCCTGCGCGAGCTCGGCCGCGGCGGCATGGGGCAGGTGCTCCTCGCCTGGGACGAGCGTCGGGGCGACCTCGTGGCCGTCAAGACGCTCCTCGAGCACGTCACGGGCAGCGCGCGCGAGCGCCTCGAGCGCGAGGCGCGGCTGCTCGCGGGCCTCGACGACCCGGGGGTCGCGAGGCTGCACGAGGCCGTGCTCGAGGGGCCGGGCGCGCCCTACCTGGTCATGGAGTTCGTGCGCGGGCGACCGCTCGCGGCGCTGGTCGACGAGGACCAGCCGGTCGAGCCGCGGCGCGCGGCGGCGCTCGTGGCCGCGGTCGCGCGGGCGGTCGCCGCCGCGCACGCCCGCGGGATCGTCCACCGCGACCTCAAGCCGCACAACGTGCTCGTGCGCGAGGACGGACGGCCGGCGGTCCTCGACTTCGGCCTCGCCCGGCGCGAGCACAACGCGTCGGTCGACCTGACGCGCACGGGGTCGGTCGTCGGCACGCCCGCCTACCTGGCCCCCGAGCAGATCGGCGGCGCCCGCCGCGCCGACGCGCGGGCCGACGTCTACGCGCTGGGCGGGGTCCTCTACGCGCTCCTCACCGGCCACGTCCCCTTCGAGGGCCCGACGGCGCTCGTCCTGGCGCAGGTGCGCGGCGTCCCGCCCCCGCCGCCGAGCGAGCACGTCCCCGGCCTCGACCCGGCGCTCGAGGCGCTGGTCCTGGCGTGCCTGGCGAAGCGGCCGGAGGACCGCCCGCAGCGCGCGCTCGACGTCGCCGAGCGGCTGGAGGCGTGGCTGGCCGGCGGCTCGCCCCGCCGGCGCTCGAGCGCCCGGCGCGCGTCCGTCGGGCCGCGCCGCGGCGCCCGGCGTCGCGGCCGGCCTCGCGGCCGGCGCCGTCGCCTGCTCCGTGGGGGCTGGCCTGGCGCTGCGCTCGGGCCGACGCCGCCCGTCGAGGCGGCCCCCCCGTCGCCGCGACCCCGGCCCCGGCCACGGCGCCGGCCACACCGCTGGCGCCGGCGCCGCCCTCGGCCCCGACCCCGCCCCCGACCGCGCCGACACGGGACGAGGTCGAGGCGCGCGTGCAGGCGCTCATGGCCGAGGTCCTGCGCCTCGTCGAGACGGACCCGGCCGCCGCCGAGGCGCTGTGCGCCGAGGCGCTGGCGCTCGCGCCCGACTCCTCCGACGCGCACGCCGGTCGGGGCTACGTGGCCTTCCGCCGCGGGGACAAGCGCGCGGCGGCCGCGGCCTACGCGCGGGCGGTCGAGCTCGAGCCAGGCGACGCCATGCTCCACGCCAACCTCGCCGCGAACCTCGCCGGCGCGGGCGAGCGCGCGCCGGCGCTGACGGCCTTCACGCGCGCCCTGACGCTCCAGCCCGACCTGCCCTTCGCGCTGCTCGAGCGCGGCGTCCTGCTCGTCGACCTCGAGCGCGACGCGGAGGGCGTCGCCGACCTGGAGGCCGGCCTGCGCCAGGACCCGCAGGACCGCCGCGGGCTCGACGCGCTGGCGCGCGCGCGCGACCGGCTGGGCGAGCACGTCGCCGCGGCCGAGGCCCACCGGCGCCTGGCGGCGCTCGAGCCGGCGTCGCCCGCGCACCGGTGCAACGCCGCGATCTCGCTCCTGCGCGCCGAGCGCCGCGACGAGGCGCTCCGGGCCGCCGAGCAGGGCGTCGCGCTCGGGCCGGGGCTGGCCGCGGCCTGGGTGACGCGCGCCCTGGCGCGCGCCGAGCGGGGCGACCTGCACGGGGCGGCCCAGGACCTCGCGCAGGCGCTGGCGCTCGATCCGGCGAGCGAGCACGCCCGCGAGACGCTCGCCACCGTGAACGCCGCCCTGGCTGCGGTCCCGACGCCGCCGCCCTCGCCACCCGACGCGGCGGCGCGCGAGGAGGCGCGCCGGCTGGCGGCCGAGGCCATGCGCCTGCGCCAGGACGACGCGGCCGCCTTCGCGCTGTGCGAGCGCGCCCTGGCCCTCGCGCCGGACGTCGGCGAGGCGTGGGCCGCGCGCGGCTACCTGCACTACAGCCGGGGCGAGCACGTCGACGCCGTGCCCGACTACGCGCAGGCCGCGCGGCTCGATCCGGGCCGCAAGGTCTACCGACACAACCTCGGCGTGAACCTGGCGAAGGCGGGCGACCACGCGGGCGCGCTCGCCGCGTTCGACCACGCCCTGGCCCTCGCGCCGGACGACAAGGACGTGCACGTGCAGCGCGTCCTGTCCCTGCAGGCGCTCGGCCGCGACGAGGCCGCGGCCGCGGGCCTCGACGAGCTGCTCCGGCGCTGGCCGACGGACGTCGACGCGGCGACGACGCTCGGCCTCCTGCGCTTCAAGCGCGGCGAGCACGCCGCGGCCGTCGAGGCCTATGGGCTCGCGAGCCGGCTCCGCCCCGACGACGCCATGCACCTGGTCAACCGCGCCGTGAACCTGCTCGAGCTGGGCCGGCTCGAGCAGGCGCTCGGGGACTGCGAGCGGGCGCTGGCGCTCTCCCCGCGGCTGGCCTCGGCCTGGCGCGTGCGCGGTGAGGTCCGCCTGCGCGCCGGCGCCGTCGCCAGCGCCATCGCCGACCTCGAGCGCTCGCTCGAGCTCCGCGCCGACCCGCTCACGCAGCGGCTCCTCGACGAGGCCCGCGCGCGGCTGGGCCGCTGATCGTCGCCGGTCGCGTCGGCCGACCGGCCCGCCGCTACCCGTCGCCGCGGCGCACGTGCACCAGGTCGAGGCCGGAGCCGCCCTCGACGCGCTCACGGACGAGGCCCACGTCGCGCGCCCACCAGCGGGTCACGCGCGGCGCGCCGCTCGCCGTGGAGACGACCCGCAGGCAGTCGAAGGCGGCGAGGTCCCCCCCGGGCCCGCGCTCGTCGTCCGCCGGGAAGCTCCCCGGGAGCGCCAGGGCCCGCCGGACCGTGACGGTCGCCGCGCGGCCGAAGGCGTCGGCGAGCTCCAGGCGCTCGACGGCCCCGGCGAGCGCCGCGCCGTCGAGCTGCCGCGGCAGGCCTCCGGCCGGGCCGAAGAGATGCAGGCAGGTGAGCACGAGCGGGCGCGGCTCGTCGCCGCCCGCCCGCCAGGAGACGGGGAAGGCGTGCCCCGCGCGCCGGGCCTGCCCGTCGGCGTGGATCGTGGGCCGGAAGAGGGACCCGGGCTTCGGCTCGGGCGCCCGCTCCTGGGCCCACGTCGCGCTCGCCGTGAGCGCGAGGAGCACGGCCGCGAAGGTGGGTCGCACGGGGGCCTCCAGCGGCCAGACTCTACTCGAGGCGCCCGCTGCCATCTGCCCGGCCGGCTACCCCCGCGCCCAGGTCGGCTCGGAACCCTTGCGCGCCTGCACCTGGATCCCCTTCGCCTGGAGCGCCGCGCGGGCCTCGTCGGCGGCGGCCCAGTCCTTGGCCTCGCGCGCGGCCTTCCAGCGCTCGAACAGCGCCTGCTCGTCCGGGGCGAGCGCCTCGGGCTCGGGCGTGAGGACCCCGAGCACGCGGTCGGCGTCGTCGAGGAAGGCCTGCACCTCTCGCGCGTAGGCCGCGTCCCAGGCGCCGAGCTTGTTCACGTCGGTGACGAGCTCGAACAGGACGCCCAGCGCGCGGGGGACGTTGAGGTCGTCGCGGACCGCCTCGCGGTACTCGTCCTTGGCCCGCGCCAGCCGCTCGGCCCCGCCGGCCGGCGCCTCGCCCGTCGCCTTGGCCTGCAGGTCCTTGCGGAACTGGTCGAGGCGGCGGAGCGCTCCGCGGGCGACCTCGAGCGAGTCGAAGCGCACGGGGCGCCGCGCCTCCCCCTCGCCCTCGTAGGTCACCTGGAGGTTGAGCTGCGAGCGGTAGTGGGCCGAGATCAGCGCGTAGCGCACCTCGCGCGGCGTGGCGCCCGCGAGCTGCACGAGGTCGCCCAGCGTGAAGAAGTTCTTCAGCCGCTTGGCCATCTTCTGCCCGCCGACGAGCAGGTGCTCGTTGTGGACCCACAGGCGCGAGAAGGTCTTGCCCGAGGCCGCCTCGCTCTGGGCGATCTCGTTCTCGTGGTGGGGGAAGACGAGGTCCACGCCGCCGGCGTGGATGTCGAGGCTCTCGCCGAGGTGCTCGAACGCCAGCGCGGAGCACTCGAGGTGCCACCCGGGCCGCCCCTTGCCGAGCGCCGTGTCCCAGGCGACGTCGCCGTCCTCCTCGCTCCAGGCCTTCCAGAGGGCGAAGTCCTGTACGTCCTCCTTCTCGTACTCGTCCTGCGCCACGCGCCCGCCGGCGCCGGCCTGCAGCGTGCGCGCCTCGAGATGCGACAGCCGCCCGTAGCCGGGGAAGGCGCCGATCTTGAAGTAGACCGAGCCGTCGTCGCTCCGGTAGGCCACACCTTTGTCGAGGAGGCGCTGCACGAGGTCGACCATCTGCGGCACGTAGTCGGTCGCCCGCGGCATGACGTCGGGGCGGAGCGCCCCCAGGGCGTCCATGTCCTTCAGGAACAGCTCGGTGTAGCGCTCGGTGAACGCGCGCAGGCTGACGGACTCCGCCCGGGAGCCCTTGATGGTCTTGTCGTCGACGTCCGTGAGGTTCATGACGTGCCGCACGGGGTAGCCCAGCCACAGGAGGGCCCGCTTGAGCACGTCGTAGAAGAGGAACGCGCGCAGGTTCCCCACGTGGACGCGGTTGTAGACCGTGGGGCCGCAGCTGTAGAAGCGCACCGGCGCCTGGCCCGGCGGGCCGAGGTCCTGCTTCTGACGGGTGAGCGTGTCGAAGAGGAGGAGGGAGGTCATTCAAGCGCTCGCCTGTGGAGTGACGCGGGTGGCGCCCACGCGTGTCGTGGGCGCGTCGCGCGCCGGGTCACCAGCCGACGGTGGCCGGCCATTATGACGGGGCGGGGACGAGCGTCACGATCGCCGTGGCGGCGATCGCGCGCCCCTCGCCGACGGCGTCCAGGCCCTCGCCGGTCTTGGCCTTCACGTTCACGGCCGCCTCGGGCAGCCCGAGGAGCGCGGCCAGCCGGCGGCGGATCGCCGGCTTGTGCGGGGAGAGCTTGGGCCGCTCGGCGTGGACGATCGCGTCGACGTGCGCCGGCGCCAGGCCGCGCGCGCGCACGCGCCCGAGGGCGTGGCTCAGCAGGGCGGCCGAGTCGGCGCCCTCGTAGGCCGGGTCGGTGTCGGGGAACAGCTCGCCTATGTCGCCCAGGCCGGCGGCGCCGAGGAGGGCGTCGATCACGGCGTGGAGCAGGGCGTCGGCGTCGGAGTGGCCGTCGAGGCCCTTGTCCCAGGGGATCGTCACGCCGCCGAGGACCAGCGGCCGGCCGGCCACGACGCGGTGGACGTCGGTGCCGATCCCGCTGCGCGGGCCCGTGGGCAAGGGCGCCGACGGCGCCGGCTCGGCCACCGCGCCGAGGGCCGCCAGCGCGGCCCCCAGGCCGCCCGGGCCGGTGACCTCGGACTGCAGCCGGCCGAGGAGCGCGCGGGCCGCGCCGCCCAGCTCGTTCATCGCCTCGCCGAGCCCAGCCGAGGCGCCGGCCGCGCGCAGCCGCGCGCGCAGGGCCGCGATCGGGTCGTCGTCCTCGCCCCCGGAGGGCGCGTCGTCGTCGGGCGCCTCGGGCGGCAGGGCCCCGCCCTCGGCCTGGCGGGCGGCCAGGACCGGGGCGGCCCGCTCGAGGTCCGGCGCCGTCGTCACCTTGAAGTTGGGCGAGAGCGCCTCGACGACCACCACCGCGCGGCCGAGCCGCTCGAGGGCCGCGGCCTCGTCGGTGACCTCGACCGCCTTGCTGCGGGCGAGCGCCTCGAGGAGCGCGTCGCGCCGCGCGACCTGCGGCGTCTGCGCCAGCCACAGCTCGCTGCGCGGCAGCGTCTCCCGCACGTGGCCGTCGGCGTCCACGCGCTTGACCGTGTCGCGCACCCGCTCGGCGAGCACGCTCGCGCCGACCTCGCGCGCGCGCGCCAGCGCCCGCCCGGCGTCGTCGGGGTCCAGCAGCGGGCGCGCGGCGTCGTGCACGAGGACGAAGCGGTCGCTGCCCGGGCGCGTGGCCTGCACGCCCAGCTCGACCGAGTCCTGGCGGCGCGCGCCGCCGGGCACGAAGGCGGTCGCGCCGGCCTGGCGCAGGACGCGGCCGAGCGGCCCGCCCTCGACCAGGGCCACGTCGTCGGGGTGCAGGACGACCACGACCTCGTCCACGCCCTCGGTCCGGGCCAGGGCGAAGGTCGCCCACAGGACCAGCGGGCGCCCGGCGAGGCGCACGTAGGCCTTCCGCGGGCTCCCGGGGCCCAGCTCGGCCGCCAGCCGCACGCCCAGGCCGGCCGCGACGACGACGCCGCTCGCTCCGAACACCGCGCCTCCTCTCAGGCCCCGGCCTCGCCGCCGCCGGCCGGCTGGCTCGCCGGCGGCCGCCGCGGCGGCGGCGGGCGGGGCGTCGGCCGCCGGCGCGGCCGCGTCGACGGCGGTCATGCGGGCGAAGATCATGCGCCCCGCGCTGCTCTGGATCGACGACGTGATGACCGCCGCGACCACCTCGCCCTTGTGCTTGCGGGCGCCCTCGACGACGACCATGGTCCCGTCGGGCAGGTAGCCCACGCCCTGGTGCTGGCCCTCGCCCGCGCGCACGACCTTGATCCGCAGGGGCTCGCCCGGGAGGTGCTGCGAGCGCATGGCCTCGGCCACCTCGTTCATGTTGACGACGGGCACGCCCTCGAGGTCGGCGACCTTCTGCAGGTTGTAGTCGACCGTGACGAGCTTGCCGTTGCGCGCCTGCGCCGCCTCGATCAGCGCCCGGTCGACCTCGACCTCGAGCTCGCCGGCGCCGCCCACGAGCTGCACCTCGGCGAGCGTCTGCAGGGTCTTCAGCCGGTCGAGCCCGTGGCGCCCCCGCTCGCGCCGGTTCTTGTCGCCCGAGTCGGCGATCCGCTGCAGCTCCTCGACCACGAACCGCGGCACGATGAACGGCGCGTCGAACACCCGCGCGCGGGCCACGTCGACCACGCGCCCGTCGATGATCGCGCTCGTGTCGAGCACGAGCGGCCGCGGCCCCTTGTCCTGCTTCTGGAACTCGACGTAGGGGACGATGAACCGCAGGTCGTCCTTCGTGCGCAGGATGAACACCGGCCCCAGGTAGCAGAAGATCAGCGTCACGGCCATGCGGATGGCCTGCAGGAGCCGCTTGCCCTGCGGCCCCTCGTAGTCGCCCACGAGCGAGACGATGCCGATGAACAGCTGCGCGGCGAGGAACCCGACCAGGAGGCCGAAGACGATCGCCGAGACGGTGGCGATCGAGCTGCGCGCCACGGCCAGGGCGTCGACGGCGACCACGAGCAGGGCCAGGGCCCCGGCGACGATCATGGCCACGAAGCTCAGCTCGGGCGCGTCCCAGTCGTTGGCGATGTAGAGGCCGAGCCCCACGGCGGAGGCCAGGAACACGGCCCGCAGGGTGAGGACCGGGATGTCGAGGCTGGGGGTCGGCGTCGGCGGCGCGTCGGGCGTGGTCACATCGGCTCGAACGGCTGGAAGAGCTTGGTGAACTCGTGCTGGGCGTAGCGGTCGGTCATGCCGGCCACGTAGTCGCAGACGCCCCGCTCGAGCCCCGCCGCGCGCACCCACTCCTGGTACTCGTCCGGGAGGAGCTGCGGGTTGGCGGTGAACTCGCGATGGAGCGCCTGCAGGAAGCGCTTGGCCTTCTCCATCTGTCGCATGACCCGGTGGTGGCGGTAGACGCGCTGGAAGAGGAAGCGCTGCAGCTCGGCCTTGTGCTGGCGCAGCCCGGGCGACAGGCCGACGAGCGGCTCGGCGCAGGCGCGGACGCAGTCGAGCGTGCGGATGCCCCGCTCCTCCAGCCGCGCGCGCGTGTGGGCCACGAGGTCGCGCAGCTGCAGGCCGACGATCGCCCGGATCATCTCCTGGCGCAGGACGCGCTCGCTCTTGTCGGCGCCGGCCGCCAGGCGCGCCTCGACCTCGGGCAGGCAGGTCTGCCACAGGCCCAGGTCCTTGACGTCGTCGAGGCGCAGGAGCCCCGACTTCAGGGCGTCGTCGAGGTCGTGCGCGTCGTAGGCCACCGCGTCGGCCTGGTCGGCCACCTGCGCCTCGAGGAGCGGCCCGCGGGCGCGGTCGAAGGTCTCGGCGTAGCCGAGCGCCCGGCAGGCCTCGGTGTCGCGGCGCTTCCAGATCCCCTCGCGGACCTCGTAGCTCAGGTTCAGCCCGCGGAAGCGCGCGTAGCGCCGCTCCAGCAGGTCGACCGTCCGCAGCGCCTGCGCGTTGTGCTCGAAGCCGCCGTGCTCGGCCATGAGCGCGGCCAGGGCGCGCTCGCCGGCGTGGCCGAAGGGCGGGTGGCCCACGTCGTGGGCCAGGGCGATCGCCTCGGCGAGGTCCTCGTTGAGCCGCAGGGTGCGGGCGACCGAGCGCGCGATCTGCGCCACCTCGATCGTGTGGGTGAGCCGCGTGCGGTAGTAGTCGCCCTCGTGGTTCACGAGGACCTGCGTCTTGTACTGCAGCCGGCGGAACGCCCGCGAGTGGATGATCCGCTCGCGGTCGCGCTGGTAGACGCCGCGCACCTCGTGCTCGGGCTCGGGATGCGCCCGGCCGGCCGACGCGCGGCTGGGCATGGCCCAGGGCGCCAGCCACTGCGCCTCGCGAGCCTCGAGCTCTTCGCGCTGCAGGAGCTCTGGGCTCAACCGGTCCTCCCCTCACGCCCCCTCGCGGCGCTCGCCCGGACGTCCCGAGCGGGGCGAGAGGCGAGGCCGCGGAGGCCGGCGCGTCGCGCCCGGCGTCCGCGGCCTCGAGCGCACCTCAGCGCGAGGCCGGGCGCGGGTCGAACTTGTCGCGCTTGCTCTCGGTCTTGGCCCACGTGTCCGCGTCGGCCATCGCGTCCTTCTTCTCGGAGATGTTCGGCCACTCGCTGGCGTGCTTCTGGGCGATCTCCAGGTACTCCTTCCACTTCTCGGGCAGGTCGTCCTCCGAGAAGATCGCCGTCGTCGGGCACACCGGCACGCAGGCGCCGCAATCGATGCACTCGTCGGGGTGGATGAGCAGCGTGTTGGCGCCCTCGTAGAAGCAGTCGACGGGGCAGACCGCGACGCACTCGGTGTACTTGCAGTTGATGCAGGGCTCGGCGACGACGTGGGTCATTTCGCGCACCTCGAAGCGGTCGCCGCCAGGCGACCGCTGGTTACATGAAGCCTCTCGCGGGCCGGTCGGGCCCGTGGCGGGGGGTGATCATACCCACCGCCACCGACGCTTCCAGCGTGGTCGAGCCGGCCTCGCCGGGCGTTCAGACGGCCCGGAAGGCCACCAGGGTGATGTCGTCGTGGGGGTCCGCCGCCCCGCGGAAGTCCATGACGGCCTTGACCACGGTCTCGATCAGGGCCTGGGGGGAGGCCCGCCCGTGGGTCCTCACGAGGTCGACGAGGTTGTCGAGGCCGAACTGCTCGTGGAGGATGTCCATGGCCTCGGTCACGCCATCCGTGTAGAGGAGCACCTGGTCGCCGGGCTCGAGCCGCAGCGCGTGCTCCTTCATGAGCTTGCTGGCCTGCTCGAGCACGCCCAGGGCCACGCCGCCCGCCCGGATCTTCTCCACGTCGCCCGTCCGGGCGCGGAAGATGAGCAGGTGCTCGTGCCCGGCCGGCGTGTACTGCACCGAGCGCGTCTCGGCGTTCCAGAGCAGCAGGTTGAGCGTCAGGAACATCTGCCTGGGGATGTCCCGGCAGAGCATGACGTTGAGCGACTGCATGATCGGCAGCGTCGACGTCGGCACGCCCTGATGCTGGATCAGCGAGCGCAGGGCGCTGCGGGCCATGGCCATGACGATCCCGGCGCCGACGCCCTTGCCGCTGACGTCGCCGATGGCGATCGTCACCGACCCGTCGGTCCCGTCGTGCGGGATGAAGTCGTAGTAGTCGCCGCCGACCTCGGTCGCCGGGGTGAGGAACCCGTGCATCTCGAGGCCGATCACGGGCGGGATCTGCTTGGGCAGGAGCTCGGTCTGCAGGCGGGCGGCGATGTTCAGCTCGTGGGCCAGGCGCTCGCGCTCGCCGGCCTCCTTGTAGAGCTTGGCGTTGACGATCGCGACCGACGCCTGCCCGCAGAGGCTCTCGACGATCTCGAGGTCCGCCTGCTCGAACTCGTGGTTGCTCTGCTTCGAGTCGACGTAGACCAGCCCGAAGACCGCCTCCTTCTCCTTGAGCGGCACGCACATGATCGACTGCAGCTCCATCTGCATCATCGACACGGACAGGTCGCCCGAGACCATCTCCGTCATGACGACGGGCTTCTTCTCCTCGATCGTGCGCTTGGCCACCGTCGAGGAGTAGGCGAACTGCGACTCGGGGATCGTGCGGTGCCGGGCGTCGCGGCCGACCTTGTAGACCAGGTTCTTCTGCGCGCCCTCGAGGAGCATGACGAAGCCGCGCTGGGCGCGAGAGATCTCGACCACGTGGTCGACGACCTTGACCAGGAGCTCCTCGAGGATCAGCGTCGAGTTGAGCGACTGACCGACCTCGTAGAGCTTGGCGATGTTGTCCTTGAGGCGCAGGACCTGCTGGTCGCCCTGCGCGCGATGCTGCTGCTCCTGGGCCGCGCGGGTGACGATCTGGGCGTTGTCGAGGGCCACGCCGGCGTGCTCGGCGAGCTGGACGAGGGCCTCGAGGTGGGGCGCGCCGAGCGGGCGGCTGGGGAGCGAGCAGTCGGCGTAGAGGGCCCCGACCACGCGCTCGGTCCCGTCGGCGCGGCGGCCGGTGCGCACGGGCGCGCAGACGACGGCGTGCAGGTCGGAGTGGCCGTACTGGGCGAGCTCGGCCGCCGACAGGCACACGGGGCGGCCGTCCTGGAGCACCTGCTTGATCACGCGCCGCGAGGCCTCGAACTCCGGCCCGGCGAGGGTCTGCGGCTCGATGCGGTGCCCGTTCTTGAAGCGCAGCTTGGTCCCCTCCTCGAGGAGGAGCAGGAGCGCGCGCTCGGCGCCCGTCACGGCCACCACGCCGTCGATGATCGTGGGGAACAGGCGGTTGGGGTCGAGGGTGGCCGCGATCCGCGACAGGTGCGGCAGGAGCGCCCGCTCGAGCCCGCCGCCGCCGGCCGGCGCCGCCGCGCCGGGCGCCCCCTGGCCGTTGATGGCCTCGATGAGCAGGTCGACCTTCTGCGCGATGACGCGGATGTTGTCGATCGGACTCCGACTCGTCGACACCCGGGGACCCCCGCGGCGCAGTCTAGCAGGGGCGGGGCGGGCACGCCCGGGACAGGGGGGTTGACGCGGCGCCCGCGCCCGCGGAGGGTCGTCGCGCGTGGAAGGACCCGGGCCGGTGACCGTTCTGGACGACGATGACGACGCCCTGGCGAGCCTGCTCGAGCGCGTGGCGGCGCGGGACCCCGCGGCCGAGGAGGCGCTCTGCCGGCGCTTCTGGCCCTTCGTGCGCCGGCGCGTCGAGGACGCGCGCCGGCGGCGCAACTGGTTCTGGCTGGGCGACGTCGAGGGGGTCGTCCAGGACGTCTTCACGCAGTTCTTCGCCGCCCAGCGGGCGGGCCGCTTCGCCTTCGAGGGGCGGCGGCGGCTCGAGGGCTTCCTCGTGCGCACGGCCTTCTTCGTGGCCATGAACCAGAAGGACCGGACCCGCGCGCGGGCGCTGTCGCTCTTCGACGAGGAGGAGGGGCGGCTGCGCTTCGACGTGGCGGCCCTGGCCGAGGCGCTGCCCGACCAGCTCGAGCGGGCGGAGTGCCTGCGCCTCCTGGCGCGGGCGGTCGCCGCGCTGAACGAGAACCGGCGCGAGGTGGTCGAGCGCACGCTGCTCGGGCAGAAGGTGCGCGACATCTGCGCCGAGACCGGGCGCTCGGCGGCGTCGGTCTCCGGGCTCAAGTTCAACGCGTTCGTCGACCTGCGGCGGGCGCTGGCGGAGGTCGGCTTCCTCGGCCGCTGCGGCGCGCTCTTCGGGCTCGGCGAGCCGCCGGCGGAGCATCCGGCCGGGGAGGGCGCGCGTGGCTGACCACCTGCCGGACGACGCGCTCCTCGCGCTCGCAGATGACGGCGGCGACGACCCGCACCTGGCCGCGTGCCCGGCCTGCCGCGCCCGGGTGACCGCCTGCCGCGA
>JAHBXY010000189.1 GCA_019636275.1 Planctomycetota bacterium | reverse complement strand
GCGGGCGAACGCCGCCGCGAGCTCCTCGGGCGCCAGGCGGTCGAGCGCCGCGCCCGACCGCGTCTCGGTGGCGGGCGTGTCCGGAAGGGGCGTCATGGGCCCGGATCCTACCGCGCGCGCCTCCCGATTCACCCTCCCCGGCCCGCGCCGCGTGGGGTACTCTCTCCCCCACGATGACCACGGCGAAGGCGGAGTCCTCGGGCGGGCCGCGCGGCTACTTCGAGCAGTCGCGCGACCTGCTCAACTCGCTCGTGCTGGTGCTGCCGCTGCTCCTCGTCTACCAGGCGGGCCTGTTCCTCACCCGCGGCCAGACCCTCAACGGCGCCGACTTCTTCGCCATCGTGATCCTGCCCCGCTGGGGGTGGGACGGGCTGCTCGTGTTCAACGGCGTGCTCATCGTCGCCGGCCTCATCGCGGTGGTCGTCCTCACGCGCAAGCGCCGCTTCGACCCCAAGATCGCCCTGCCCATGGCCGTCGAGGGCACCGTCTACGCGGTGCTCCTGGGCGTCTTCATCACGCAGGTCCTCGCCCGCCTGGGGATCCGCCCGCCCGGCCTGGCGATCGAGGCCTGGGCGCCGCTCGCCGCCGGGCTGGCCGAGGCCGGGACGTTCTCGCGCGTGTGCATGGCGCTCGGCGCCGGCGTCAACGAGGAGCTCGTGTTCCGCCTGGGCATGGTCCCGGGGATCACGGCCCTGGCCGAGCGGGCCATGCCGCGCAAGCGGGCGCTCGTCGTGGCGGTGCTCGTCTCGAGCGTGCTCTTCTCACTGGCCCACTACCTGGGCGAGCCGTTCGCGGTCTACACCTTCCTCTACCGGCTGCTCGCCGGGGTGCTCTTCTGCGCGATCTTCGCCCTGCGCGGCTTCGGCGTGGCCGTCTACACGCACGCGATCTACGACGTCATGGTCATGGTCGTGCTCCGCCACGATTGAGGTGTGCTCGACGGCTGCGGCCGCGGATGCTGGGCGGGGCGGCGCGCGACGGTTCGTGCCTGTCCGGGCCTCGCGCCGATCGCCCGCTCCTCGCGAGCGCATCACTCATCGAAGACCCGCCCGAGCGAGCGATGGGGACGGGCGGAGCGGGACGGTTCGTGCCTGTCCGGGCCTCGCGCGATCGCCCGCCCCTCGCGAGCGCATCACCTTCGCAGGGCGTGGCCCGGGCCCGCGTGCTATGGTCGCCGCATGGACGGGAAGCAGCGCCTCAGCGTGCTCCTCGACGACCCTGCGGCCCTGGCGACCTCGCTCATGAAGGTCGCCCGGGTGGTCGCGCAGGTGCTCGAGCAGCACCCGACCGACGTGGCCCAGAAAGTCCGCTACGGCGGCGGGATCGTGGCCCGCGACATCGCCGCGCCCTACGCGCGGGAGATCGCCCGCGGCCTGGCCGCCCTGGGCCTGGGCTCGTTCCTCGTCGACGCAGGGCGCTTCCCGGCCGCGCCGCGCGCGCGCCGCGTCGGGCAGTTCGAGTTCGGCGCCGAGGGGGTCCTGATCGCCCCGCGGCTGCGCCCGCCCGAGCAGGTGCCCTGGTCGCGGGTGCTGGCGATCCACGCCCACGCCTCGCTCGACCCCACCTCGGGCGAGGAGGACGACGGGCCGGCGCGCCGCGGCGGCGACGTGACCCGGCTCTCGGAGGCGGCCCGCGGCCTGCTCGGCGCCCTGCGCGAGTTCGAGGACCGCGAGCGGGCCCGGGTCGTGCTCGGGCTTGACGTCCTGCTCGAGGGACCGGCGATCTACCGGATGACCAGCACGGACCCCGGGATCTACGGCGCGCTGGCCGAGCGCTCGACGATCGCGCTCGAGAACTACCTGTCGCTCGTGCGGACGCTCGTCGCCGCGGCGCCCGAGGGGGTCCTCGTGCCCGCCTCCACGCGGCGCTTCGTCCAGGACAGCGACTTCACGCGCATCCTCTTCGCCAAGCGCGAGGAGCTCGAGGCGGTCAACACCTGGATCCTGGCCGCGGCCGCCGAGGGGCTGGCGCAGACCGAGCACGAGCCCGAGGACCTGCCCGACGAGGGGCTCGAGGACGCCGAGGACGCGATCCCGCTCGCGCCCGACGCCGAGCGCGACGACGGCTCGGCCGACGAGATCGAGGACGCCGAGCTCGAGGACGAGGCGCCGCTCGACCACTCCGCCTACGACGAGGCGTCGGGCGACGACATGGACGCCGTCGGCGCCGCCGACGACGACCCGGAGCTGGCGGCGACGGTCGAGCTCTTCGCCCAGACGGGCCGCATGGAGGCGTCCGAGGTGCAGAAGATCCTGGCCGAGGCGCAGCAGCTCGACGCCGAGGTCGAGGCCGCCTCGGCCGACCCCGACGCCGACCCGGACGTGAAGCAGACGCTCGACTTCTTCGAGACCCAGCCGAGCGGCCGCTGGGACGTGAAGGAGGTCCTCGAGGGCGCCGACGTGGCCCCCGACGAGCTCGACCCGAAGGACGGCTGATACGATCCTCGGACGACCGGGCGGGTAGCTCAGCCGGTCAGAGCACATGCCTTACAAGCATGGGGTCGGGGGTTCGAATCCCTCTCCGCCCACTCGACTCTGGAGGCGCCCGCGCTCGGGCGCCAGGCGCTCCGGCGGCAGGAGCATGCGCAGCTCCTCGAACGCGATCGTCCCGGCGCGGATCAGGTCGAGGGCGTGCTCGCGCATGGGCAGGAGCCCCGCGTCCACGGCGACCGCGCGCAGCTCGTCGACCGAGCAGCGGCGCGAGACCGCGCCGCGGAAGGCGGGGCTCGCGGGCAGGTACTCGACGGCGGCGATGCGCCCGTAGCTGCCGGCGTTGGCGCAGCGCGAGCAGCCGCGGCCGCGCCAGGTCTCGAGGTTCGGCGGCACGCCGCCGGGGAAGACCTCGAGGGCGAGCTCGCCCGCGGGCGGCCCGGCGGGCTCGCGGCACTCGTGGCAGATGCGCTTGGCGAGCCGCTGGGCGAAGACGGCCAGGACCTCGCTGGCGATCGAGTTGGGGTGCATGCCCAGGTCCACGAGCCGCTGCACGGCGTCGACGGCGTCGTTGCAGTGGAGCGTCGAGAGCACCAGGTGGCCGGTCTGCGAGGCGCGGAGCGCCTCGAGCGCCGTCTCCGAGTCGCGGATCTCGCCGACGAGGATCACGTCAGGGTCCTCGCGCACGAAGCTGCGCATGGCGCTGGCGAACACGAAGCCCAGCTCGGGCCGCACCTGGGACTGCTGCACGTCGTCCAGGGCGTACTCGATCGGGTCCTCGATCGTCAGCACCTTGCGGGTGGTGTCGCGAGAGAGGACCTGCAGGCCGGCGTAGAGGGTCGTCGACTTGCCCGAGCCGGTCGGGCCGACGACGAGCACCAGCCCCGACGGGCTGTCGAGGAGGCGCCGGTACGCGCGCCCGGGCCCCTCGGGGAACCCGAGCTGCTCGATCGTCAGCAGCTTCGTGTCCTGCGGCAGGAGGCGGATGACGACGTGCTCGCCGTGGAGTGACGGCTGCGTCTGGACCCGCAGGTCGAACACGCGGTTGCCGGCGCGCACGCTGGTGCGGCCGCCCTGGGGCACCCGCCGCTCGGCGATGTCCAGGTTGGCCTGGACCTTGATGACGTTCACGAGGCCGACGAGCTGCGCGGGCCCGATCTTGAGGTGGTGCAGGTCGCGCAGGTCACCGTCGACCCGCAGCCGCAGGCGCACGCGGTCGCCGTAGCGCTCGAGGTGCACGTCGCTGGCGCGCGCGGCGATCGCGTCGACGAGGATGGCCTCGAACAGGGTGACGAGCTCCGCCATGCCCTCGTCGCGCGACAGGAGGTCTCGGGGGGCGTCCGACCTGGCGCCGGCGCGGTCCTTGCGCCGCTCGATCAGGTCGAGGGCCATGCGCAGGCGGCGGAAGTCGATCGGTGTGAGGAGCTGCAGGTCGACGTGGCGCCCGCCGAGGAGGTTGGCGATCTCCGGCACGTCCGCGTCGGGGTCGCAGGTGGCCACCACCACCGCGGGGCCGCGCCGGGCGACGGGGAGGATGCGGTGGTGCTCGAGGAAGCGCCGCGGGAAGCTCGCCGCCAGCGTCGGGTCGAGCAGCTCGGTCAGCTCGTCCGAGGAGGACAGCGTCAGGTTGCGCTGGGCCGCCATCCGCTCCCACACCGGCCGCTCGATGACCGCCCCGGCCCGCTCGCACAGGAGGTCACACAGGGCGACGTTGCGGCCCTCGGCCTCGCGGATGGCGTCGGCCGCCTCCTCCGGGGTCATGCCGCCGGCCGCCACGAGCCGCTGCGCCAGCTTGCAGTTGCGCTGCTGCGTCGGGTTCACGCGCCGTCAGCCCGTCCGCCGCGCGGCCTGCTCGGGGTGGTCGTCGAGCGAGCGCGAAGGCCCACGCGCTCCTGGCCTCGCCTCGCCCTCGACACCTCGACCGCCATGCGCCCTCCCGCGCTCGGGCCTTACGCGAGCGGCGGGCCAGCGCAATCCGAGGCCGCGCGGGGGCCGTGTCACACCATCATGACGGCGCGACGGCGATGGCGCGACCCGGTCAGCGCACGGCGAGGCCGCCGATGGCCTTGCCGATCTGGTCCTGCACGCGGGCGAACTCGTCGCGCCGCCCGCCGGCCTCGACGACGATCACCTGCCCGTCGCCGAGGAGCGTCGGCGGCCGGATGAAGATCGTCACCCAGTAGTCGTAGGTCTGCGTCCCCTCGTCGCGCCCCAGGCGGAGCTGGTGGCCGGCCTCGCCGGTGGCGGCCTGGACCGGCCGCTCGTCCAGGAGGGCGTAGCCGCGGACGGTGCGCAGGCGGTTGCGGATCGCGTCGACCCAGAAGGTCAGGCTGCCCGCGCGGTCGTTGTCGACCTCGCGCACGGCGAGCACGACGCCGTCGGCGTTCACGGCGCGCAGGGCGTAGCCGCGCCACTCGGGCTCGTCGAGCACGACGAAGTGCTCGGGCGGCTGGAGCTCGAAGTGCCGGCAGCCGCCCGCGCAGGCGACGAGGAGCAAGGCGAGCAGGCGGGCCAGCACGGGCATCCGGGCGCTCCGGGGGGTGGGACGGCCGAGGCGGGCGGGGCCTTCAGGGGAGGTCGTCACGTCAGGCCTCACCGCAGGTTGAGGAGGGAGGGGAGCCCCAGCTCGTCGAGCCAGGGGAAGGGGAGCCGGTAGACGTCGGGCTGGCCGACCTGCTCCGTCGGTCGCGGCCGGAAGTGCACCGTCACGGTCGAGTAGGCCAGGCGGTCCTGCAGGAAGCGCAGCCGCCCCTTGAGCAGCTCGATCTGCTCGGTCACGCGCGCCAGCTCGGCCTGGACCTTGAGCGCGTCCTCGACCTTCTCGGCGCGGGCGAGGATCGCCTCGAGCCGCTCGCGCACGACCTCGGCGTTGCGCAGCCGCAGGGTCAGGTCGCGGAACTCCTCGCTCACGTCCATCGCCTGGATGTTGCGGTGGACGACGTCGCCCACGCGCTCGAGCCGGTCGACCGCGTCCTGGAAGCGACCCGCCGGCACGCGGACCGTCACGCGCGTATCGTCCTGGTGGGCGAGGTAGCCGCCCAGCTCGCGCGCGACGCCGATCACCGCCCGCTGCGTCGTCCCGACCTCGTGCACGGCCAGCGTGATGTCGGCCTGGTAGATCAGGAGCGGCCCGCCGGGCGGCTGCTGGCCGGGCTGCCCGGGCGCCGCCCCGCCGCCGTCGGCCACCTGCCCCGGGCCCCCCTGCCCCGGGCCCCCCTGGTCGGCGCCGCCGCCCCGGCCCGCCGGGCCGCCCCGGTCGAGGCCGTCCTCCCCTCCCCCGCGCTGCGCCAGCCCACCCTCGAAGGGGTCGGCCCCGGCCATGTCGCGGCCGGGGGCCGCCGCGGGCTCGGCCTCGTCGGCCGCCCTGGAGATGCGCAGGCCCTGGTCGCGGGAGCCCTCGCTGTAGTCGACGTCGTAGGGGTACTCGGCGCTGCTGCCGCAGCCGGCGAGCAAGAGGGCGACGAGCGCGAGGGCGAGGCGGGGTCCGTGCATGGGTTCACCGTCCGTCGGGAGGCCGACGATACCCCCACGACCGGCGCCGGCGCTCAACGATTCGACCCCGTCCTCAGCGCACCTCGAACTCGAACAGGCCCCCGAGGCCGCTCGGGTCATTCGAGGTGCTGAAGCCCCACCCGGACGCGTCCAGGCCCGAGACCGAGAGCGCCCAGGCCCCGGCCGGGAGGTTGCCCGGGATGCTCGGACCCGCGCGGTAGGTGACCAGCCCGGAGTCCCCCCAGGCGAAGCGCGTCGTCGTCCCCGGGAGCTCGACCACTCGCTCGATCCGGTTGAACCGGCCGGACACGTTCGGCTGGTTGAAGACGTCGACGCTGAAGAGGATCACCAGGAAGCGGTCCACCTGCGGGGCGGTCCAGGTCGCTTCGGACGGGGCGGGGACGACCGGCGGGGGGACGAACGGCGCCTCGAACCGGCCCCGCGGCGAGAGGATGGTGACCCCGGGCGCCGTCGGCGTGGCCCCGACCGTCACGACGTTGCTCTCGGCCGGCGCGCCGGCCCGGGTGCCCCGCACCTGCAGCCGCGCGCCCCGGGGCGCCGTCACCTGGAACAGGAGCTCGCCGGGCGCGGCCGCGCCCGGCGAGAAGGGCGGGAGGGGCGCGAGCGTCGTGTCGACCAGGCCGCCGCCGGTGTCCATGAACAGGCGCGGCGCGTCGAGGGCCGGGTCGCTCACCCACACGAAGGTCTCGCCGCTCTGGCCGAAGCCGTGCGCGACGTCGGACACCGCCGCGATCCGCAGCCCGGCAGGCCCGCCCGCCGGCGGCCCCGCCGAGAACTTGCGCTGGCCGGCGCCGGGGGAGCCGGTGTTGCACCCGGCCAGCAGGCCCAGCAGCAGGGGCAGGACGATCCGTGTCAGGTGAGCGCTCATGCCGACGACCTCCACTTCCGCGAGGTCGCAAACACAAAGGAGTGACCGTAGATAACTCGTGTCGCCGGCGGGGACCTATCTCCGGACTATCTCCGGACGTAGGCAGTTGCGTCTCGAACCGGCAAGAAGGGCGCCTTGACACGTCCAGCGGGTGCAGGGCGCCGCCCCGGCGGCTACCCTGGGCGCCATGCGCCGGCTCGTCACCGCGTCCGTCGTCGCCCTGGCCCTCGGGCTCGTCGTCGCCCACCTGCCGGCCCCGTCGGTCGCCCGGGCGCAGGACGCCGCGCGGCTGCTCGAGCTGGACCTCGACCCGGCGCGCACGACGGTCTTCGCCGTGGGCGTCCTCACCTACCGCGACCGCCGCCTGGCGAGCTTCCCGCAGGAGGGCCGCCGCGACGCCGAGCTCGTCGCGCACCTGCGGGCCCGCGGCGCGACCGACGTCGTGTTCCTCACCGACCGCGAGGCCACCCTGCGCCGGATCGAGCGCGACTTCGAGGCGCACCTCGCGCGCAGCCAGCCGGGCCAGACGCTCGTCGTCTACTACACGGGGCACGGCCTGCGCGACGACGGCGAGGTCGGCTTCACGCCCTGGGACGCCGGGCGGGGCCTCGGCACGACCTGGCGGGTGCGCGCGATCGTCGACGCCATCCGCGCGCGCTTCCGCGGCGAGCGCGCGCTCATGCTGATCGACTGCTGCCACTCGGGCGCGATGACCGACGCCGTCGCCGCCCTCGGCGCGGACGGCCCGCTGGCCTGGACGTCGCTCGCCTCGGCCCACGCCGCCGCGCAGTCGACCGGCAACTGGACCTTCACCGAGGCGGTCCTCGAGGGGCTGCGCGGCGACCCGCGCATCGACGCCGACGAGGACGGCCTCGTCGACCTCGGCGAGGTGGCCGCCTTCGCCGAGGTCGAGATGGCCTTCGCCGAGGAGCAGCTCACCCAGGCGTACGCCCACCCGCGCTTCGGCCCGACGACGCGCCTGGCGCGCGTGAGCGCGCCGCGGCCGCCCCCGCGCGTCGGCGAGCGGGTGGAGGTCTTCTCCGAGGACGCCTGGTGGAAGGCGCGGGTCCTCGAGATGCGCGGCGAGCGGGCCAAGGTCCGCTACTACGGCTGGGGCCCCGAGCACGACGAGTGGGTCGAGCCGCGCCAGATGCGCGCCTACGCGCCGCGGCCCTGGCCGGTCGGCGCGCGCGTCGAGGTCGAGTCCGACGGCCGCTGGTTCCCGGCGTCGATCATCGAGGTGCGGCCGCTGGGCCTGCACAAGGTGCACTACGACGACTACGACGCGTCCTGGGACGAGTGGGTGCCGTCGAGCCGCATCCGCGAGCCGGGCGCGCGGCCCGACGACCGGCGGCGCCGCCGCCGGCCGCGCTGAGCCAGAGGAGACCCGCGTGGGGGTCATCGGCACGTTCTGCCAGGTCTGCGGGCTCCCCACCCAGCACGACCACTACGTCCCGCAGCCGGACGGGATGCTCGGCATCTACCGCGGCGGGATGCCATCGCAGTTCACGCCGGTCGTCGCCTTCGGGCCGGAGCACGCCTGGCTCGAGCGGGCCCTGGGCCTCGCCCTCCTCGCCACGCGGACGCCGGCCGTGATCCGCGGCCGCTGCAGCGACGGGGCGCTCGAGGAACCGGACGGCACGCCCTACCCCGACGGCTTCGTCGCCGACGGCATCGACGAGCGCGCCGCGCTCCATGAGGCCTGCTGGCGCCTCGCCGGCGAACCCGCCTCCTGGGACGCGCTCGCGCCGGCGGTGCGCCCGCACGGGCTGGAGGCCTACCAGCAGCAGCTCTTCGACTTCGAGGCGCTGCTGGCAGACGACGCCGGCTGGACGCTCGTCGACCCCGACCTCGACGCGCCCGAGGGCCGCCGCAGCCGCGCGCGGATCATCGGCCTGCTGGGCCTGCTCGGCCGCTGATCACTTGCCGTCGCGGTAGATCTCGGGCATCTCGGGGCCGAGGAGGCCGGTGATCTGCCCCTCGAACACGAGCTTCGAGCCGACGAACGCCTGCGTCTTGTAGCTCGAGCGGCGGAGCTTCAGCTCCTCGACGACGACCACGATCGTCACGCGGTCGCCGGGGCGGATCGCGTCGCGGAACTTCACGCCGTCGATCCCGCCGAAGAGCATCACGCGCCCGGGCGCCTCGGAGCGGCCGACGACGTGGCGCCAGTAGAAGACGCACAGCTGCGCCACGCTCTCGACGAGGAGCACGCCCGGGAAGTAGGGCTGGTTGGGGAAGTGGCCCCGGCACCAGAACTCGTCGTCGCGCACGTCGCGGAAGCCGACGGCGTAGCCCTTCTCGGGGTCGATCCGGTAGACCCCGTGGAGCTGCCGCATCTCGTGGCACTGCGGCAGGTACACGTCGAGCGCCGCCGCGTCGAACGCGACCTCGCGCGGGTCGATGCTGTCGAGCTCGATGAGCGCCTTCGGCGGCATCCGGCTTTCCCCCCGAAAACACCGGCGCGCCGGGGAGGTCCCCGGCGCGCGCGCACCGTCGTCCGTGTGAGCCTAGCGCTTGACCGTGGCGACGATCGCCTCGAAGCCCTTCGGGTCGCGCACGGCGATCTCCGCGAGCATCTTGCGATCGAGCTCGACCCTGGCGGTCGACATCGCGTGCACGAAGCGGCTGTAGGGCATCCCATGCTGCCGCGTGGCCGCGTTGAGGCGCACGATCCACAGGCTGCGGAAGTCGCGCTTGCGCAGCTTCCGGCCCGTGTAAGCCTGCTGGTGCTTCCGACGGACGGCGATCAGCGCCATCTTCCAGCACTTGCTACGGCGCAGGAAGAAGCCCGAGGCCTCCTTCAGGACGCGATTCTTCGAGCGCCGCGCCTGCGCTCCACCCTTGACCCTCATTGGGACATCCTCTCGTGCGGGCCTGCTTCGTCGCGGTCTGCGCCCTTAAGCGCCGACCACCCCGAGCAGGATCTTGATCCGCTTGGCATCCATCTTCGCGGCCACCGCGCGCCGGCGGAGCTTCCGCCGGCGGTTGCCGGACTTGCCCGACAGCAGGTGACCCGTGTTGACGTGACGGAACTTGACCTTGCCGTTCTTCGTCACGCGGACACGCTTCTTCGTGCCCTTGTTCGTCTTCGCCTTCGGCATGGAACACGTCCTTGCCGCCTCGATGGGCGGCGGGGAAGCGCCCACCTATACCCCGACCCCGGAGGGTTGGCAAGTGGCGAACGCGCAGGCGTCTGTGGGGGCGAGCGGCCGCTCCCGACGCACGTACATAGCGCGACCCCTCCGCCGGTCTCTCACGGCGGTCGGGTCGCAGCCTCGCGGAGGCCCTACTTGGGCGCCACGATCATGAACATGCGGTAGCCCTCGAGCCGGGGCGGCGTCTCGATCTTGCCCACCTGCTCGAGCTCGGACTGGACGCGGTCGAGGTGCGACTTCGCGATGTCCGCGTGCATGCGCTCGCGGCCGCGGAACAGCACGTTCACCTGGACCTTGAAGCCCTTCTCCAGGAAGCCCTTCGCCTGCCGCAGCTTCACCTGGAAGTCGTGCTCGCCGGTCTTGGGCCGGATGCGGACCTCCTTGGTGACGACCTTGTGCTGCTTCTTGGCGGCCTGGCGCTTCTTGAGCTTCGTCTCGTACTTGAACTTGCCGAAGTCCATGATCTTGCAGACGGGCGGGCGGGACTCGGCCGCCACCTCCACCAGATCGAGGCCCTTCTCCTTGGCGCGAGCCAGGGCGGCGTCGGTCGGCACGACGCCCAGCTGCTCGCCGTCCTCGGTGATGAGGCGGACCTCACGGACACGGATCCTGTCATTGATGCGCGGACCCCGGTTCTCGACCGGACGGTCCATGATCATCGGCTTGCGGATGGCAGTCTCTCCTTCTTGACACGTTGCTCGGTCACGACGCGCCGACCATCGGTCGCGTCGTTGGTGGTCGCGTCGCGTGGTGGTTCTCCGGGGAGCCTGGGCGCCAGGCGCCGCGCCTCCCTGTCATCGCGCAGGTGCGCGACGAACTCGGCCTGCGTCACGCGCGCCGAGGCCGCGCCGCCGCGGGCGCGCACGCGCACGGCGCCGAGGGCGGCCTCGTCGTCGCCCACGAACGCAAGGTAGGGCACCCGCGCCGCGGCGGCCGCGCCGACGCGCGACCCGAGCGGCCCGTCGACCGCGATCGTCGCCGGCACGCCGGCGGCCGCGAGGGCGGCCACGAGGCCGTCGGCGCTCGCCCGGCCGATCGGCAGGACGCGCACCTGCTCCGGCGCGAGCCAGGGCGGCAGGGCGCCCGCGAGGTGCTCGAGGACGAGGGCCAGCGCGCGGGGCGCGCCGCCGAGCAGGGCGCCGCGGAGGATGTCGCCCGTGGAAGTGAGCCGCAGGACCTGCCAGGAGCGGCCCACGCGGTCGACGGCGCGTGCCTCGACGCGGGTGACCCGCGCGGCGCGGACGCGCGCGCCCAGGGCGGCGGCCAGGGCCGGGTCGCCCGCGACGACGACCTCCAGGCTGGAGAGGCCGAGCGCCCCGCCGACGCGCCCGGCGAGGTCGACGGCGCGCCGGGCCTCGCGCGCGCAGGCGCGGACCTCGATCGCGTCGACGTCGCCGACCTCCTCGTCGAGGAGCCAGGCGGGCGAGACCCGCGGCGCGGGGGCCGGCGTCACCTGCCCCGGGGCGAACCCCAGCGCGGCGGCCGCGTCGGCGACGAGCGCGCGCAGGGCCTCGAGCACGCCCAGGCCGCGGTCGGTCCAGCGGAGGGCGCCGCCCTCACGGGTGAAGAGGCCGAGCGCTCGGCCGGCGTCGCGGTGGTCCCGGAGGGAGACGAAGGGGCTCGGCGCGCGGAGCGTCGGCTCCGCGTGCGCCTCGGCGGCGAGGGCTGTGATCAAAGACACTTCGCGCCCGACGTCAAACCCGATGATCCTCTGATCGAACTCTGCTCGAGAGCCTGCAAACGCCCTGCGATGCTATCACAGATGGCCGTCGCGACAGTAGGCCCCGGTCGTCCACCCGAGGAACGCCATGCCGGCCGCGCTCAAGGCCCTCGACGGTTACCTCAAGGACCGGGTCCTGGTCCTGCCCTCCTCGGGCCCGTTCCTCGTCGGCTGCTCGCCCGAGGCCGACCTGACCCTCTACGGCCCCGAGATCGAGGACCGCCAGGCCATGCTCGTCCCGGACGGGGCCGGCCACCGGATCGTCCCCGTGGCCGGGCGGGGCGCCGGCACCCGGATCGACGGGCAGCCGCTGCGCGGGCCGCGGCCCCTCCGCGACGGCGACGTGATCGCCATGGGCGGCCACGCCTTCGCCTACGTGAGCACGGACCCGCTCGGCGACCCCGCCGGGGCGTGCGCCGCCTGCGGGCGCGCGGTCGCGCCCGACGCCGCCGGCGCCCTCGTCCTGGCGCGCGGGGCGGTCTGCCCCCGCTGCGTCGACCGGCGCCTGTTCGCGCAGCGCGACCTCGACCGCTACCGCGTCCTGCGCAAGGTGGGCGGCAACGAGGACGAGATCACCTACCTGGCGATCGACCGCGAGGACGGCGGCCACGTGGGGCTGCGCCTGCTCAAGGCCAACCGCCAGGCGGAGCCGCGCCGGGCGCGGCGGTTCCTCGCCCGGGCCATGGTCGGGCTCGTCGTCGACCACCCCAACTACCTGCCCGTGCGCGCGATCGCCGCCCGGCGGGGGATCGCCTTCGTCGTCCTCGACCTGCACGACGGCATGAAGCTCGAGCGGCTCGCGCGCGAGCGCGCCCCGATCGCGCCGGCGGCCGCCCTCACGGTCGTCAACCAGCTCTCCGAGGTCCTGCGGCACGCGCGCGCCAGGCGCCTCGTCGTGGCCAAGCGCAAGCGCACGGGCGTCCTCGTCGACCGGCGCCTGTGGGTCAAGGTCATGGCCTTCGACCTGGCCCGCGAGCTCGAGGCCACGGCGGCCGGCACGGCCGCCTTCGCGGAGCTGGCCGCTCGCTGCGGCTTCGACGCGGCCGCCCTGCGGGCCGCCCCCTGGCCGCCCGAGCGCGGCGAGGAGGCGCGCCTGGGCCGGCTGGCCCCCGAGCCGGTCGAGGTGTTCTCGCTCGGGCGCCTCCTCCTCCAGCTCGTGACCGGGGCGGCCATCCCCAGCCCCGACGCCCTGCGCGCCGCCCTGCGGCGCCCCCCGACCGGGCCCCTCGCCGGGGCGCCCGAGCCGGTCCTGCGCCTCCTGGCCATGCTCTTCGCGCCCACGACGGCCACCGGCCGGGTGTCGACCCTCGACGGGCTGACCGCCGCCACGCGCCAGGCCATGGAGGCGCTGGGCGCGCCGGCGGCCCTCGAGGCCGGGCTGCTGGAGCTGGACGGCGTCGACGACGACGACGACGACCTCGGCTCATGACGCATGGGGTCATCCCCCGCCCGGCCCTGGCCTGTCTCCCGGCCGTGATATAAGGAAGCCGTCAACCAGCCACCCCCTGAAACGCACGTGCCACGGATCCACCCCACCGCGATCATCGAGGACGGCGCCGAGATCGGCGAGGACGCCGTGATCGGCCCGTTCTGCTTCGTGGGGGCGCGCGTGCGCCTCGGCCCCGGCGTCGTCCTCCACCAGGGGGCCGTCATCGAGGGCGACACACAGGTCGGCGCCCGCACCCAGATCTTCCACTACTCGGTCCTCGGGACGATCCCGCAGGACAAGAAGTACCAGGGCGAGTCCGCCCGGCTGGAGATCGGCGAGGACAACGTCATCCGCGAGCACGTCACGGTGCACATCGGCACGGGCGGCGGCGGGGCGGTGACCCGGATCGGCAACAAGAACCTCCTCATGGCCGGCGTCCACGTCGGGCACGACTGCCTGATCGGGCACAACTGCGTCCTGGCCAACTCGACCGGCCTGGCCGGCCACGTCGTCCTCGAGGACTACGTGACCCTGGGCGGCCAGACGGGGATCCACCAGTTCGTGCGCATCGGCTCGCACGTGATGACCAGCGGCGGGTCGAAGGTCGGCAAGGACATCCCGCCCTTCACGATCGCCCAGGGCTACCCGGCGCGCCTGCGCGGGGTCAACCAGATCGGCCTCAAGCGCCGCGGCTTCGCCGACGAGACCGTCCGCACCCTGCGGCAGGCCTACCGGGCGATCTTCTTCGAGCCCGACGCCCGCTTCGACGAGGTCCTGGCCCGCGTCCGCGGCGAGTTCACGGGCAGCCACGAGGTGCAGCGCTTCCTCGACTTCCTGGCCGAGGCCCAGTCGAGCGACCGCGGCTTCCTGCGCCCGGGGCGCGCCGACGAGAACGGCGCCTCCGACGACGACGACTGAGCGGCCACCCGCTCCCCTGCCGGTCGCCCTCCCGGTCGGGTTTGATGTCCCGCCCCTCGCCGCGCACAATGCCAGGGCTCCCCGCGGGGGAGTCACGAGGTGGGCCCCCTTGGCGACGACGTTCCTCGACCTCTTCGTGGCCAAGGTCGCCATCCAGATGGGGCTCCTCGACCCCCCCGGCGCCTGCGCCGCCCTGCGGGCCGTCGACCTCACGCCGAGCGGCCTCGTCGAGCACCTCACCTCGCGGCTGGCGGTCGACCCGGCGCGCGCCCGCGTCGTCGAGCGCCACGCCCGACGCTGCCTGTTCCTCAAGGGCGAGGCGCTCTACCTGCGCTTCCTGCGCGAGCGCGGCTGGGTCGACGACGAGCGCCTCAAGCCGCTCCTGTGGCAGGTGCGCGCCCACCCCTCCGACGGCCGCGACGTGCGCCTCGGCGCGCTGCTCGTCCAGCAGGGCCTCATCTCGGCCGAGCAGGACCAGGCGGTCGCCGTCCAGGCCGGCGAGGCGCTCGAGCGCGACAACCAGGCCGTGACGGCGCGCTACCGCGAGCGCGGCTACGTGGGGGTCGAGCAGAACTCCCAGTCGGTCGCCGAGGTCATCGCAGCCGAGGCGGCCGCGCAGGCGCCGGCCCCGGCGGCGGCCCCGTCCGAGGCCGCCGGCACGCGCACGCAGATCCTCGCGGCCGACGTGGCCGCCGGGCTGCGCCCGATCTCGAGCGACCGCCAGCCGGCCCTCGCGAGGCCGGCGGCCGCCGGGCCCGAGCTCATGGGCGACCTGGGCCTCTCCCGCGACGCGCCCGGCCAGGCCGTGGCCCTGGCGCCCGAGGAGAACACGACCGAGCTCCGGGTGCGCCCGGCGGACGTGCTCGACGACACGGCGAAGTTCCCCGCGCCCGAGCTGGCCCGGACGGGCCTCGACGAGAAGTACAAGGTCTCGCGCAAGCTGGGCGAGGGCGGCATGGGGGCCGTCTACCTGGCCTTCGCCCTCGACGACGCCGCCCGCGAGCGGCCCATGGCGCTCAAGGTCGTGCTCGACATCGCCAAGAGCAAGGACGCCGCCGCGCGCTTCAAGCGCGAGATCCTGGCCACGAGCATGTGCGCGCACGAGAACATCATCGAGATCTACGACGCGGCCGAGACGGCCGACGGCTCGTTCTACATGGCCATGGAGTACCTGGCCGGCGAGCAGCTCGACGAGGTCCTCAAGCGCGAGGGGCCGCTGAGCATCGCGCGCGTCGTCGACCTCGTCGAGCAGGCGCTCGAGGGGCTCGAGGCCGTTCACCAGGCGAATATCGTCCACCGCGACATCAAGCCGCAGAACTTCCGCATCTGGCGCGACCCGGCCGGGCGCGAGCGGCTCAAGCTCATGGACTTCGGCATCGCGCGCGTGCTCGACGCCGAGGAGACCGGGGCGGGCGACCAGTTCTACATGACCATGGCGGGCAAGATCACCGGCTCGCCGGCCTACATCGCGCCCGAGTGCATCGTCAACGAGTCGCTCGACGGGCGCGCCGACCTCTACTCGCTGGGCGTGGCGATCTTCCGCATCGCCACCGGTCGGCTGCCGTTCGTGGCCAAGACGCCCGACGAGTACCTGCCCATGCACCTCTACAAGAAGCCGCCGCTCCTGCGCGAGCTCCTGCCGGACGCGCCGCCGGAGCTGGAGGCCTTCACCGGGCGGCTGCTGGAGAAGGCGCCGAGCAAGCGCTTCTCCGACGCGGGCGAGGCGCTGGCGGCCCTGCGCGCGCAGGTCCGCCCGGCGCTCCTGCGCGAGGGCCTGATCGACGGCCCGGCGCCCGCGCCGGCCGCCGCGGCCACGGTGGGCGAGCGCACGCCGGGCGGCGTCGAGACGACCGCCCAGGACCGGGGCGCCGTGCCCTTCGCGCCGACGCCGGGCCCGTCCGACCAGGTGCGGCTCGGCGGCGACCTCGCCCCGCCGCGCGCCGCCCTGCCGCACGAGGCCGCCGAGACGGTGGCCATGGGCCCCGAGGACGCGGCGGCCGCGCTCGCCGACGCGCAGCCGGCGCCGATGCAGGTGCCCGCCGTCGACTTCGCCGAGACCGTGGACGCCGACGACCCGGCGGCCGCGCCCGCCGAGGCTCCGCCGCCCGGCGAGGGCCATGGCAAGGGTAGAGGCAAGCTGATCGCCGCCCTCGCCGGGCTGCTGCTCCTCGTGGGGCTCGGGGCGGTCGCGGTGGTGGTCCTGCTCCAGCGGCAGGGCTGACCCGTGGTCGAGGGCGTGGCCGAGCTCGTGCGCGAGCTCGAGGAGACCAGCGACGAGGCCGCCATCGAGCTCGCGGCCCTCACGCTCGCCGAGGGGCCGGCCGAGGCCCTGCGTCCGCTGTGCGCGCACGCCCACGCGAGCGTGCGGCGCGCCGCCCTGCTGGCGGTCGGGCGCGCGGGGGCGCCGGGCGCCCGGGCG
>JAHBXY010000188.1 GCA_019636275.1 Planctomycetota bacterium | reverse complement strand
GCGGGCCGAGGAGGGACCAGGCGAGGACCACGAACAGCGCGACGGCCGCCGCGACGAGCGGCCGGACCGACCGGCGGCGCGGCGCCGTCGCCCGCACGCGCTCGCCCGACAGCCAGCGGGCGAGGTCGTCGCCGAGCGCCTTCGCCGAGGGGTAGCGCGCGTCGGGCGCGCAGGCCAGGGCGCGCAGGCACACCGCGTCGAGCGCCGGGTCGAGGCCGCGCCGGCGGCGCGAGGGGGGCGCCGGGCCGTCGGCCTTGAGCGTCGCCAGGTGCACGAGCGACGTCGAGTCGCTGAACGGCTGCGCCCCGGTGAGCGCCTCGTAGAGGACCGCCCCCAGGCCGTAGACGTCGGCGCGCTCGTCGACGGCGCCGCCGTCGAGCTGCTCGGGCGCCATGTAGAGCGGCGTGCCGACGCCCTGGTTCGTGCGCGTGAGGCGCTCGGCGCCCTCGAGGGCGGCGACGCCGAAGTCGGTGAGCCGCGGCGCGCCGGCCGCGTCGACGAGCACGTTGCCTGGCTTGAGGTCGCGGTGCAGCACGCCGTGCGCGTGCAGGGCCTCGACGGCCGCGGCGAGGGCCAGGACGAGCTCGACCGCGCGCCGCGGCTCGAGCGCCCCCCGGGCCAGGAGGGCGTCGAGCGGCTCGCCGTCGACGAGGTCCATGACCAGGTAGAGCGCGCCGCCCACCTCGCCGGCGTCGTGCACGGCGACGACGTGGGGGTGGCGCACGCGCGCGGCCGCCTGCGCCTCGCGGAGGAAGCGCTGGCGGCGCTCGCCGCTGGCGCCCGCGGGCAGGACCTTCACGGCCACGTCGCGCCCGGCGGCCTCGTCGCGGCCGCGGAAGACCTGCCCCATGCCGCCCGCGCCGATCCGGTCGACGAGCACGCAGCGGCCGAGCCGGGCGCCGACGTCGAGCGGGGCCGCGCCCGCGAACCCCAGGGCGGCCGCGGCCCCGGTGCTCGTGCGCGCGGCGGCCGCGTGGAGGGCGCTCGCCAGCGCGGCGCCGTCGGGGTGGCGGTCCTCGGGCCGCGGCGCGAGGGCCCGCCGGCAGATCGCGTCGAGGCCGGCCGGGACGCGCGGGTCGAGGTCGGCGGGCCCCTGACCGCCGGCCGGGTCGAGCCAGGCGCCGGTGAGCGCGTGGAACAGGAGCGCCCCCAGCGCCCACACATCGGTGCGCGGGGTGACGGCATGGAGGCCCTCGAGGCGCGCCTCGGGCGCGGCCAGGCCGCCCGCGAAGCGGCCCGGGACGAGGGCCAGGCCGAAGCCGGTCACCCGGACGCGGCCGGCGGCGTCGACGAGGACGTGGGCGGGCGAGACGGCGCGGTGGACGACCCCGCGCGCGTGGGCCGCCCCGAGCGCCTGCGCGGCCTCGCGCACGAGGCCCACGCGCTCGGCGAGGGGCCGGCCGCCGAACGCCGCCGTGATCGGCCGCGCGCCCGCCACGAGCTCGTGGACGACGTAGGCCGCGCCGCCCGCCTCCCCGACGTCGAGCGGGCGGACGATCCCCGGATGCTCGACGGCGCCCACCGCGGCCAGGTCGCGGCGCAGGCGGTCGACGACCCGGGGGTCGGCGAGGAGCGCCCGCGGGTCGAGGCGCTCGAGCGCGACCGGCGTCCCCTCGGGCTCGGTGACCGCCTCGTAGACCGCTCCGCCGGCGCCCTGGCCGAGGGGCCGGACGAGCCGGTAGCGACCGATCCGCGGCGCCTCCGTCATGGCGCGCCAGTGTTCTCGGGCTCGTCGGGCGTTGCAATGTCCGTCCCTGGAACGTCGCGGTTCACCCGCGGACGAGCGGCACGCTCGGTCGCTGACGCCGCTCGACTTGCGACGGGCACGGGGCTCGCACCGTGGACCCCCGGAAGGAAGGAGGCGGCCATGAGGTGGACGGCGATCGTGTGCAGCGGGGTCGTGGCGCTGGCGGTCAGCGGGCTCGCGAGCGGGTGCAACTCCGGCTCGCGGTCGGGCCGCAGCGGCGGCGGCGCGCGCAGCAGCAAGGCCTCGTTCCTCGACGCCGACTGGGTGGCCGCCGGGCAGGCGGCCGAGGCGGCCAGGGCCAACGGCGGGTCGACGGCTCCGGGCGCGACTCCGGGCGCGACCCCGGGCGGGCTGCCCTTCGACCCGAGCGCGTTCGACCCCAGCGCCTTCGGCTCGGGCGGGTTCGACCTCGACCCGGGCTTCGACCCCGGCGCCGACGCCTACGACAGCCCGGCCGCCGCCGCGGCCGCCGCGGCGACGCTCCCGGCGAGCACCCCGGCGTCGACCGCGCCGACCGCCCCGGCGCCCGCCCCGACGGCCCCGGCGACCGGCAACAACCAGGGCTCGCGCTTCTGGTACCAGAACGACACCTTCGGCAACCCGCTCAAGGTGCACTCCTCGGCCGAGGAGGCGCTGTCGGCGCAGGTCGTGACGCTGATCAACCAGGAGCGCACGAAGTTCGGGCTGCCGCCGCTCGCCCCGCACGTCGACTGCACCCGCGCCGCCAAGGCGCACGTCGAGGACATGAAGGGGCGCAACTACTTCGCGCACGTCTCGCCGGACGGCCTGACCCCCGAGGACCGGCTGCGCCTGACGGGCGCCGGGCCGACGCGGGCCGGGGCCGAGAACATCGCCGCCGGGCAGTCGCTCGCCCGCGCGATCGTCGACACCTGGCTGGCCTCGCCGCCCCACCGGGCCAACATGCTCTCGACCATGTTCACGCACATCGGCGTCGGGATCGCCTCGGGCAACCCGACCTTCTCCTGCGCGGTGTTCATCGGCCGCTGACGTCAGCCCGCCACGGCCTCGACCACGCTCACCGGCGACGCCGTCGGGACGATGCGGGTCAGGCGCAGGCCGGCGGCGGCCAGGAGGGCGCGGTACTCGTCGGCCGTGCGCTCCTGCCCGCCGGGGACGGCGAGCATGACGAGGTCGAGCACCTTCGACGGGTGCGGCGCGTCGCCGGGCGGGACGACCATCTCGACGAGCAGGACGCGCCCGCCGGGGCGCAGCGCCGCGCGCACGTGGTCGAGGATCCGACCGCAGCGGGCGTCGTCCCAGTCGTGGATCACGTGCGAGAGGAGGTAGGCGTCGCCGCCCGGCGGGACGCCGTCGAAGAAGCTCCCCTCGACGACCTCGACGCGGTCGGCCAGGCCGAGGTGCCCGAGGCGCTCGCGCGCCGGCGCGACCACGTGCGGCAGGTCCTGGAGCACGCCGCGGGCGTCGGGCGCCGCGCGCAGGACGGCCGCGAGCAGGTTGCCGGTGCCGCCGCCGACGTCGACGATCGTCGCCACCCCGGAGAAGTCGTAGGCCGCGGCGACGGCGGCGGGCTCCGCGCCGTGCACGCCGATCATGGCGTCGTTGAACAGCGCGCCTTCCTCCGGCTGGCGGCCGAACCACTCGAAGACGGGCGCCCCGTGCACGTGGTCGAAGGCGGGCCGGCCGGTCTGGACGCTGTGGAGGAGGGCGCCGGCGCTCTGCCACATGGCCGGGCCGACGAGCGACAGCACCGTCGCGCGCCCGGCCTCCGGCGCCCCCGAGCGCAACGTGGCCCCGACGGGCGTGAGCGCGTAGCGGCCGGGCTCGACCTCGGTGAACACGCCGTGCGCCGCGAGCGTGCGGAGCACGCGCCGCAGCGCCGGCGGGTGCGCGCCGACCGCCGCCGCCAGCGCCTCGACGTCGCGCGGGCCCTGGGCGAGGTGGTCGGCGACGCCGAGCCTGGCCACGACGTAGAGGGCCTGCGGCAGCCAGAACGCCGTGGTGAGCTGCATGAGGGCGGCGCCGGGCGGCGGCGTGTCCATGGGGCCTCCTGGCCGGCGACTCTACCGGAGGCGCGCGCAGGGTTGGCCGAGGGGTCGCCGCGGCTACACGTGGCGCCAGGCCTCGCCCTCGAGCACGAACCGGCTCGGGCCGCCGGCGAGCGGGTGGCCGGGCGCCAGCGGCGCCGCCTCGCCCGTGCCGAGCGTGGCGTACTCCGGATCCCACGGGAGGAGGAGGGCGAAGCCGCCGGGCAGCGGCGCGTAGCGCGGGAGGAGCGGCGCCGCGTGCGCAGCGCGGGCCCGGGCGAGCGCGAGGAGGTCGGCGGGGTTTGCGACGTCGCGCAGCTCCCACACGGTGCGGAGCTGCGGCGGCGGCAGGTGCAAGGCGTCGCTCTCGGCCAGCGCGTCCCGCGCCGTGACCCAGCGCGCCTCGACGAGCTCCTGCCCGTCGATCTCGGCGGCCTGGCCCGCGGGCAGCAGGGCCACGTAGAAGCGGGCCGAGAAGCGCCGCCGCTCGGCCGATGGCGTGACCCAGTGGGAGAACGGGACCAGCCGCTCGAGGTCGAGCCGTAGGCCCGCGCCCGCCAGGAGGTCGTCGAGCGGGGCGCCGGCGGCCCCGCGGGCGCGCAGGTCGCGGGCCACGTCGGGGCCCGCGTCGGCCAGGAGCACGCCCGCCTCCTCGAACAGCTCGCGCGCGGCCGTCGCGCGCGGGTCCTCGTCGCCCTCGCGGGCCCCGCCTGGGAACACGAACGCGCGCGCCATGAACGCGGCCTTGGCCGGGCGCCGGGCCAGGAACAGCTCGGGCGCGCCGTCGCTCGCGCGCGGCCGGACGAGGATCACGGCCGCGGCGTCGCGCGGGGTCGTCGGGGGGCGCGCGGGGTCGAAGTCCATCGGGGCTCCGGTCAGTCCGGGGTGGGCAGCGAGGCGCAGGAGACGAGGGCCAGCGCCAGCGCGAAGAGGAGGCCGAGCGGGAAGAGGACCCAGCGCGACGCCGCCGCCACCAGCGGGAGGTTCAGACGGCGCAGGGCGATCTCGGCGCCGGGGCCGGCGAGGAAGCACAGGTTCGCCAGGAACGCCCCGACGAGCACCTGGATCAGCACCGCCGGCGAGAGGAGGCGGCCGCCGAGGAGCGCGACCGTCGCCAGGGCCAGGACGGCGTTGTAGACGGCGGCCAGGCGCAGCCAGGCGTCGACGGCGGCCGCGTAGCCGCGCGGGTCGGCCTCGGCGGGCGGCGCGGCGAGCTCGAGGCGCGCGCCGGCCTGGCAGCTCCCGCAGCGGCCGGCCTCGTCCCAGCAGGCGCGGTGGTGGCGCGAGAGGCAGGCCGCGCAGGCGCAGGCATCGGGGTCGGCCTCGCACACGTCGTGGCAGTAGGGGCAACGGGTCGCGCCGGGGCGCGGGCGCTGCGAGATCCCCGGGGGCTGCGCGCGGTCGCCCACGTCAGAGCTTCCCCCCGCAGTACTTGCAGTGGACGGCGTCGTCGTCGTGCCCCTCGCGCAGGCACTCGGCGCACGTGCGCGTCGACGCGCTCTCGCGGGCGGCGCGGCCCAGCTCGACGGTCACGATCCCCGTGGGCACGGCGATGATCCCGTAGCCCACGATCATGGCCACCGAGGCGATGAACCGGCCGACGTCGGTGTGCGGGGCGATGTCGCCGTAGCCGACCGTGCAGATGGTCACGATCGCCCAGTACATGCTCAGCGGGATGCTCGTGAAGCCGTTCTCGGGGCCCTCGACGAGGTACATGAGCGCGCCCATGATCACGACGAGCGTGAGCACGGCCGTGAGGAACACGGTGATCTTGTGCCGCGCGCGGGCCAGCGCCCGGGCGATCAGGCGGGCCTCCTGCACGTGCTGGGCGAGCTTGAGCACGCGGAACACGCGCAGGATGCGCAGGAGGCGCACGGAGAGGAGCGCCTGCCCGCCGGGCACGAACAGGCTCAGGTAGGTGGGCAGGAGCGCCGCGAGATCGACGACCCCGAAGAAGCTGGTCGCGTAGCGCCAGGGGCGCGGCGCGCAGAGGAGGCGCAGGACGTACTCGACCGTGAACACGACCGTGAACGCCCACTCGGCCGCGCGCAGGAGCGGCCCGTGGGCCAGGCGGATCGCCTCGACGCTGTCGAGGAGCACGGCCACGACGCTGAGGAGGATCAGCGCGATCAGCCCGACGTCGAACGCCTTGCCGGGCGGCGTGTCGGCCTCGAAGATGATGCGGTAGAGCCGCGGCCGCCAGCCGGCCTCTCCCCCCGTCGTCATGGCGTGGATCTTGCCCGGCCGCGCGGCGGCCCGCCAGCGCGCGCCAGAGGTCCGGCCGGAAACCCCGCCGAAGGCCTCGCGAAGCGATCGTCGCCGCTGGCGAGGAGCGACGAAGCGCTTGCAGGTGCAAGTAACTGAGGAGCGACGAAGCCCGCGGCGACGAGGGCGAGCGAGGCCGAGGCGGCGTTCCGGCCGGGCCTCTAGGTGCCGACCAGGAGGCGCTCGCCGAGGCTCGGGTGCAGCCGCGGCGTCGCGCGGACGCGCGCGACGGTCCGGTCGGCGGCGTAGGGCACGCGGCGCCACGTGACGACGTCGTCGTCGACGAGGACGTAGCAGGCGCGCGGGTCGCCGTCGCGCGGCTGACCGACCGAGCCGACGTTGACGATCGCCTTGCGGCCGGCGAGGTCGTCGACGCGCAGGGCGCCGCCGAGCTGCGCCGGCGTGCGGCCCTCGTAGTCGCTCGTGATCACGCCCGGGTGGTGCGTGTGGCCGACGAACAGCAGCCGGTCGAAGGCGGCGAACACCTCCTCGAACTTCTCGCTCGGGCCGTAGGCCGCCTCGGCGGCCATGAGGTACTCCTGCGTCGGGTCGCGCGGCGAGCCGTGGACGAACACGTCGGGGCCGTCCTCGTGGCGCAGGGGCAGGGTCGTCAGCCAGTCCCAGCGGCGCCGGACGGCCTGCCCGGACATGAAGCCCGGGCGGAGCTGGTCACGCGTCCAGTCGAGGGCGTCCTTGGCGCGCAGGTGGAAGCCGTAGGCGCCGTGCACGAGCGCCTCGTCGTGGTTGCCGCGGACGACCACCTGGGCGCGGCGCTGGACGAGGTCCACGCACTCGAGCGGGCTCGGGCCGTAGCCGACGACGTCGCCCAGGCAGCGCACGTCGCGGACGCCGAGCGCGTCGAGGTCGGCGAGGACGGCCGTGAGCGCCTCGAGGTTCGAGTGGATGTCGGAGATCACGGCGTACATGGCGTCCTCCAGGCGCGCCCCCCGGGGGACGGGGGCGCTCGCGCGGTCGCGCGGCTCGCGGGGGTGGCGGCGCGCGGCGTCGCCACCCCTCTACCGGCCGGCGGAGGGCGGGTCGGGTACTGGACCCTCTAACTCGCGGCGGAGCGCCGTCGGCGTCGGGGAGGAGGAGGGTGGCTCGTGGGCGCCGCGGTCGCACCACTGCGTCGACCCAGAGCGGCGGCTTGGCCCGAGGCCACGAGCGGGACGGAGCGGCTCGCGAGGCGAGGCCGCGGAGGCCGAGGCGAGGCGGCGCGCGCGCGGTCGATATCGATCGCCTGATCCTATCGGCCGCGCGCGCGCCGCATCGCCCGGCATCCGCGGCCGCAGCCGTCGATCACACCGTGACGAGCTCGGCGAGCTGGTGCTTGAGCACCTTGCCCAGGGCGTTCCTCGGCAGGGCGTCGAGCGTCACGACCGCCTTGGGCACCTTGTAGCGGCCGATCCGCTGGCGGAGGAAGTCGAGGAGCGCCTCGGGCGCGACGTCGGCCGGCGCGACGTAGGCGCGGCCGACCTCGCCCCACTTCGAGTCGGGCACGCCGACGACGGCGCACTCCCGGACGCCCGGGAACTGCAGGATCGCCGCCTCGACCTCGGCCGGGTAGACGTTCTCGCCGCCGGAGATGAACATCTCCTTCTTGCGCCCGACGACCTTGTAGTAGCCGTCGGGGTCGACCTGGAACAGGTCGCCCGTGGCCCACCAGCCGCCCTCGTGCAGGGCGGCCGCCGTGGCGGTCGGGTCGTTCCAGTAGCCGGCGCACACGTGCGGGCCGCGCAGCCAGAGCTCGCCCGTCTGCCCCGGGGGCACGTCGCGGCCGGCGGCGTCGACGACGCGCGCCTCGCAGTGCATGACCGGGAAGCCGACCGTGCCGGCCTTGCGCACGGCGTCCTCGGGCGGGAGCGAGAAGCAGTTCGGGCCGACCTCGGTGAGCCCGAAGCCCTGGCGGAAGACGACGCCGCGGGCGGCCCACTGGTGGATCAGGCCGACCGGCGTGGGCGCCCCGCCGCAGAGGGCGAAGCGCACGCTCCCGAGGTCGGCGCGGCCGAAGCCCGGGTCGTCGCGGAGCATCTCGAACGTCGTCGGGACGCCGAAGAGGATCGTGACCCGCTCGCGCTCGATCGCCCGCAGGATCTCCGGGCCGTCGAAGCGCGGCAGGAGGACCACCTTGCCGCCGCGGTGCAGGAGCGGCAGGGAGAGGACGTTGACGGCGCCGGTGTGGAACAGCGGCGTGAAGGTCACCGTCGAGTCGTCGGCGCGCAGGTCGCAGGCGAGCTGCGTGTTGACGCTGTTCCAGGTGATCGAGCCGTGCGTGAGCACGGCGCCCTTGGGCCGGCCGGTGGTCCCCGAGGTGTAGAGGATCATGAGCGGCGTGTCGGCGGTCGCCTCGGCGCAGGGGACGGCCGGGTCCGACCAGTCGTCGAGCGGGGCGAGGTTGGCGGCCTCGAGGACCACGCGCGGCGCGCAGTGGCCGACGATCCAGTCGATCTCCGGCTGCGCCAGGCGCCAGTTGATCGGCACGAGGATCGCGCCCAGGCGCGCGCAGGCGAAGAGCGTCTCGAAGAACTCGGGGCGGTTCCCCTCGCGCCAGGCGACGCGGTCGCCCGGGCGCACGCCGTGGACGTCGCGCAGCCAGGCGGCGCGGCGCTGCGCGCGGCGGAACAGGTCGCGGTAGGTCCAGCGCACGACGCCCGTGGCCGCCGGGGAGACCAGGGCCACGCGCTCGGGGCCGAAGCGGTCCCACTTCTCCAGCCACAGGCCGATCGAGGTGACGGTGCTCATGGGTGCGTGCTCCGTTCTTGGGTTCAGACGCAGAGCGTCTCGGCCTGCGCCGGCGCCGCGGCCTCGTCGACGGCCGGCGCGCGGCGCGTGAGGAGGTCGAGGACGGCCGGCAGGGGCATGGCGGCGACGAGCGCCGCGGACGCCGTGAGGCCGGTGTTCTCGGTGACGGTCAGGTAGAGGCCCAGGTGCACGGCGAGCGCCACGATCGACGCGACGACCATGGTCCAGGCGGCCGGCGGGCGGGCGCGCAGGACGCCGTAGACGATCGCGGGCAGGCTGGCCGCGAGGAGGCCGTAGGTGCCGACCGTGCCGAAGATCCCGACCAGCTTGGGCGGGCTCAGCGAGATCAGCCACGCCGCGCCGCCGAGGACGAGCACGGTCCAGCGGCCGGCGCGCAGGGCGGCGCGCTCGCGCGCCTCCTCGGTGTCGAGGCCCAGGCGACGGGCGACCGCCGGGTGGGCGACGAGGTCGCCGCCGACGATGCACGACACGGCCACGAGCAGGCCGTCGAGCGTGCTCATGGCGGCGGCGAGGATCGTCACGCCGATGAACGCGCCCAGGTGGCCGGGGAAGGCCGAGGCCAGCCAGGTGGTCATGGCCACGTCCTGGTTCAGGCCGGGGCCGAGCGACACCCGGGCGGCCAGGCCGGCGAAGAGGACCAGCGAGAAGACGACGAAGCACACCCCGCCGGTGGCGCTCATGAGCAGCACGTCGCGGTGGCTCTTCACGTAGAGCGACTTCACCAGCAGGTGCGGCTGCGAGACGATCGCGAAGCCGAGGAGGAAGGGGCACACGGCCACCTCCAGCCAGTCGCGGTAGAAGGGGCTCGCCGGGTGGACGGCGCCCACGAGGTGCGGGTCCTGCGCCGACAGGGCCGCGAGCGCCTCGCCCGGCGCGCCGATCCCGCGGGCGGCCTGGACGAAGATCGCCACGGCCACGCCGAGCATGAGGAGGCCCTGGGCGGTGTTCGTGTAGGCGTGGGCGTAGGTGCCGCCGAGGAGCACGTAGGAGAAGACGACGCCCACGACGACGGTGACGGCGACCTTGTACTCGAGGCCCAGGGTGGCCACGAGGACGAACGCCGCGCCGACGACGATCAGGACCATGTAGAAGACGTGCAGGAGCGAGAGCGCGGCGAAGTAGGCGCGCAGGCCCTCGCTGCCGTAGCGGCGGCCGATCCACACCGGCAGGGTGGCCACGCCGCCGCCGTGGCGACGGAAGCCCGGGCCGAGGGTGAACAGGCCGGCGAAGATCCCGGCGAAGAAGGGCAGCGTCAGGGCCAGCAGGGCCGGCAGGCCGTAGGCGTAGACGAAGCCCGGGTTGATCACGAACGTCGCCGTGCTCGCCAGGCAGGCGCCGAGCGTCACGCCGGCGAGGCCGGGCCCCATGGCGCCGTTGCCCACGGCGAAGCTCTTGAACGAGTCGGTCCGCTTGTGGCCCTGCCAGGCGAGCCAGTAGGTGGCCGCCAGGTAGACGACGAACAGGGTCCACGCCAGCCAGCGCGCCTCAACCACGGGCCACCTCCTCCTGCCGCGCGACGAGCCAGTCCGTCGCGGCCTTCCACATGAACCGGGGCGCCTGCGAGCCCACGGTGATGCCTATGTGCCCCGCCTTGACCTCGACCGTCTCGACGGGCCCGCCCCACAGACGGGCGAGCGCGCGCGACGACGCGGGCGGGACGACCGTGTCGCCGGACGCGACCAGGTTCAGGACCGGCGCCGCGCCGGCCTTCAGGTCGACCGGCGCGCCGCCGAGCGAGAGCCGACCGGCCGCCAGGGCGTTGTCGCGGTAGAGCGCGCCGACGATGTCCTGCAGCGCCCGCGCCGTCATCGGCACCGGGTCGGCGAGCCAGCGCTCCTGCGCCAGGACGCGCGCCCGGCGCTCGGGGTCCTGCTCGTCGGCCAGGTGCCGCGCCTTGCGCGCGTTGCCCGTCGGGTCGAGCGCCTGGAAGGCCGCCCACAGGGCCGGCCCCGGGACGACCGGGTAGGCGCGGGCCAGCGCGTCGAGGTCGACGAGGCGCGGATCGACCAGGCGCTCCATCGCGCCCGGGTCGGCGAGGTCGACCGGCGTCGTCAGCGCCACGACGCTCGCCACGCGCCCGGGGTGCCGGGCGGCGTGGATCAGCGCGAACGTGCCGCCGAGGCAGTAGCCGAGCACGTGCGCCTTCGTCGCGCCGCTCGCCGCCAGCGCCGCGTCCAGGGCCCGGCCGAGGAGGCCGAGCGCGTAGTCGCCCAGGCCCAGCCGCGCGTCGGCCTGGGCCGGGACGCCCCAGTCGACGAGCACCACGTCCAGCCCCGCGCCCAGGAGCGCCTCGACGAGGCTCTGCCCGGGGCGCAGGTCGAAGACGTAGGAGCGGTTGATGATCGAGGGCACGAGGACCACCGGCACGGGCAGGCGAGGAGTCGAGGCCCGGTAGCGCAGGACGCGCATGGGGCCGCGGCGGAGCAGCTCGTCGCAGGGGGTGGGGGCCAGCTGGAGGTCGATCATCGTCCTGTCGTCCTACGAGAGCAGGTAATCGGCCAGCGGGTCCTGGAGCGACGCGCGGGCCTTCGGGCCCACGAGCGGGGCGATGTGCCCGCCCTTCACCGACACGTGCGTCTTCTGGGCGGCCGGCGTCGACACGAGGTCGAGGAGCGCCGTCGCGGCCGGCGGCGGGCAGATCAGGTCGTCCGTCGCCGAGGCCACGAACACCGGGCAGCGGATCGCGCCCAGGTCGACCTTCAGCGCGCGGTCGCCGCGGCGCAGGACGAGCTCGCCCTTGGCCAGCCGGTCGCCGCGGTAGAGGTCGTTGATCAGGCGACGGTAGGCGGCGCCCGGGACGTCCACGCCGTCGCTCGTCCAGGACTCGAGCAGGCAGAAGAACTCGGCGAAGGCCGGGTCGTCGAACCGCGGCCAGGCCTTCTGCAGCTTGGTGAGCTGCGTCATCGGCTTCTGCCAGAGGAAGCCCTGGTTCACCAGCGGCCCGGGCATGTTGCCGAAGGCGGCCGTGAGCCGCTCGACCGGGAACCAGCGCGGGTCGGTCCACAGGCCGAGGAGGTCCATGTCAGCGAACGACACGGGCGCGACGAGCGTGGCCAGGCGCCGGACGCGCTCGGGGTGCGTGGCGGCGAAGATCGTCGAGAGCGTGCCGCCGAGGCACAGGCCGAGCATGTCGACCTGCGCCGCGCCGGTCGCCGCGAGGGCACGCGGCAGGTAGCGCAGGACGTGGTCCTCGAAGTCGATCCCGGCGTCGATCCGGCGCGGGGCGCCCCAGTCGACGACGAACACCTCGAGGCCGCGCGCGACCAGGCGGCCGACGAGCGAGGTCCCGGGCTCGAGGTCGACGACGCGGAAGCGGTTGATGAACGGCATGACGAAGACGAGCGGGACGTCCGTGGCCCTCGTCTCCGGCGCGTAGCGCCGCACGGTCACCGGGCCCGAGCGCCAGGCGACCGTGTGCGGCGTGGCGCCGTCCACGAGCTCGACCGCTCGCGCGAGCCCCTGCCCGACGTGCTTCAGCCGCGTGAGGGTCTTCACGCCTTCGGCTCCGCCTTCGCCTTCGCCGGCAGCCGCTCGGCCAGCGCCTCGACCGTGGCCTGCAGGCGGGCCAGGCCGTCCTCGAGGTCGCCCAGCCGCTCGTGCAGCCGCTCGACGTCGGTCGCCGTCGGCAGGCGGTAGAGCGCCCACAGCTGCTCCAGCGCCTGGTCCGAGCGCTCCTTGGCCGCGCACACGCCCTCGAGCGCCTTGCGCATGCCCTCGAGCGTCAGCGGCTCGCGCAGCGTCGCGTCCCACCAGCGGGCGGCCTGCTGCTCCCACTCCTTCTGCCAGGCCTCGGCGGCCTGCTTCCACGCGCCTTCGATCACGTCGGAGTCTCCTTCCTGCCGGGGTTCGAGCCCGCGCGCGCCGGCGGGCGCGCGCGGGCGGGTGGTCGTCTACTTGGCGGCCGCGAACGCGCCCTCGATCAGCTCGACCGTCGCCTTGCGGGCGGCCTCGCGCGCCTTGATCGACGTCTCGAGCGAGGCGCCGACCAGCTCGGCCGTCTCCTTCGTCGCCTGGGCGAAGTGGCCGGCCTGCTGCCGGGCCAGGCGGTCCATGTGGCCGCCGAGCTCCATGCCGGCCTCGACGTAGGCCATGAAGGCCTTCTTGCCGGCCTCGGCCGTCGTCTGGAACGCCTCGGGCTTGATCGTCGCCTTCGAGCTCATGGTCTTCGCGTCGCTCATGTCGTCCTCCAGCCAGAAGTCAGTCGTCGAGCCGCGCCAGGGCCCGGCGCACGCGCGCCGCGACCGGGGCGGGGGCCTCCAGCCAGGGGACGTGCCCCGCGCCGGAGAGGGTGGTCAGGGTGGCCCGCTTCAGCCGGGCGGCGGCCGCCTCGGCGACCGGCAGCGGCACGAGCGGGTCGAGCGCGCCGTGGACGACCTCCACGGGCACCTCGACCTCGTGCAGTCGGCGCCCGGCGTCGTCCTCGAGCGCCGCCCGGGCCGAGCGGGCCACGGCCTTGTAGTCGCGCGCCACGACGCGGCCCTCGAAGGGCAGCCCCACGTGGGCGGCCACGCGCCGCGCGGTCAGGCGGGCCGTCGCCGGCGTCTTCGTCGCCGCGAGCACCTCGCACGCGGCGGCGACGGCGGCCGGCGGGCGGGCCGCCATGACGTGCTCGTCGAACAGCGGCGCGAGGTGCACGGGCGGCTCGAGGTGCAGCCCGCCCGACGACACGAGCACGAGGCCGGCGACGCGCGCCGGGTGGTCGAGCGCCGCGCGCAGGGCCACGTGGCCGCCGTAGCTGCAGCCGACCCACAGGGCGCGCTCGAGGCCCAGGTGGTCGAGGAGCGCGCAGCACACCGCCGCGTCGCGCGCGACCGAGTGCGCCCGGTCGACCCGCTCCGAGCGGCCGAAGCCGGGCAGGTCGAGCAGCGCCGCCGGGACGCCGGCGAGCGTCGCGAGGTCCGCGAGGTCGGTCAGGTCCGAGCCGAGCCCGTGCACGTAGAGCGCGGGGACGCTCGCCGGATCGAGGTCGAGGGTGGCGTAGGCCACCCGCTCGCCGAGGAGCACGGCGGTCGCGCGCTCGAGGACCGGGGTCGTCGTCAGGAGGTCGGTCGCGGGGGTCGTCACGGAGGAGGATTAAAACGAACGTTCGTTCGTTATTCAAGAGGGTCGTCCTGTTTTTCTCAAGCTGCTCCCGGTTCCGGCCTTGCGCGCTGGCGGTGGCGGCGTGGCGAGCCGCGGGACGAGCGGCCAGACTGCGGCGCGAGCGAAGGAGGGCGGACCCATGGACCAGCCTCGACCGCCCGAGAAGCCTCGACCGCCCGAGGAGCCCCCGAGCCTCGTGGGCGCGTTCGTCGGGGGCGCGGTCCTGACCGTCGCCGGCGTGGCCATGGCCGTGAACCTGATCAGCGGTCAGGCGGAGTTCGTGCACGGACCGCGCACCGGCCACTGGCTGGTCGCGCTTCTTGGCGAGAGCTGCTTCTCGGTCCTCGCCTGCGTGGTGTGCCTGCTGCTCGGCGCGACCTTCCTGGTCGGCGGGGCCCTGACGGCGCGCGACCGGCTGGCGGCGGCCGCCGCAGACCCCCGGCGACCGCTCGGCGTGAGCTGTCCCGAGTGCGGCCGCTCCAGCCAGGTGCCGCGCAAGGCGGCCGGCCGGCGGCTGCGCTGTCCCGACTGCGGCACGGAGTTCCGCGCGCCGGGCGGCTGACCGTCGCTTTCAGGCCCGACGTTCGGGCTGATCGTGTTCCGCGTGGAGCCTCAGGACGTCGCCTCGAAGCTCATCAAGAACTTCGAGGCGCTCGGCCCGCGCGTGTGGATCTACGTCGACTGACGACGCCGTCGGCGCCGGATCGCGTCAGTCGCTGAGCGCCTCGACGACCCAGTCGTTGGCCCGCGGGTCGTAGGCGAGCTGCAGGTGGTTCAGGGCGCGCAGGTCCTTGCGCGCGACCTTCGCGCCGCGCTTCGTCATGGGCTCGAGGTCGAACACGCTGGCGACGAGCACCAGGCCGTCGCTCGGCCCGCGGCGCTCGCCCACCTCGCCCGAGATCCAGGGGTGGGTGCCGGCGAGCGCGTAGAGGGCCACGTCGGGGTGGACGGGCTTCTTCTTCAGGCGCGCGATCAGGTCGCCGCCGTCGGCGATCGCGCGGTCGATCCCGAGCGACACGCTCACGAGGCCCTTCGTGCCGTCGTAGGTGGCGTCGACGTCGTACTGCCCGGCCGAGCGCGTGCGGCCGTAGCGCTGGTCCCAGCGGGCGACCATCTGCGCCTGCCCCGGGAAGGCGCCCAGGCCGTAGATCGAGCGCTCGGGCGCGTCGACCCAGGTGCCGTAGTAGAGGTAGCGCGTCCAGGAGAGCGGCGCGGGCGTCTTGTGCTCGAGGATCCAGTAGTTGAGGTTCGGGTAGGCGAACGAGACGTCGATCCCGCCGTTGGGCGTGCCGAGCATGACGTAGCGGCGCACGTCGCCCCGATAGCGCGTGGACCCCTCGGGGCCGGCGTCGGACAGGTAGATCCGCGACGACACGCCGCCCTTGCTCCAGGCGACGAGGTCGACCTGCGCCGCGCCGGTGAGCTCGCGCACGCGGTCGATCACGTGCGTGAGCGCCTCGGCCTGCAGGTGGTTGTCGCCGTGCGGGTGCGCGAAGGTCAGCGCGAACGCCTTGCGCCCGGCGCGCACGAGGCGGGCGGCGAGGCCCTCGTAGGGCTGCTCGACCGGGCGGTCGGCCCAGCAGTGGTTGGCGTTGACGCCCGCGCCGTGGACGAGGAGCACCGGGACCGGGTGCGGGGCGGCCTCGGCGCCGCGCGCCACGTGGAGGAGGACCCTCGACGACGGCGGCGAGCGGTCGCCGTCGAAGGCGGCCACGATCTCGGCGTCGTGGTGCTCGATGATCGGAACGAACCGCTCCTGCACGAGGCGCGGGTCGTCGATCTCGAGGCGCTCGGTGCGCTCCCAGCGGGCGCTCTCGCAGACGACCACCTTGCGCCCCGCGCGCTCCTTGCGCGGGCCGGCCGCCGCCGGGAGGGCGAGCAGGAGCGCGGCGGACAGGCCGATCAGGAGGGGGCGGATCACGGGCGACCTCCGCGGGTGGGCGGCGCGGCCGGCGGGTCGGGCAGGCGCACGCGGCGCAGCGACCCGTCGAAGCGGCCGACGAGGGCCTCGAGGCCGTCGGGCAGGAACACGACCGCCGAGGGCGGCTTGCCGTCGGTCGGGCTGACGACCCAGCGCAGGGCCGCCGTCGGGTCGTTCGCCGTGAGGAGCACGACCGCCGCCTCGCCAGGGAGGACGGCCAGCGCGCGGGTGGCGTCGGGCGACGCCACGAGGGCGCGGACCATCTCGGGGTTCGGCCGCTCCGGCCAGGCGCTCGCCTTGCGCTTGCCCGGGTCGACGAGCGTCAGCGCGCCGTCGAAGCCGCCCACGACGAGCGCGCCGCCGGCGGCCTGGACGACCGAGGTCAGCTCGCGCGGAGAGACCTTCGTCGGCCGGCCGCGAGCGTCGACCTTGCGCCCGCGCACGGTCCACGAGCGCACCTCGCCGTCCCAGCCGGCGGAGAAGAGGCCGCCCTCGGTCCAGCACAGGGCCGCGATCGGGCCGGTGTGGCCCTCGGCGGCCGCCACCTGGTCGCGCAGGGCCTCCGGCCCGGCGGACCACACGCGCAGGACGCCGTCGTTGCCGCCGGTGGCCGCCAGCGCGCCGTCGGGCGAGAGGACGAGCGCCTGCGCGCCGCCCGGGTGGCGCGCGACCTCGGCGGGCTCGCCGCCGGGCGACACGCGGAAGAGGCCGCCCGCGTC
>JAHBXY010000187.1 GCA_019636275.1 Planctomycetota bacterium | reverse complement strand
CGCCGCCGACGAGGCGCAGCGCGTCGACCCGGCCAGCCCGGTCGCCCAGGAGCTCGTGGTCGCCGTCCACGCCGAGCTGGGCAAGCTGGCCGAGCTCGAGCAGGCGCACGCCCTGCGCGCGCGGCAGCGAGGGCAGGCGCTGGCGCTCCTCGACCAGGGCGAGGCGGCGCTGGCCGCGGGCGACCTCGACGGCGCGCGGCGCGCGTTCGAGCAGGCGCTGGCGTTCGACGGCGGGAGCGAGCGGGCGCAGGACGGGCTGGTGCACGTCGTCCAGCGCGCCGAGGCGCGCGACCGGGAGCGCGAGGAGCAGGCGCGGCGCGCGCGCCTGCGCGAGCTGCGCGAGCAGGCGGCCGAGGCGCTCGAGGAGGCGCGGGCGCGCTTCGCCCGCGGCGAGCTCCCGGGCGAGGTGCGCGACCGCTACCTCGCGACCATGGAGCACCTGCGGCAGGGGCTGTTCCTCGTCCCCGGCGACCCCGACGCCACGGCCGAGCTGCGGCGCACGGCGCGCGAGTTCTCGGTCGTCCTCGTCGACCAGGGCAACCCCGAGCTGGCCGGGTTCATCCTGCGCATCGGCGGCGTCGAGTCGGGCGACGCCGGCCGCGCCGAGCTCCCGCGCGACCCGCACGTGGCCGTCGTGGAGGCCGACCGCGTCAACGTGCGCCAGGCCTTCGGCGGCGTGGTCAACTTCCTCCCCACGCGGGCCTTCGACCGCCTGCGGGCCTACGTGCGCTCGCAGGGCGACCGCTACCGGTTCATCGTCGACGTCCGCTCGGAGGTCGTCACGCGCGGGGTCCACCCGCAGGTGTTCGCCACGGGGCTGCGCGTGCGCATGGAGGACCGGCAGGCGGGCACGGTCAGCGCGCCGGTCGACATCCCCTTCCAGGGGGGCCCCTACCTGCGCCCGGTGGTCGTCAGCCCGCAGGGCCCGCGCCTCGTGCGCCCGTTCGACGAGGCCCAGGGCCTCGACGCCGCGCGCTACGTCAAGCAGGTCGAGGCCGCCGTGCAGAACCTGCTCCAGCGCGCCCGTCGTTGATCGACGGCCTCGCTCCCGGCTCGTGTTCGAGCGTGTCGAGGGCGAGCTCGCCTCTGAAGAGTGATCGACCGGCGCTCAGGCGGTCGGCGGCGACCCGGGCGCCATCTTCGACTCGAGGTCGCGGATGAGGAAGTCGACCATCTTGACCATCGACTCCTCGGTGTACTTCTCGCGCACGCCGCGGAGGATCTGCAGCGCCTCGCGGTAGGCGCCCTTCTTCACCAGCGACTTCGCCAGGCTCACCTGGTTCATGCGCGAGGTGATGCGTTCCATGTCCTCGTAGAACGAGGCGTCGCTCATGGCGGGACCCTGGACCCTTCCGACCCAGCCCACACAGTGACAGCCGCGCCCGCGCGCCGCAACGCCCTTCCGGGCGGAGCGCGGACGGGGCGGGCGCCGGTGACGCAGCCGCGAGACAAGCGCGACCGCGCGCTCCCGGGAGGCGCTCGCATCCCCTGGCCGCGCCGCTCGTGGGCCGGTGGCCCCGGCGTTGCGTAAGCGGCCCCAGGGGCGCGAGGCACGAGAGGAATCGATGAAGCGGCTGATCGGGTTGTTGACAACGGTCTTCTTCGTCGGATGTGGCGGCATGGACGTGCGAGGGATCGTCCGCGACGAGGGCACGGGCGAGCCGCTGCCGGGCGCGACCGTGCGGATCGGCGAGCGGTCGACCACGACCGACCTGACGGGCTACTACAACATCGAGGTGGACGGGCGGGACGACCCGCAGCAGATCCACGTGCAGAAGGCGGGCTACGAGGCCTTCAGCGAGCAGGTCACCTTCGACCGCGACGCCGACGAGATCTACCACGACATCGAGCTGCGCTCGGCCCAGGAGCGCGAGCGCCAGGAGCAGATGCGGCAGCAGGAGCAGATGCGCCAGCAGCAGCAGCAGCAGCACGGGCAGCAGCAGCAGGGCGGCCAGCAGCTCCAGCGCGAGCAGGAGGAGCTCATGCGCGAGCAGGAGCGGCTCCAGCGCGAGCAGGAGGAGCTCCTGCGCCAGCAGCGGCAGAACAACGGCGTCCAGCAGAACAACGGCTTCCAGCAGCAGCGGTAGCCGGCGGCGTGGCGGGCGGCGCCGGGACGGCGCCGCCCGCGCCGCGAAGAGCAAGGGAGGGGGGGTGAGTTCACGGCGGCGGCCCGCCGGGCCGCTCGGTGGGGGAGAGGCCAGGGGAAACGGAGGGTTTGCTGATGATGCGGCTTTTGAGCGCGCTGCTCGTCCTCGCCGCCGCGGGGTGCGGCGGCACGGAAGTGCAGGGCATCGTTCGTGACGAGCGTACGGGAGAGCCCCTGCCCGGGGCGACGGTGAGGATCGGCGACGACGAGACGTCGACGGACTACCGCGGTTTCTACGAGCTCCGCGTGCGGGACGACCGCCAGCAGCTCCAGGTGGAGAAGGAGGGCTACGAGCCCTACACCGAGGACGTGCGGTTCGAGGGCATCGATCAGGCCATCCAGGACGTCGACCTGTCGCCTCACGGGCAGCAGGACGGCATGATGCAGGATCCGGCCCTGCAGCAGCAGGAGGGGATCCAGCGGCAGGACGAGCTGTTCCAGGACGACCTGCAGCGCCAGCAGCCTGGCCAGAACGGCCAGTGGCAGCAGGAGCAGGGCGGCGCCCGGGTGCCGCCGGGCGGCCAGCAGCAGCCGAGCGGCGCCCAGCAGCAGCCGGGCGGCGTCCAGCAGCAGGGCGGGAACCTGCAGCAGGGCGGCGGCGGCCAGCGCTAGGCAGCGCGTCGCTGCGATCGTGTGATCACCAGGGGCCCGCCTGCCGGCGGGCCCCTGACGTTCCTTGGCGCGAACAAACCACGCCCCGCGGCGGTAACGCCCCCGGTGGCGCGCGCCCTGTTACGGTCGAGGGCATGCGCAAGCACGTGGAGGACGCGCCCGCGGCGGCCGCGCTGCTCGAGGGCCTGCGCGCGACGCGCGGGCTGACCGAGGCGCTGGCCCGGCCGCTCTCGGCCGAGGACCAGCAGGCGCAGTCCATGCCCGACGCCAGCCCGACGAAGTGGCACCTGGCGCACACGACCTGGTTCTTCGAGCGGCTGGTGCTCCTCGACCACGCGCCGGGCGCGGCGCCGTTCGACCCGCGCTACGACGTGCTCTTCAACTCCTACTACGAGGGGCTCGGCCCCCGGCATCCGCGCCCGCAGCGCGGCCTCCTCACGCGGCCGCCGCTCGCGGACGTGCTGCGCTGGCGCGCGCACGTCGACGCGGCGCTCGTGGACCTCCTCGCGCGCGACGCGCTGTCGCCGCGCGCCCGCGCGCTGGTCGAGCTGGGGCTGCACCACGAGCAGCAGCACCAGGAGCTCCTGCTCACGGACGCCAAGGACCTCCTCTCCCGGAGCCCGCTGGCGCCGGCCTACGCGCCGGCCCTGCGCGACGCCCCGACGGACCCGCCGCCGCTCGCCTGGCACGACCACGCGGGCGGCGTCGTCGAGGTCGGCGCGGCGGCGCGCGGCGGGTTCTCGTTCGACAACGAGCGCCCGCGCCACGGGGTCCTCCTGCGCCCGTTCCGCCTGGCCTCGCGCCCGGTCACGAACGCCGAGTTCCTGGCCTTCGTCGACGACGGCGGCTACGCCCGCCCGGCGCTGTGGCTCTCCGACGGCTGGGCCGTCGTGCAGGAGCGCGGCTGGCGGGCGCCGCTCCACTGGCGCCGCGACGGCGGCGCCTGGCAGGAGTTCACGCTCGCCGGCCTCGAGCCGCTCCAGCCGGCCGCGCCGGTCACGCACGTGAGCTACTACGAGGCCGACGCCTACGCGCGCTGGGCCGGGCGGCGCCTGCCGCTCGAGGCCGAGTGGGAGGCGTTCGCCGCCCGCGCGCCGCACGACGACTCGCGCCTCCTCGACCTCGACCGGCTGCATCCGCGGCCCTGCCTCCCCGGCGCCGACGGCCCCGCGCAGCTCGTGGGCGACGTGTGGGAGTGGACCGCCAGCCCCTACTCGCCCTACCCGGGCTTCCGCGCGGCCGAGGGCGCCGTGGCCGAGTACAACGGCAAGTTCATGGTCAACCAGCTCGTGCTGCGCGGCGGCTCGTGCGTCACGCCGCGCGGCCACGCGCGGGCGAGCTACCGCAACTTCTTCCCCCCGGACGCGCGCTGGCAATTCTCGGGGGTGCGCCTGGCGGAGGACGCGTGACGGTGCGGCTGATCGACCTCGCGCCCACGCCTGCGCGGCTGCTCGACGTGGTGCTCGCCGGCCTCGGGCGCACGCCGCGGGCGCTGCCCTGCGCGCTGTTCTACGACGCCGAGGGCTCGCGCCTGTTCGACGCGATCTGCGCCCTGCCGGAGTACTACATCCCGCGCGTCGAGGCCGGGCTCCTGCGCGCGCACGGCCCGGCGATCGCCGCCCTGGCCGGCCCCGGGGTCGAGGTGGTCGAGCTGGGCTGCGGCTCGGCGCGCAAGACCGACCTCCTGCTCGAGGCGCTCGACCGGCCGGCGGCGTACGTGGCCCTCGACGTGTCGAAGGACGCGCTCCTCGAGGCGACCGGCCGGATCGATCGCGCCTTCCCCGACCTCGAGGTGTGGGCGATCTGCGCCGACTACACCCAGCCCTTCTCGCTGCCCGCGCGCGAGGGCCCGCCGGCCAAGCGCCTGGCGTTCTTCCCCGGCTCGACGATCGGCAACTTCGACCCCGACCAGGCGCGGCGCTTCCTGGGCCTCGTCGCCCGCCTCGTCGGCCCGGGCGGCGACCTCCTGATCGGCGCCGACGTGCCGAAGGACCCGGCGGTGCTCGACCTCGCCTACGACGACCCGCGCGGCGTGACGGCCGCGTTCAACAAGAACATCCTCGCCCGGATCAACCGCGAGCTCGGCGGCGGCTTCGACCTGACCGCCTTCCGTCACCTGGCCTTCTTCGCCCCCGAGCGGAGCCGCGTCGAGATGCACCTCGTGAGCGAGCGCGACCAGGAGGTCGCGGTGGCCGACCAGGTGTTCTCGTTCCGCGCCGGCGAGCGGATCCACACCGAGTGCTCCTACAAGTACTCGGTCGACGTCTTCCGCGGCCTGGCGCAGGCGGTCGGCTTCACACCGCTCGAGACCTGGACCGACCCCGAGGGCATGTTCTCGCTGCACTACCTGCGGGCCCGCTGAGCGCCGTGCCGGCCGGCGACGACCGCGCGGCGCGGCGGCGGCTCTCGACCTGCGCGTTGTGGCGCGCGCAGCGGCGCTTCTTCGTCGAGCGCGGCCCGGGCGCCTTCGACCGGGGGCTCGTGCCGCAGTACGTGACGAGCAACCCGTTCGTCGCGTTCGCCTACGCCCGCCTGCTCCTCGCTTACGAGCGCGACGCGCGCGCGGCCGGCTGGCTGGCGCCGGGCGCGCCGCTCACGGTCGTGGAGCTGGGCGCGGGCACGGGGCGGCTCGCGCATCACCTGCTCCGCGGCGTCGACGCGCTCGGCGGGGCGGGCCGGCTGCGCTACGTGCTCACCGACGTGTCCGAGGGCACGCTCGCCGGCTGGGAGCGGCACCCGCGCCTGGCGCCGCGCCTCGCGGCGGGCGCGCTCGACCTCGCGACCTTCGACGCCGAGCGCGACGACCGGCTCGTCCTGCGCCGCGCAGGCGTCGCGCTCGAGCCCGGCGGGCTCGCCGGCCCGCTGGTGGTGGTCGCCAACTACGTCCTCGACGGCCTGCCGCAGGACGCCTTCCGCTTCGGGCCGGAGGGGCAGGTCGAGGAGCTGCTCGTGGCCTCGGAGGCGCACGGCGACGACCTCGCGAGCGCGCGCCTCGAGCTGGCCGCCGCGCCGGCGGGGCCAGCCCCCTATGGCGACCCGGAGTGGGACGCGCTCGTGCGCGGCTACGCCGGTCGCTTCGCCCGGCCCGCGGCGGTGACCCTCCCGATCGCCGCGCTGGGCTGCCTGCGCCGGCTCGCGGCGCTCCCGGCCGACGGCCGGCTGGCGCTCCTGGCCGCCGACCGCGGCGACCACCGCCTCGAGGCGCTCGGCGACCCGCGCGACCTCGACCTCGCGCGCCACGGGAGCGTGTCGATGCGGGTCAACTTCCACGCGCTCGGCGCCTGGGTCACCGCGCGCGGCGGGCGGGTCTTCGTCGCCGACGCCGGGCCCGAGCACCTCGACGTGGGCCTCTACGCGCTCGGCGCGGGGGACCTGCCCGAGACGGCGCGCACCTTCCGCGAGGCGGTCGCGCGCTTCGGCCCCGACGACTTCTACACGCTCAAGCGCGCCCTGGTCGATCGCGCCCGCGCGCTGACCCTGCCCGAGGCGCTCGCCGCCCTGCGCCTGAGCGGCTGGGACCCGGACCTCTTCCGCGACCTGGCCCCCGGCCTCCTCCGCGGCGCGCCCGACGCGACGCCCGGCCAGGCGCGCGACCTCGAGCGGGCCGCCGGCTCGATCTGGGACGGTCGCTTCCCGCCCCTCGACGACGCGACGGTCGAGGGCGACCTCGCCCTCGACCTGGCCCTCGTCCTCCACGCCGCGGGTCGCGACGAGGCCGCCCTGGGCTTCGTGGACCTCGCGGGGCCAGGCCCCGAGGCCGCGCGCTGGCGCGCCGCGTGCCAGCGGCGGCTCGGCCGCGGCGAGTGATGGCACCTCGCGGCCGCCGGGGCGTAGGCTAGGTCGAGCGGCGCGGGGGCCGTGAACCATGGTCACCGACGCGGACGACGAGCCTGACGAGTTCGACGACGAGGACGAGCCGGACGACGAGGACGATCCGGACGTCGACGCGCCCCGTGACTCGGCGCCGTCCGAGGCGACCTCGCCGCGCCGGCGCGGGCGGCTGCCCGGCCGCTGGCCGGCGGACCTGGGGCCCGGGGACCTCGAGGGCTACCGGCGTCGCTTCGGGCTGAGCGAGCAGCGCCTCGCGGACCACCTCGGCGTGAGCGTGCCGACGCTGCGTGGCTGGACGAAGGGTGGCAAGGCGCCCGCGGCGGAGCGGCACGAGGAGCTCCGCGCGAAGCTGCGCGAGGAGTACGTCGCCCCCGAGACGCCTGGCACGGCGCCGCGGCGGGGTCGTCCCCCGCGGCTCTCGCCGTCTGCGGCCCTCGACGCGGCGGCGCCCGAGGACGCGCCGCCTGCCCCGCCCGCGGCGGAGCGGACGGGGAGCACGGCGCGGGCGATCGTCGAGCTCGCCGCGGCCTACCTGCGCACGCCCGGCGGCCAGCACCTCACGCCGTCGGAGCTGGTGGCGCTGCTCGAGCGGATCCGGCGGACGGTGGAGTAGCGGCCGGCGAGGGACCGCGTCAGGTGCCAAGCGCCCAGGGGACGAGCTCCCGGCGGGCGGCGGCCTGGAACGCAGCCTCGTCTCCGGGGCCGCGGAGCACCTCGGACAAGGCCGCGCACAGCCGGAGCGGCGCGTCGGCGTCGACCGCGAGGACCACCTCCCGGATCTGGTGGGCCAGGCGCTCCCACGGCATGACCCAGGAGTCCGGCCGGAGCGGGTAGGGCAGCCTGGCGGCGCGGTCGAGGGCCTGCGGGTCGCTGCGCGCGGCGGCGGCGGCGACGTCGAGGTGCGCGCTCAGGTCGAAGACCCGGACGGTGCGGTCGCGCACGACCTCGGCGCCGGCCGTCAGCGCGCGGAGGCAGACCTCGCGGCCGAAGCGCGCCAGGCCCATGCACCACCTCGGCTGCCTGACCTGGGCGAGCCCCTGACCCAGCGCGGCGCCCGGGTCTAGCTCCGCCTGGCGAGTCACGCGCTCCCAGTAGCGACGCTCCTCGGGCGGGAGGTGGGCCAGGCTGACGTCCACCTGCGTCGGCGGGGCGAGGCCCTCCTCCCGACAGGCCAGCACGGCGCCTGGGTGCCCCAGGTAGGCAGCGAGCTCGAGGCGCTCCGCCACGAGCCCGCCGCGCCGTAGCCGCTCGCCCAGCCAGCGCGCCTCGTCCTCGGCGGCGCCCGTGGCCCGGAACCGACGCTCGAGCTCGCGCAGGCGCTGGTCGCTCACCCACTCAGTATGTCCGCCGCCTTGGGCGGGCGCCCGTCAGCGCGGCGCGACCAGCCGCCCCAGCGGGTCCGCCGCGTCCGTCGGCGCCGGCGCGCCCCGCACGGCCAGCTCGACCGTCCCCTCGGCGTCGGGCTCGCTCGCCGCGACGACGACCGCCGCCGCGGCGAGCGCGCCCAGGTCGTCCGCGGGCGCGGCGAGGAGCACGACCACCACGTCGTGGCGCGCGAGCGCGTCGGCGGCGACGGCCAGCTCGCCCCCCGGCGCCGCCGGCGCGTGGTCGACCCCGAGCAGGAGCGCCAGGGCGCGCGCCGCGCCGGTCGCGCCGACCACGGCGGCCGAGCGGACCGCGGGCCACACGTCGCGCAGCGGCCGCACGACGAGCGGCCCCGCCGGGCTGTGGGCCACGAGGTGCGTGGCCGCGACGCCCGCCTCGCGGCAGGTGTGGGCCGAGGCCGAGACGACCGTGCGCACGGCGGGGCTGGCCTCGAGGAACGTCTCGAGCCCGCGCCCCGGCAGGAGCTCGGCCACCGCGGTCGACGGGCCGTCGAGCGCGCCCGGCGTGACGAGGACGCTCGGCTCGCCCGCGACGATCGACGCGCCCGCCGGCAGCTCGGGCGCGAGGTGCTCGAGCGCGTCGGCCAGCGGGGCGGCGCCCAGCGGCAGCGGCCCCTCGAGCACCGCCTTGCCGTCGCCGCTCACGCGCACCGGCTCGAGCAGCCAGGCGGTCTCGCCCTCGCGCACGACCCGGCCCGCGGCGGCGGCGGCGAACGCCGCCGGGCCGCTCCAGGCGCGCCGCGCGTCCTGGCCGAGCAGCGTCAGCGCGGCCGCCTCGGCGGGGTGCCCGTGGTGCACGAGCTCGAGCCGCGCCCGCGCGGCGCCGGGCAGGAGCCCCGGCGCGAGCCCCTCGCCCGGGACGAGCGCCAGAGCCAGCCGCGCGGCGCCCACGACCCTCACAAGCTCACCGCCCCAGCGTCTCGACGAAGGCCGCCCAGGCCTCCGGGTCGGCCGCCGCCAGCGCCTGCAGGGCCCGCTCGTAGGCGCGCGCCCGCGGCGCCACCTCGCGCCCCTCGTCGTCGACGAGGCGGTGCCGCTTGAGCACGCGCGCCTTCGCGGCCGCGGCCTCCGGTGTGCCCTCGGCCCCGGCCGCGTGCTCGGCGCGGAAGATCTCGAGCACCTCGTCGCGCGAGAACACGCCGCCGGCCAGCGGGTCGGTCGGCGTGGCCGAGCCCGGCGGCGCCGGCGTGGCCGAGGTCACGGCGGCCGAGCCCGGCGGCGGCGCCGGGCCGTCCGCAGGGCAGCCGGCGAGCAGGAGGAGCACGGACGGGAGGAGCGCGCGCGCCTTCACCCGGTCCATCATAGCCGCCGACGCCGCCCCGCGGCGGCCGGGCCCGCGCTACGATCGGTGGGGCGCCGGAGCGAGCGCGAGCCGGCCTCGCGGGTCGATGGCGACTCGCCGGCGGACGGGAGGTCGTCCCGAGAGGCCGGCGAGCGCTCGCGGAGGACGCGCCACACCGACGATCAGGCGAGGCCGACGTGGACAACAAGACGATCGAGGCCACCCTGCTCGAGATCGCGCGCACGCTCGAGCTGAAGGGCGAGAACCCGTTCAAGGTCCGCGCCTACGAGAACGCCGCCCGCGCCGTCGCCTCGCTCGAGGAGGACGTGGCCACGCTGATCCGCGAGGAGCGGCTCAAGCACATCCCCGGGATCGGCGCGAGCATCCGCGAGAAGCTGCTCGAGCTCTGCGGCACGGGTCAGCTCGCCTACCTCGAGGAGCTCCGCGCCGGGATCCCCGCCGGCGTGTTCGACCTGATGAAGGTCCAGGGCATGGGCCCGAAGAAGACCAAGGCGGTGTGGGAGCTCCTCGGCGTCACGTCGCTCGAGGAGCTGGAGAAGGCCTGCCGCGACGACCGCGTGGCCCACCTCAAGGGCTTCGGCAAGAAGACGCAGGACAAGATCCTCTCCGGCCTGGCCCTCCTGGCCCGCACGCGCGACCGCGTCCTCCGCGCCGAGGCCCTGCCCCAGGCGCGCCGCCTCGCCGACGCGCTGGCCGCCGTCGAGGGCGTCGAGCGCGTCGAGGTCGCCGGGAGCCTGCGCCGCGGGCGCGAGACCGTGCGCGACGTCGACATCCTCGTCGCCTGCCCGAAGGCCGAGCCGGTCATGGAGGCGTTCGTCGCCCACGAGGACGTCGCCGACGTGATCGCCCGCGGCCCGACGAAGACGTCGGTCCACGTCCACTCCGGCCTGCAGGTCGACGTGCGCGTCGTGCCGCCCGAGTCGTTCGCCTGCGCCCTGGCCTACTTCACCGGCAGCAAGGAGTTCAACGTCCACCTGCGCCAGCTGGCCCTCGACCAGGGCTTCACGCTCAACGAGTACTCGCTGCGCCCGCTCGACGGCACGCCCGCGCCGGCGCTGGCCACCGAGGCCGAGCTCTTCGGCAAGCTCGGCCTGGCCTACGTCGAGCCGGAGCTGCGCGAGAACACGGGCGAGGTCGACGCCGCCCGCGCGGGCACGCTGCCGACGCTCGTGGAGCCCGGGGACATCGCCGGCGTCCTCCACGTCCACACGACCTGGTCCGACGGCGTGGGCTCGGTCGCCGACATGGTCGAGGAGGCCGCGCGCCTGGGATACGGCTACGTGGGCATCTCCGACCACAGCCAGGCCGCCCGCTACGCCAACGGCCTCTCCCCCGAGCGCCTGCGCGCCCAGCGCGAGGAGGTCGAGGCCGCCCGCGCCGCCCACCCGGGCCTCGTCGTCCTGCACGGCGTCGAGTGCGACATCCTGTCCGACGGCGCGCTCGACCTCCCCGACGACTGCCTGGCCGAGCTGGACTTCGTGATCGCGTCCGTCCACACCGAGCTGGGCATGGACCGCGACCGCATGACCGCCCGCCTCGTGCGCGCCGTCTCGCACCCGCTCGTGCGCGTGCTCGGCCACCCGCTCGGCCGGCGCCTCCTCGAGCGCGAGTCCTCGCAGTTCGACTGGGAGCCGGTCCTCGAGGCCGCGGGCCACAACGGCGTGGCGATCGAGGTCAACGGCCAGCCGCAGCGCCTCGACGCCGACTGGATCCACATCCGCCGGATCCGCGCGCGCGGGGTCAAGCTGTGCATCAACCCCGACGCGCACGCGCCGGGCACCCTCGACGACGCGCGCCGCCACGCCCTCGTCGAGGCCCGCCGCGGCTGGGCCAGCCGCGACGACGTGGTGAACTCCCTGCCGGCCGACCGCTTCGTGAGCGAGTTCCTGCGCCGCCAGGCGGCCCCGGCCCGCCCCGCCCGCGCCCGCCGCTGAGGCGCGGCTGGCGTCGGCAGGACTTACGCCGACCAGGTCGAGTGGACTCGTGCCCCGCGGAGCAGTACCGTTAGGGACCGATGGCCACCTCGTACTCGAAGGAAAAGCTCGCCACCGGCAAGTCGCACGTGCTGCGGCTGGCGAGCCGGGACTGGACGGGCGAGCTGCGCCGCCTGGTCGACGACCAGGTCGCGCCCTTCCGCAAGTTCCTGCCCCTGCGCCCGCGCGGGCCGCAGATCGTCCTCGACCCGATCCTGCCAGGGCCGCGCGTGTCGTTCACCGGCCGCGTGTTCAGCCCGGGCCGCGTGCTCGACCCCGACTCGTCGCTGCAGGCGTGGGTCGACGGGGCCGAGGTCACGCTGGGCGCCGACGGCACCTTCGCCGCCATGGCCACGCTCGCCCGCGGCGACGACCAGATCACGCTCCGCGCCCTCGACGCCACGAAGTGCGAGGGCCGCGGCTACGTGGCCACGTTCCACGGCGAGGCGGTGCCGGTCACCCCGGCAGCGCCGGCGACCCAGCGCATCCGCATGCGCCTCGAGGACGACGAGGGCGAGGCCTTCGGCGGCCTCCCCTACGAGCTGGACGTGGGCGGGACGAAGTTCGAGGGCACGACCGACCCGCAGGGCTACCTCGAGCACGAGGTCCCGGCCGAGGCGACGCAGGGCGTGCTCACCTTCTGGCCCGACGGGGACAAGTCGGGCGAGTCGTTCGCGTGGCCGCTGCGCATCGCCGACATCGCCCAGCCGCGCACCGGCGGCGGCGGTGGCGCGAGCGGCTTCCAGAGCGCGGGCGGCGGCGGCGGCGGCCGGCCCGCGGCGGCCGTCTACTGCGGCGGCGGCGGCGGGTTCTTGCGCGCGTCCACCGCCACGGCCAGCGGCGCCGCCCTCCCGCCCCCGCCTCCGCTCGCACGCCCTGCCCGCTACGGGCGCACGCGGGCCGAGGTGCAGCGCTTCAAGATCGCGCCGCCGATCCGGACCGAGGGCGCCACGCTCGACCTCGTGCTCAAGGACGCCGACGGCGCCGAGCAGGGCCGCTGCACGGTGAACCTGCTGCTGGTCGACGGCGAGTGCGTCACCGAGTGGGTGTGCATCACGGCCAACCCGCCCGCGAAGGACGGAGACTCGCCGCCGCCGGCGATCGAGGGCCGGATCATCCGCGTCCCCGACGTGAAGTGCACGATCGAGCTCGAGTACGAGGGCAGCGTCGTCGGCCCGCGCCCCGTGCGCATGAGCGGCCTCGACGCGGCCGCCCCGCCGCCGCCGCTCGTCTCGACCGACCCGGCGGCGCCGCAGCCGATCAAGCTCGGCGCCCTCGTCGGCGGGGCCTTCGAGCGCGACGCCCTCGCGCTCCGCTGGATGGTCGAGGCCGACGCCGACGGCGTGCTCCTGCCCGCCGACGCCGCCCACCGCGCCAACCGCAGCCTCCGCGACCTCGTGCGCAGCAAGGCCGCCGACCTCGCCGAGGACGACCCGGTCGACCTGACCGAGGAGGCCGTCGAGTTCCCGCTCGGCTGGGCGGCGCTCTCGGTCGACGGGGCGGCGTCGGAGGACCCCTGGCCCGAGGAGGCCGCCCTCGACGTCCTCACCTACGAGGCGGCGCCGGACGCGGCGTCGCCGAGCGTCAACGACTTCGTGTGCACCGGGCGGCCCGTGCGCGTCGCCGCCCACGACGAGGACGGCTGGTCGTGCCACCCCGACGAGCTGTTCTGCATGTTCGAGGAGGGCACCGACGACGACGCGGTGAAGGAGCTGTGCAAGAAGCACGGCCTGCGCGTCGCCGGCACGACCCGGCGTGACGGGCAGGTGCTCCTCGAGAGCCCCGAGCCGCTGGACCTCACCGAGCTCGTGGCCCTGCGCGACGCCGTCGCCGGCGAGTCCGGCGTCGAGGCGGTCGACCTCAACTACGTCGCCGGCGGCAGCGCCGTGCAGGTGGCGTCGATGCGCGCCCCCGACCTCCTGATCGAGCGGGCCGGCGCCGAGGCGGGGACCGTCGACCACGTGGGCTGGCTGGCCAACGCGCACCATCTCGCCACGCGCGCCTTCCCGGCGCAGCAGCTCGTCGCGCGGCTCCTGGCGCAGGTCACCGGGACGCCGCCGGAGGTCGGGATCGGCGTCGTCGACTCGGGCTACGGCAACGGCACGCACCCGGCGATCAGCCCCGACTTCACGGCCGACCGCTTCCCCTGGGGCGGCCGCCGCGTGGGGAACATCCCCGCCGCCAGCAGCGGCCAGGGAACGCTCAACACGCAGCTCTCCCTCACGGACCCGGCGTTCATCGAGCCGCCCGCGTACCTCTCGACGACGCATCCCAACTTCAACGGCTTCGGCCACGGCACGGTCTGCCTGCACCTGATCGCCGGCGGCGGCGTGGGCACCGCCACGTTCCCCGGCGGCGGCGGAGGCGGCGGCGGCGGCGGCGGTGGCGGTGGTGGTGGCGGCGGCGGCGGTGGCGGCGGCGGTGGCGGCGGCGGCGGTGGCGGTGGCGGCGGTGGCGGCGGCGGCGGCGGCGGGACGAGCATCGGGCCGCCGGCGGACTACGCGCTCCTCGACAGCGCGCGGACCGGCAACTACGTGCGGCAGGGGCAGCAGGGCGACCGGGTCAAGGCGCTGCAGCGCGCGCTGACGCAGGCGGGGATCCCGACTGGCGACGACGGGATCTTCGGCCCCAAGACCCGCGCCAGCGTCGAGCGGCTCCAGTCGGAGAGCGGGATCGGCGTCGACGGGATCGTCGGTCCGCAGTCGATGAACGCGCTCGACCAGCGCCTGGGCGTCACGCCCGGCGGCGGCGGCGACTCGGGCGGCGGCACGGCCCCGCCGGCCCCCCCGGCCCCTCCGGCCCCGGCGCCTGCTCCCGCGCCGCCGGCGCCTCCGGCGCCTCCGCCGTGGGACCCGGTGGGCCGCCCCTGGAGCGTCGGCGTCAACCCGTGGGCCAAGGTCCTGCCGGTCCGCGTGGCCGAGGACAACGGGCGCAACCTGACCGAGTTCCAGCTCGTGCAGTCGATCCGCTTCTGCTTCCTGCAGACGGGCGTCAGCGTCGTGAACCTGAGCTGGGGCCGCGACGTCCCCTCGAACCTGAACGCGGCCCAGCGCGGGCTGCTCAACACCTGGTACCGGCCCGCGTTCAACGCGGCCAGGAACGTCGGCGGGATCCTGGTCATCGCCGCCGGCAACCAGGGCATCTCGATGAACCGGCACCTGCCGGTCGCGATCTCGCCCACCGGCGCCCGCACGGCCACCTCGAACCCCACGGTCGCGGTCACGGCCTTCGTCGAGCGGGTCCCGCAGTTCGACCAGGGCGACGCGGCGGCCGCCGCGAACGGCGACCCGCTGACGACGATGACCAACCCGAGCGAGTGCACGGAAGACCCGTTCACCATGCGCTACTTCGCGAACAACGGCCCCCAGGCCAGCGTGTGCGCCCCCGGCGACCGCCTGTTCGTGCGCACCTCGACGCTCACCGCCCCGGCCACCTTCGGCCAGCTCCAGGGCGGGACGAGCTTCGCCGCCCCGCAGGTCGCGGGCCTCCTCGGGCTCATGAACTTCGCCGACCGGCTGGTGAACCCCGGCACGACGCGCGCCGGCGCCGACGCGGCGAACTTCGCCAACAAGCTGATCGACCTGATGCAGTTCACGGCCAGGCGCGAGGAGATGCTCTTCCTCGCCGGCGCGGACGGCAACTTCCAGCAGGACCGCGGGCACGGCGGCATCGACTGCTGGGCCGCCATCCTCTCCACCGTCAACGGCGGCCCCATGCAGCTCTCGACGCTGACGGGCCCGCACGCGGCCTCGAGCCCGAAGCACGCGAACATCACCAACGAGGGCGCCGCCGTGGCCCCGGCGGCCACCAAGTGGTACGGCCTCGAGCTCGAGACCAACGGCTACCACTCGCGCCCGCTGCTCGTGAACGCCGAGACCGGCGTCGTCGAGCGCCTGGTCGATCCGGACGGCCGAGACCCGTTCGTCGTCAAGGACGACCCGGACCGCCCCGACACCCTCCGGGCGCACCTCATCCGCTCCTGGGAGGGCGAGCGGCGCCTGCCGGTCTTCGCCCACCCGGGGCCCGAGGGGCAGTACCTGGTGCAGCTCTCGATCAAGCGCGACGACCTGTCGCGCTTCACGCACCTCGTCCTCCGGCGCGCGGGCCAGCCCGCCGCCGGGGCGGACCTCGTCGCGGGCGCGCCGGCGGTCCTCTACTACGGCCTGCCGCTCCAGCCGCTCCTCGACCACGACCTGCAGGCGGCGGCGATCACCCCCTTCAACGTCGACGGGCGCCACTTCATCTACCGGGCGCAGGCCGGCGAGCACGCGCGCAAGGTGCGCGTGACGATCGACCGCATCGAGGTCCTCGCCCCGGGGGCCCCTGGCGACTACCAGGTCGAGGCGAGCATCGGCGGCGAGGCGATCTCGCCGCAGACGGTGCGCGGGGCGCGCGGCGTCGTGTTCCTGGACGGCGCGGCCTGGTCGAAGGTCGTCACGGCGCCGGCGGGCAACACCCCGCTCACCGTGCAGGTGCGCGTGCGCGGGCCGGGCGGCGCGGACCTCGGCTCGGTCGAGAAGCAGTTCGCCACGCAGACGACCCCCGCCAACGCCACCGTGCTCCCCTACGGCCTGGGCTGCCGGCGCCTCGACGAGTCGGGCGGCAAGTTCAAGGTCCACCTGACGGTCGACCACGAGCCGGCGATCTCGGCGCGGCGCTGGAAGGTCGAGCTCACGCGGGTCACGGTCGAGGGCGCGGCCGCCGGCGGCGACTACCGCTTCGCGGTCGAGTGCGGGCGGCTGCGCTCGGCCTGGAGCGCCGCCCGCCAGGTGAACGACCGCAGCGGCGCCTCGGCCGACGCGGCCCGCGTGCAGCAGCAGTGCACGGACATCCGCGACGCGCTCGAGCGGCGGATCCTCTTCTGGCGCGACGTCGACCAGGACAAGGTCTTCGGTACGATCGAGCGCGCCTCGGCGCTCGAGCGCATCGCGATCGAGGCCCGCTACCCCCAGCTCTTCAGCCAGCAGGTGCGCGCGCACCTGCGGCAGCGGCTCAGCGACGACGCCGAGTTCAACCGGGCGATCCGCGGCCTCGACCAGGGCCGCCCGCTGCCCGCTCAGACCGTGTCGGCGGGCGCCGTCTCGGTCGAGGCGCCCTGGATCCCGGGGAGCCCGCCGCGCGTCGTCGCCCGCTGGCGCAAGGACGACGACGTGACCTCGGCCGCCGGGTCGTTCGTCGTCTCGGGCCTCGAGGCGAAGTCGGCCACGCAGACGCAGCTCCTCAGCGCCGGGCCGTTCCGGCTCGAGGTGCGCGTCAGCTCCGTCGGGCCGTGAGCCGCCAGCGGGGCCGCGCGGCTATACTCGCCCTCGCCGCCGGCCTCGCGGTCGCCCTCGCCGTCGCGAAGGCCGGCGACCCGCCGGGGAGGGACATGGACGACCCCGCGATCGAGGCCCTCGGCCCCGTCATCACGACGCTCGACCTGCCGCTGGCGCTGGTGCGCCCGGCGGACAGGGCCGACGTCGACGCGCTGGGCGTGACCGTCCCGGGCGCGCTGCCCGACCTCGTGCTCCTGGCGCGCGCCGAGGGCGGCGACGCGCCCGACGTCCGGGTCGCCCGCCCGGGCGGAGAGGCCGCCGTCGTCGTCACCTGGGTCGAGCCCCCGCCGGGCCAGGGCGGCGGCGGGATCCCCGCCCCGCGCGCG
>JAHBXY010000186.1 GCA_019636275.1 Planctomycetota bacterium | reverse complement strand
CGCGACGCCGTCGGCGTGCCAGGCGCCGGTCACGTCGCGCTCGCGCGCGGAGAGCGCGGCCGCGCCGACCAGCAGCGCGACGACCGACGACGTCAGCAGGGCGGTGGGGCGCACGCCCCGGAGTCTACATCATCGGCCCGGCGGGTCTCGCCGGGTCCAGGCCGGCGGGTCTCGCCGGGTCCCGGGCGAGGCCCTCGAGGAGGTCGGCGGCGATCCGCGGGTAGGCCACGGCCCGCAGGCACACGGCCCGGCGCTCGTGCGCGGGCGGCGACCCGGGCGGCGCGCGACGGGCCTCGACCTCGAGCGTGCCGAGGTCGAGGTCTCCCACCTCGAGGTCGCGCGTGGCCTCGACCGCGATCCGCGCCGGCAGCGCGAACACGAGCGCCTCGCCGTCGACGACGACGACGCCGCGCCCCTGGTCGGTGGCGCCGTAGAGCGCCCTCGCCGGGCGCCGCCAGGCGAGCACGAGCGCGAGGCCGGCCACCAGGGCCGCCAGCGCGACGACCAGCGCCGCCTGCGCAGCGTCGGGGGCGCGCGCCACGGCCAGGGCGACGGCGAAGACCAGGAGCGACGCGCCGACCGCCCCTCCCAGGAGCGCCCCCGGAGTCCGCGGCGGGAGCCCCAGGCGATGCAGCAGGCCGTGCCGCGGGCGGTCGGCCCACACCAGGCGCTCCCCCGGCCGGAGCAGGGGGGCCACGTGCCGCAGCGCGTCGGGGGGCGGGCCCATGTCCCCATTGGAACTCAGGGGCGGCGATCTGCCGATTGACCTCTCCGGCGGGCTTGTTAAAGTCTTGAGGTTCATGGGCGTCGGGCCGCCAACCGGGCGGTGGCGGCAGGGTCCTCGCGGGGGGACCCCACCGGCGCGGGGGGGCGCATGCCCGCAGTTCCCGGCGATTTTCTGGTCGGGACCGACCAGGAGCTCCTGGAGCTCGTCTTCAAGGACGAGCTCACGGGGCTCTACAACCGCCGTTTCTTCGCCCGCTTCATGAAGCAGGAGGCGGACTGGGGCCCCGGCGCCCCGCCCCTGGCCCTGGCCATGATCGACATGGACAACCTCAAGCGGATCAACGACCGCCTGGGGCACATGTCGGGCGACGCCACCCTCAAGCGGCTGGGCGAGATCTTCAACGCGCACGTGGGCGACGATTACTTCGCCGTGCGCTACGCGGGCGACGAGTTCGCGGTCATCCTCCCCGGCGTCTCGCGCGAGACCGCGCTCGCCGTGGCCGAGGAGCTGCGGCAGGCGGTCGTCAACGACGCCTTCGACGAGGCCAACCTGCCCGAGGGGCTGCACCCCTCGCTCTCGGTGGGCGTCGCCGTGTTCCCCGACGACGCGCCCGGCGGCGGCGACGACCTGACCGAGGCGGCCGATCGCGCGCTCTACGTGTCGAAGCGCACCGGCAAGAACAAGGTCACCTGCGCGAGCGACCTCGAGGGCGGGTCCGAGGTCGTCGCCGACCTCGACGCGCTCTCGGGCTTCCCCTCGCGCACGCTCGTCGGGCGGACCGGCGCGTTCCGCGTGATCGAGGACGCCGTGTCGCTGGCCCTCGACGGCAAGGGCGGCCTCGTCCTCGTCGAGGGCGAGCCGGGCAGCGGCAAGACCCGCCTCGTGGCCGAGCTGGCGCGCTACGGCAAGGAGCGCGGGCTCTCGGTGCTCATCGAGCGCTGCAGCGCCGTGACGCGCGAGGAGCCCTACAAGCCCATCGCCGCGCTGATCGACGCGTGGCTCAAGGCGCGCCCCGACCTCGCCTCGCAGGCCGTCAACGTCCTGACCGGGCCCCAGCGCGCCTGCCTCGACAAGCTGCTGCCGACCCTCGCGTCGCTGCCCGGCGCGCCGCGCCTGCGCCATGCCGGGCGCGCCAGTCGTCGCGGCCGCCGGCGGGCTCGCCGATCTCGCGCGGGCGCCGAGGCCACCGCCCCGGCACCTGGACGCCGCCCAAGCAACCGCGCCCGCCCGCCGGGGCAGGCGACGCGAGGACGCCGCCGCTCGGCGTGCGCAAAGGGCCCCACCTGGAGCGGCGCGGCGCGCGCCGCCCGCCAGCGCGCCGCCGCGGCCGACGGGCGCCCCGCCGAGCGACTCCGGGCGCGTCACCGACTCCGGGCGCTTCGAAATCTCCGGCCCGCACCCGCGGCCGGCGTGACGCCGGCTCCGCGCCGCGCCCGCCCGGCGCGCCCCAGCAGCACCCCGGGCGCCGGCTCGGGCGCCATGCGCCGGCCTCCCGGGCCGGGCCCCGGCGCCGGCGGCCGCCCGACCGCCAGGGACCCCGGCCCGCAGCCGAGCAGGCACCCTTTTCGGTCCCCGGCGGCGAGCCTGCCAGCGCTCCGGGCGCTTCCAGGCGGTGCCGCCGGCCGCGGCCGGGCAGACGCCGCCGGCGGGCGGCGAGCGGCCGACGGCGGCCGACCGGCCGTCGCAGCGCCTCGTGCGCCCGATCGACCCGGGCGAGGTCACGGTCGCCGTGTTCACGGGGCTCCTCGAGCTGCTGGCCGCCATGGCCCGCGCGCGGCCCATGGTGCTCGTGCTCGACGACCTGGAGTACGCCGACGAGGCCACGCTCGAGCTCGTGCGCCGCGCCCTGCCGCGCGGCGAGCGCTGCCTGTTCGTCGGCGCCGCGCGCGCGGGAGGCCACGACGAGCGCTCGCCCTACGCCGCCCTGCGCCGGAGCCTGGCCGAGCACGCCAACGCGGTCGTCCTCGAGCTCGAGCCGCTCGACCGCGAGGGGACGGCCGAGCTGACCACACAGCTCCTGGCTGGCTTTCGCCCGCCGGCGCCGTTCGTCGACCGCCTGCACGGGCTCTCGCGCGGCAACCCGCTGTTCGTCGAGGGCGCCCTGCGCCACCTCGTCGAGACGCGCGCCCTCGTGCGCGTCGAGGACGGCTGGCGGGCCGAGCGGGAGGTCCCGGCCAACCTCCCGCTGACCCTCGACGAGCTCATCCGCAACCGGCTGAAGGTCCTCGACCCCGAGCTGGCCGAGCTCGTGGCGTCGGCCGCCGTCGTCGGGCCGAGCTTCGACTTCGAGGTCCTGCGCGCCTCGACCGGCAAGCGCGCGGGCGAGGCGCTCGAGCTCGTCTCCGACGCGGTCAAGCAGAAGCTCCTGCGCGAGGAGGGCCCCGACGGCGAGCTCGAGTTCGCCTCGCGGGCGGTCCAGGACGCCAGCTACGAGGGCCTCGACGAGGCGGAGCGCACGGCGGCGCACCGGCGCGTCGGCGAGGCCCTCGAGGCGCAGGGCGAGGACACGTCGCCCGCGGCGCTGGCCTACCACTTCGGGCGCGCCGGCGACCGCCAGAAGCGCGACCGCTTCGCCGGGCAGGTGCGCGCGCGCCGCGAGCTCGTCTTCGACCGCGACGCCGTGGAGAGCCTGGGCGACGGCCGCCACCCGCGCATCCCCGAGGTGACCGAGCCGGCCCCGCCGTCGCTCGTCGCGGCGCTGCCCGGGATCGCCAAGGCGCTGGCCAGCGCGTCGAAGGTCGTGCGGCAGTACCCGGCGTCGTCGAAGAGCGTCACCGACGCCGTCGACCACCTCGTGAGCGTGCTCGAGCACGCCCTCGACATCGCGCCGGCGTTCACGGTCTCGCACCGCGGCAACGCCCTGACCCTCAACGGGCGGCCGGTCGACAAGGCCTACGGCGAGGGCGCCGCGCAGGAGGCGGTCAGCGGCCTCTACCGGGTGAACTCGATCAAGAGCCTGACCTTCCTCGGCCCGCGCCTGCCGACGCTCGGGCGCGAGCTCCTGGCGTTCCTGGCCGAGAGCGCGTCGCGCAGCGTGCAGGTGCCGATGGAGCGCTACTTCTGGAGCGTCTTCGCGGCCGACCACGACCTGCGGGCGGTGGGGATCGCGCAGAAGACGCTCACGCTCCAGCACCAGCACGGGCTCGAGGCCCGCGTGCCGGTGGAGGGGCGGGTCATGGAGCAGGACCCGGCCGCCGTGCGGCTGGCGGTCGAGCAGCTCGCGGCGGCCCTCGCGGCCGCGCGGGCGGCGCCGGCGGACGCCGAGCCGCCGGAGCAGCCCGAGCTCGACCGCGCCCTGCGGGCCGTGTTCCAGCACGCGCCGGCGCTGGCCCTGCACGAGGGCGAGGGCGAGGCCCTCGTCGTCAACGGCAGCGTCCTGGCCGCGTCGGAGCTGCCGGGGGCGCCCGAGGTGCTGCGCGCCCTGCGCGAGACGCGCCTGCGCGGCGTCGTGCTGCTCGAGGCGATCCCGCCGCAGGAGCTGTCGCGCTTCGTCGGCCACCTGGCGCGCCTCGCGCCGCCGCGCGACGCCCTGGCCGCGCGGGACGCGGCGCAGGCGATCAACGTCGACGGCTCGCTCCCCAACGTGCTCGCGGGCGATGCGCTCCTGCAGCTCGCGCGCGACCTCCTCAGCCCGCGCGAGGCGCCCGCGGCGGCGGGCGACGACGCGCCGCCCGCCGAGGCGCCCGCGGGGCCGCGCGAGGAGGCCAGCCGCCCGCCGCAGGAGGAGGACGAGGACATGCCGCCCGTCACGTTCCGGGACGCCGACCTGCCGGCGCAGTTCGAGTGGCCGTCCGACGCGGTCGCGCAGCGCGCCTACGCGCTGACCAAGCTGCCGCCGGCCGAGCTCCTCGCCTCGCCGGCGAGCGGCGAGCTGGCCGAGGTGCTGGAGATGGTCCTCCTCGAGGGCCGCCCCAACCTCGCCTTCCGCGTCGTCGACCGGGTCGCCGTCAACTTCGCCGGCCAGGACCCGGCCGACCGGCGGCGCGCCGCCGAGCTGCTGCAGTCGGTGGCGCGGCGCGGCTCGCAGGAGCTGCGCGCCAGCTTCTTCTCGGTGGCCGTGCGCCGCCTGGGCGACGCGATCGAGCTGGAGAGCGACCCCGAGGTGTTCGAGAAGCTCGCCGAGTGCGCGCGCGTCGGCATCCTCGAGCGCGTGGCGGAGGGCGACTGGGACCTGGCGGCGCGCCTGGTGTGGGCGCTGGGGCGGCGGCGCGACAAGCGCAACGACGCCCAGACGCGGCTGGAGAAGACCGGCAAGCGGGTGCTCGGCGAGGCGATCGAGGACCCGCGCTTCCAGCGCGTGTTCGACACGATCGAGGCCGGCTCGCAGCAGGAGCGGCGCAAGGCGGCGCGCATCCTCGAGGGCATGGGCGCGGTGGCGGTCGACCGCCTGCTGCGCGCCCTGCGCGAGACGACGCGCGGGCGCGTGGAGACCTTCCTGATCGACATGCTCGCCGCGCTGGTGCCCGAGAGCGAGGCGGCGCTGCAGAAGGAGGTCACGCCCTTCACGGCGCCGGCCGACGCCGCCGGGCGGCTCCTGCGCGCGGCGGCGGTCGTGTGCCGCGACGCCACGCACGTGCTCATCGCCGGGCTGCAGAACGCCGACCCCGTGATCCAGGCCGAGGCCGTGGGGGTGGCGCGCTCGCTCGGCGGCAAGGCGGCGCAGAACGTCCTGCGCTGGGCGATCCAGCACGGCGCGCCGCAGGCGCAGCTCGCGGCGGTGCAGCACCTGGGCGAGCTGGCCCGGCCCGACGCCGTCGACGAGCTGCTCGACCTGCTGCAGCGCACGAACATCGTCGAGGTCCAGCGCGAGTGCTGCCTGGCCTTCGGCAAGCTCTCGCTCGTGCGCGCCCACCACGACAAGGTCGTGCCGGCCCTGTCGAACTGCCTGCGGCCGGGCGGGCTCCTGCGCACCGAGTTCCACGAGGACGTGCGCGCGGCGGCGGCGTTCGCGCTCGGCCAGATGAAGGGCAACGAGGCGGCGCGCAAGGCGCTGGAGAAGGCGCTCGAGGACCGCGTGCCGCGCGTGCGGCGCACGGCGCAGCTCATGCTCGACGGCAAGTAGCGCGCGTGGACCCGCTCGGCCCGCTCGTCGTCCTGGGGGCCGCCGGCGCGGCCTGGATGGCGAGCTGGTGGCGCGGCGAGCAGGAGAGCCGCCGCGCGATCCTGCAGCGCCTGCTGCGGCACGTCGACGGCGAGCTGGTCCCCGGCGGGCGCGAGGATGCGGTCGTCGGCCGCCACGCGGGCCGGGCCCTGCGGCTGCGCCTGCGCGGCGGCTGGGGGCGGGGCCGCGGCGTCGCCGGCGGCTGGGTGACGCGCGTCTACCCGCTGCGGGCGGAGCTCGAGCTGGCGCACGCGCCCGCCGTGCGCCTGCGCATCCGCCGCGACCAGGGCCTGGCGGCCGTGGAGAAGACGCTGGGCCTCGTGCGCGCGGTCGAGGTCTCGGGCGGCGACGGCTTCGACCGGGCCTACGTGGTCGAGGCCGAGGGCGACGCCGCCTCGACGCCGCTGGCGTCGGCGCACGTGCGCGAGGCCGTCGAGCAGCTCCTGCGGCGCTGGCCGCTCCACGAGGTCTCGATCCGCGCGGGCAAGCTCGTCGTCCGCGGCGCGCCGGACACCGTGGGCCTGCGCGAGCTGGGGGCGCTGCTCGAGGCGCTCGACGTCCTGGCGCGCGCCTACGACCGGCGCCCGGGCGACGACCTGGGCCTCGTCGGTCGCTTCGTGTGGGTCGGCGGCCGCGACGTCCAGCCGCGCTGCCCCTTCTGCCACGACGCCGTCGACGGCGGCCTGGCCCTCGTCTCCTGCGGGGCCTGCCGCACGGTGATCCACGCCGAGTGCCACGAGGAGAACCGCGGCTGCCCGATCCTCGGCTGCGGCGGCCGCGGCGCCGAAGGCGCGCGGTGGGCGGGGAGCGAGAAGCCCGCCGCCGACGCGCCGCCGGAGCTCCTGGACCCGCCGCCCTCTGACCAGCCCCCGTCGGACCCGCCGCCGTCGGCCCCGTCGCCTTCGGAGCTCCCGGAGCAGCCGCCCCCGGACCCGCCGCCTCCGGCCCCGCCGCGGATCGGCCCGGGCGTCGGCCCGCCGCTCGACCTGGTGTGATTCGAAGCGGCCTCGCCCGCGCGTTGGATGCGCCTGCCCGGCGGCGGAGCGCCGACGCTCCTGCCCTCAGAGCGCATCAAGCAATCGCCCCTCGCCGCCGGGTCCTGGTGATCAGCCTTCGAACGGAGCAGCGAGCGAGGCGAGGGCGCGGAGGCCGAGGCGAGGGGGGAGCGCGCGCGGGTCGTATCGATCGCCGGATCCCCGGTGGGCCGCCGGAGCGAGCGGGAGGCCCGCGGCTGCGGACGGCCGCGAGCGGTAGGGTCCGCATGGGCTGCAGCACCGCAGCCGCGGGACGGAGCTCGAGGAGGCGGGCCACACCGACGACCCGCGCGCGCCCCCCCTCGCCCGGCATCCGCGGCCGCAGCCGTCGAGCACACTAGCGGCGGGTCAGGTTGGCCCCCTGCGCGTCGACGCGGGCGCGGTGCCCGGCGCACAGCCGCGACGGGTCGCCCGGCAGCGGCGCCTCGCCGCAAGGAGCCCAGGCGCAGGCGGCCGGGCCCGCCGCCCGCGCGACCGCGGCGCGGGGGTCGACGCCGAGGGCCTGCAGGATGCCGCGGAAGAGCGGCAACTCGAGGCACTTCCCGCCGCGGCGGAGGAGGTGCTGGCGCCCGCCCAGCACGACGGAGAGGTGCCACATCTCGCCCTCGAGCCCGTCGGGGCCCGCGAGCGTGGGCAGCTCCCAGAAGCGGGACCGCCGGAGGAGCCGGTCGAGGTCGAGCGCGGCCTCGGGCGGGAACGTCGTGCCCGGCGGGCCGACGACGCCGTCGGGCGTGAACTCGACCTCGACGGCCAGCGGCGCCCGCGCGCCCGACGCGTAGGAGCAGAACAGGCGCTCGCGACCGTCGCCGCGCCGCGCGTGGTAGGGCGGGCAGCGCTGGTGCACGTCGAGGGCGTAGCCGTTGGCCACGGAGACGCGCAGGCCGGGCGACAGGCCGCGCAGCGACGGCGCGTCGTAGAAGGCGCGGGGCGCGGCGGCCGGCGTGACCAGCAGGCGGTGCTGGCGGGCGAGCCGTCGCAGGGCCAGCGGCGACGCGTCGGGGAGGGCGCCGATGTCGACGAGGTCGGGCTCGTGGTCGGGACCGCCCGCGAGCCGGCGCCAGAGGGTCTCGAGCATGTGTCCAGCGTAGCGCGGCCCCGCCGGTCCGGCCCGGGGGCCGGCCCCTGGCTCGGATTACTCATGACCGCGTGACGACATCCGCACCGACCCTGCACGCAACCCTGAGCAATCCTCGCCAGGCCGTCGGCCGCCTCGCTCGGGGCTCGGCGCTCCTCGAGGACACCGTGTCGAGACCGGCCCGGTGTTCGCCGAGCCCCTCGCTCGGGCACCGCCCGGATCATGCACTCTCCTGGGTCCACTTCACGGGACGTGACGACCTCCACTCGCGCATGATCCGGGCTAGAACGGGCGGGGATTGCCATTAGAATCCGCCGTCTTGCTGCCGCGACGCACCGCGGCGAGGACCCCGAGACCATGGCCGACTACGACTTCCGCGCCTTCGAGCGCCGCTGGCAGGCGCGCTGGGACGAGCTCCGCCTGTTTCAGTGCGACACGGCCGGCGCCGCGAAGCCGCCCTCCTACTGCCTCATGATGTTCCCCTACCCGTCGGGGGACCTGCACGTCGGCCACGGCCGCAACTACCTCATCGGCGACACCCTCGTGCGCCACAAGCTCATGCAGGGCTACGAGGTGCTCTCGCCCATGGGCTGGGACGCGTTCGGGCTGCCCGCCGAGAACGCGGCGATCAAGCGCAACATCCACCCGGCCGAGTGGACGCGCCGCAACATCGCCGCGATGAAGGACCAGCTCACGCGCTGGGGCGTGGGCTACGACTGGCGGCGCGAGCTCGCCACGTGCGACCCGGGCTACTACAAGTGGACGCAGTGGGTCTTCTGCCGGCTGTTCGACGCCGGGCTCGTCTACCGCAAGAAGGCCGCCGTCAACTGGTGCCCCGACTGCAGCACGGTGCTCGCCAACGAGCAGGTGGTCGACGGCCGGTGCGAGCGCTGCGGCCACGAGGTCGCGCGGCGCGAGCTCGAGCAGTGGTTCGTGAAGATCACCGACTACGCGCAGCGCCTGCTCGACGACCTGGAGAAGCTGCCGAGGTGGCCCGAGCAGGTGAAGAACATCCAGCGCGCGCGCATCGGCCGCAGCCAGGGCGCGCTCGTCGACTTCACCGTGGCCGAGACCGGCGACCGCGTGACCTGCTTCACGACGCGCCCCGACACGCTCTGGGGCGTGACCTACTTCTGCGTGGCCGCCGAGCACCCCCTCGTCGACAAGGCCCTCGAGCGCGCCGACCCCGAGAAGGTGGCCGAGCTCGAGGCGCTCCGCGCGGCCGTCAAGAAGCAGTCGACCGTCGAGCGCGAGAAGACCAAGCTCGGCGCGCACACCGGCCTCCACGTCGTCAACCCCGTCAACGGCGAGCGCGTGCCGCTGTTCGTCGCCAACTACGTGCTCATGGAGTACGGCACGGGCGCCGTCATGGCCGTCCCGGCGCACGACCAGCGCGACTTCGAGTTCGCCCGCGCGCAGAAGCTCCCGATCCGCGTCGTGATCTCGCCCCCGGGCAAGACGCTCGACCCGGCCGCGATGACCGAGGCCTGGGCCGAGGACGGCCTGATGACCGCCTCGGGGCCGTTCGACGGCACGCCGACCCCGGCCGGGATCGACAAGGTCATCGCCTGGCTGGAGGAGAAGGGCCTCGGCAAGGGGACCGTCCAGTTCAAGCTCCACGACTGGTGCATCTCGCGGCAGCGCTACTGGGGCGCGCCGGTGCCGATCGTCCACTGCCCCGCCTGCGGCCCCGTGCGCGTGCCGACCGAGCAGCTCCCGGTCGAGCTGCCCACGCTCGAGGACTTCCGCCCCAAGGGGCGCAGCGTCCTCGAGTCGGTCGATTCGTTCATGCAGACGACCTGCCCGACCTGCGCCGGCCCGGCGCGCCGCGATCCGGACACGCTCGACACCTTCGTCGACTCGGCCTGGTACTACCTGCGCTACCCCAACCCCGATCTCGCCGACCGCCCGTTCGACAAGGCCACGGTCGACCGCTGGCTCCCGGTGCACCAGTACGTCGGCGGCCGCGAGCATGCGTCCGGGCACCTCCTCTACAGCCGGTTCATCGTCAAGGCGCTCCACGACCTGGGCGAGCTCGGCTTCGACGAGCCGTTCGGGGCGCTGTTCTGCCAGGGCATGATCGGCATGCAGAGCTACCGCTGCGAGCAGCACGGCTGGGTGAGCTGGAAGGAGGTCACCGAGCGCGAGGGGCCGGGCGGCAAGAAGGAGTATGTCCACGGCACGTGCCCGCCGCTCCAGGCCGAGTACTTCAAGATGTCCAAGACCCGGCTGAACCTCGTCTCGGCCTCCGACATGGCCGAGACCTGGGGCGTCGACGTGCAGCGCCTCTACACGATGGCCGTCGGCCCCGCCGAGCAGGACGCCGAGTGGATCGAGCAGGGCGTCGTCGGCTACAGCAAGTTCCTCCGCCGCGCGCTCGCCACGGTCGAGGCGCTGGGCCGCGCCACGGCCGGCGCCGGCCCGGTCGACCCGGGGGCGCTCTCGCCCGCCGTGCGCGACGTGCGGCGCAAGGCGCACGAGACGATCGTGCGCGTCTCGTCCGGGCTCGAGCTCGACCGCGAGGGCAACTTCGGCTTCCACACGGCGATCTCGGCCATGATCGAGCTCGAGCACGCCTTCCCGGCGGAGAAGGACCTGGGCGACCTCGCGGCCGCCGACGCGGCCGGGCTGCGCGAGGCGGCCACGATCTTCGTCAAGCTGCTCGCGCCGTTCGCGCCGCACCTCGCCGAGGAGCTCTGGCACGCCCACCTCGGCGGCCAGGAGACGGTCTTCCGCCAGGCGTGGCCGGCGGCCGACGCGCAGGCGCTCGTCCGCGACGAGGTGGAGATCGCCGTGCAGATCCAGGGCAAGCCCAGGGCCAAGGCCATGGTCCCGCCCGAGGCCGACGAGGAGGCGCTGCGCCGGATCGTCCTCGAGCTCCCGCGGGTCAAGGAGGAGCTGCAGGGCAAGACGGTGCGCAAGTTCATCGTCGTCAAGAAGCAGAACGTCAACAACCTCGTGAACATCGTCGCAGGCTGAGAGAGCACCCATGTCCAGCAAGGACGCCATCACCCCCCGCGAGCAGGACTACTCGGCCTGGTACAACGAGCTCATCGAGGTCGCCGACCTCGCCGAGCACTCGGCCGTGCGCGGCTGCATGGTGATCAAGCCCTACGGCTACGCCATCTGGGAGGCGATCCAGCGCCAGCTCGACGACCGGATCAAGGCGACGGGCCATCTCAACGCCTACTTCCCGCTGTTCATCCCCAAGAGCTTCCTGCAGAAGGAGGCGGCCCACGTCGAGGGCTTCGCCATGGAGTGCGCCGTCGTCACGCACTCGCGGCTGAAGAAGGGCCCCGACGGCCAGCTCGTCCCCGACCCCGAGTCGGCGCTGGCCGAGGAGCTCATCGTCCGGCCGACGTCCGAGACGATCATCGGCGAGTCGTTCGCGCGCTGGGTGCAGAGCTACCGCGACCTGCCGCTCCTGATCAACCAGTGGGCCAACGTCGTCCGCTGGGAGATGCGCACGCGCCTGTTCCTGCGCACGATGGAGTTCCTCTGGCAGGAGGGCCACACCGTCCACGCCGACTTCGACGACGCCGAGGCGGAGACCTCGCGCATGCTCGAGGTCTACCGCGAGTTCGCCGAGAGCGTCCTGGCCATGCCCGTCTACGTGGGCAAGAAGACCGAGCGCGAGAAGTTCGCCGGCGCCGAGCACACCTACTGCATCGAGGCCATGATGCAGGACCGCAAGGCCCTGCAGGCCGGCACGAGCCACCACCTGGGGCAGAACTTCGCCAGGGCGTTCAAGATCGAGTACCTGTCGAAGGACCAGAAGCAGCAGACGGCCTACACCACCTCGTGGGGCGTCTCGACGCGCCTCGTCGGCGGCCTGGTCATGACGCACTCGGACGACAAGGGCCTCGTCCTGCCGCCCGCCGTGGCGCCGATCCACGTGGTCGTGATCCCGATCCGCTGCGGCAAGCCCGAGGAGCGGGCCGAGGTCGAGGCCTACCTGGCGCCGCTCCTGAAGCGCCTCGAGGGCGTGCAGTTCAAGGGTCGTCCGGTGCGGGTGCACGTCGACATGAGCGACCAGCGCCCGGGCGCCAAGCACTTCACCTGGGAGAAGAAGGGCGTCCCCGTGCGCGTCGAGGTCGGCCCGCGCGACATGAAGGAGGGCAACCTCGTCTACGCCCTGCGCACCACGCTCGGGACCGAGGAGGGCAAGAAGACGATCGGCCGCGACGCCTTCGGCGAGGGCCTGGTGGCCCTGCTCGAGGACTACCAGCGCGGCCTGCTCGAGCGCGCGCGCGCCTTCCGCGACGCGCACACGCGCGACGTCGACGACAAGGCCGCGTTCGAGGCCTTCTTCACGCCGAAGAGCGAGGAGCGCCCCGAGATCCACGGCGGCTTCGCCCGCGCCGGGTGGTGCGGCGAGGGCGAGTGCGAGGCCCAGGTCAAGGAGCGGCACAAGGTCACCGTGCGCTGCATCCCTTTCACCGGCGAGCCGTTCACGGGCGCCTGCGTGTGGTGCGGCAAGCCCGCCAGGGCGGGCCAGCCGCGGGTGCTGTGGGCGAAGGCCTACTGACGGCGGTCACGGCTCGATCTGATGAGCCGAGTCGGCGCTCTGGCCCCCATGGGACACGAAGGCAACGAAGGTCCACGAAGGTCATGGAGGTCTTGTCCATGGATCTCCTTCGTGACCTTCGTCGCCCTCCGTTGCCTTCGTGTCCCGTGAGGCGGCAAGCCGTGGAAGTCATCGACCAGATCGAGCGGTCGCGCCCGCGGCCCGGCGCCGCGGGTCATGGCCGATCGACCTCTGCTCCCTCTGCTCCTCTGCGGTGATCCCCTCGGCCTTCCGTCCTCTACTCCTGGCCGCTTGACACTTTACGTCCCGCGCTGCTATCGTCTCCGCCGGTCGAGGGGGAGGGCCGCGCCGCCGTCCGCTCCCGCCTCGTCCACGGAGGGGACATGCGGATCTCGCGCCTCGGCTCGCTCCTGGCCCTGCCGATCCTGGCCGCCGCGCCCGCCGCGCGCGCGCAGGCGGAGCCGGATCCGCTCAAGACGCCCTTCTCGGGGAGCTTCAACGGCACCCGCCTGAGCCTGGTCGTGAAGGCGGTCCACGAGGGGACGAAGCTGAACGTCGTCGTCGACCCGAGCGTCGACGCCGACGCCCTCACGGTCACCGCCGCGGCCACGCAGACCCCGGTGGGGACGTTCCTGGCCGAGGTCGAGCGCCAGACGAGCCTGGCGCGCACCGCCTGGTGCGGCGCGGTCGTCCTCCATCCGGCGGGCAAGGGCCCCGGCGCCGAGCCCCGGCTGCCGTCGAGCGCGGCGCTCGACGCGCGCGTGACGATGGACTTCACCGGCACGCCGCTCCTCTTCGCCCTGGAGCGGCTGCGCTCCCGCTCGAACATGACGATCGAGGTCACGGCGCGGGCGCGCGCCGACGCGCAGGCGCGCGTGGCCAGCGTGAACCTGCTCGTCAACCGCATGCAGCTCAAGCACCTACTCTCGCACCTCGCGCGCCTGAGCGGCCTCGAGTGGCGCGTCGACGGCGACCGGGCCGTGTTCGACGCCCCCGGCGCGGCCGGCCGCAGCGTCGACGCGCGCCCGGTCGAGCTGCAGGGCGAGGAGCTCGCCCCGCGGGTCGACGTCGCCAAGCTCCTCGTCGAGCTCCGCAGCCCGGCGACGCGCGACGGCGCCCGGCGCCAGCTCGGCGCGGCCGGCAAGCCCGTCGCCGCGCCGGTGGCCGCGGCGCTCGGCGACATGGACCCGCCGACCACGATCGCCGCCCTGCAGGTCCTCCAGCAGGTGGGCGGCCCGGCCCAGGCCACGCCGGTGCTGGCCCTGTTCCGCGACCAGGAGCGCCCCCTCGACGTGCGCACCGAGGCCGGTCAGACCCTCGGCGCCATGCGCGCGCCGGCGGCCGTCCCGGCCCTGATCGACGCGCTCGACGACGCGTGGTTCCGCATCGCCGAGACCGCCCGCGTCGCGCTCGTGCAGATCGGCGAGCCGGCCGTGGCCCCGCTCGCCGCGCGCTTCGAGCAGGCGGCCGCGCAGGCGCGCGGCAACGACGGCGTGGTCTACCGCAGCCTCCTCGTGTTCGGGAGCATCGGCAGCGAGCGCTGCAAGCGCCTCCTGCTCGGCGCCCTGAAGACGACCCAGGGTCCGCGCGCCGTGGCGCTGCGCCACCACGCGGCGATCGGCCTCGGGTTCACGCAGGACCCGAAGATGATCGAGCCGCTCATCCAGGCGATGGAGGGCGAGCGCGAGTTCCGCGTGACGACCTACATCGCGCGCTCGCTGGCCTGGATCACCGACGAGGACCACGGCCCGCAGCCGGCGCGCTGGCGCTCGTGGTGGACCGCCAACCGCGACCGCATCCTCCAGCCGAAGGACGACCTCTACGAGCCGCTCGAGCTGCCGCTGGGGCCCGACGGGCTCCCGCTGCTCGAGCCGGGCGGCAAGCGCTAGTCGCCGCCGCCGGATGCTCGCCGGGGTCAAGGACGCCGTCGCGCGGGCCGCCGCGGCCCTGCGGGTCGACGAGGACGCGCGGCGCCTCGGGGCCCTGGCCCTCCGCGTCCTGGCGCCGGGCGAGGTCGTCCTGCCCGAGGGCTCGCCGGCGGGGTCCGCCGACGACGTCGAGGCGCTCCTGCGCGCCGACGACCGGCACCTCGACCTGGCGCGGGGCACGACGCTCCTCGCCTGCGAGGACGCCCCGGCGGTCGACCCCGAGCGGGTGCTCGACGAGGTGGCGCACCTCGCCTGGGCGCTCCGGCAGTGCCTGCGCGCGGTCCCCCGCCGCGACCCGGCGCGGCGCCTCGAGGTCACCAACGCCTTCTTCTTCGAGGCGCTGGGCTTCCAGGCCGCCTCGGCCCGCGCGACGCGCGACGGCAACGAGCGCCTGGGCGACCTGCTCCTGCCGCACGTCCTGCGCCGGCGTCGCGGCCACTGCGTCGGGCTGTCGAGCGTCTACCTGGCGGTCGGCACGCGCGCGGGCCTGCCGCTGTTCGGCGTCTCGGCCCCCGGGCACTTCTTCGTCCGCTGGGACGGCCAGGGTCTGCGCCGCAACGTCGAGACGACCGCCCGCGGGGCGCCGCACCCCGACGAGCACTACGTCGAGCGCTTCAGGATCGCGCGGCCGCTCGTCGACCGCGGCGTTTACCTGCAGAGCCTGCGCCGGCGCGAGGTCCTGGTCGAGGTCCTGAACAACCGGGCGAACTTCTGGTGGGACCGCGGCGACGTGGCCCGCGCCGCGCGCGACCTCGACCGGATCGTGCAGGTCAGCCACAACTTCGCCCGCGCCTACGTCGGCCGCGGCTACCTGGCCCTGCAGCGGGGCGAATTGCTCGCGGCGCGCGCCGACCTGGCGCGGGCGGTCGAGATCGCGCCCGAGGACCCGCGCGCGCACCTGCTCCTGGGCGAGGTGGCCCTGCGCCTGGGGCGCCTCGACGAGGCCGAGCGCGCCTTCGACCGCGCGGTCGCGACGGACGAGCACGCGGCGCTCGCCTGCACCAACCTCGGCCGCGTCCACGGGCGGCGCGGCGCCTGGGACGAGGCCCTGCGCTGGCACGAGCGCGCGCTCGCCGCCGATCGCGCCAGCCACGTGGCCTGGAACAACCTGGGCGTCGCGCGGCGCGCCACGGGCGACGTCGACGGCGCCCGCGCCGCCTTCCGCACCGCCGCGCGCCTGCGCCCCGACTTCCTCGCCGCGCGCGAGAACCTGCTCCTCCTCGGCCGGCGCGACGACGGCCTGGGCTGGACCGGGCGGCTGCGCCTCGAGCGGCTGCGCCGCGCCTACGAGCGCCGCCTGCGGCGCGCGCCGCACGACGACGAGGGGCGCGCCGCGTTCGTGCGCCTGCTCCTCGAGGCCGACCCCCGCCCCGACCGCGCGCTCGAGGTGGCCCGCGAGGGCGTGCGCGCGCACCGCAGCGTGCGGAGCCTCGAGACCCAGGCCGTCGCCCTCCGCCGGGCGGGCGACGCCGCGGGCGCCGCGGCGGCGCTCGAGGCGGCCCTGGCGCTCGACCGCGAGCGCGGCGGGTTCGAGGCGGAGCGGCTCCAGGCGGCGCTCGAGCGGGCGCGGCAGGGCGGGGTCGAGTCGGACGCGTAGCTCGTCCGGCGAGTCCCGTCGCGCGCTGGCTGTCAGCCTGGCATGAGGTCTCCTTCGGGATCCGGGGCTGTTGGCGTTCGCGTCGTCCGGACTGCTATCCTCCGGCCGTGGAGCTCGAGGGCGTTCGGGGGCTCGACCGGCTGGTCATCGAGCGCGGGCTGGCGCGCGGCGTCCTCTCGCCCTCCGCCGTGGCGGCGGCCGCGCGCCGCGGCGGTCGCCTCGTGGACGCGCTGGTCGCCGCGGGCGCGGTGGCGCCGGCCGTCATGGCGGACCTCATCGCCGCCGTGAAGGCCGACGCGGAGCAGACGCTCGTCCCGGCGAGCCGGCCGGCCGCCGCCGCCGTCGACGCGCTGGGCGATTACGAGCTGCTGGAGAAGCTCGGCGAGGGCGGCATGGGGGCCGTGTGGCGGGCGCGGCAGCGGTCGCTCGACCGCCTCGTCGCGCTCAAGCTGATCGCGGGCGACCAGCTCGAGCCGGAGGCGGTCCAGCGCTTCGTGCGCGAGGCGCGCACGGCCGCACGGCTGAACCACCCGCACGTCGTGCGGGTCTTCGACGCCGGCCGGGCCGCCGACGGCCGCGTGTTCATGAGCCTCGAGCTGGTCACGGCGGGCGACGCGAAGCAGCTGGCCGCGGCGGCGCCAGGCGAGCGCCTCCCCGAGGCGCGCGCGCTCGAGGTCGTGCGCGATGCCTGCCGCGGGCTGGTGGCCCTCTCCGCGGCCGGCCTCGTGCACCGCGACATCAAGCCGGCGAACATCTTCATCGCCGAGGACGGGCGGGCCAAGCTGGCGGACCTGGGGCTGGCCCGGCAGGCGCGCGGCGACGACCGCATCACCACCACGGGCCTCGTCGTCGGCACGCCGGCGTTCATGGCGCCCGAGCAGGCGGACGGCGGTGAGGTCGACGTGCGCGCCGACGTCTACGCGCTGGGGGCGACGCTCTTCGCCCTCCTCTGCGGGCGCCCTCCGTTCGAGGGCGCCACCGGGGTGGTCGTCCTCTGCAAGGTGCTGAACGACCCCGCGCCCGACCCGCGCACGTTCGTGCCCGGCCTCACGCCGCGGACGGTTCGCCTGCTGCAGCGCGCCCTGGCCAAGGCGCCCGGGGCCCGCTTCCAGCGCGCCGACGAGCTGCTCGAGGCGCTCGACGAGGCCCTGGCGGTCGTCGCGCAGCCCGGCCCCGCGCGGCGAGCGAGCGGC
>JAHBXY010000185.1 GCA_019636275.1 Planctomycetota bacterium | reverse complement strand
CGCCGCCGTCGTCGTGCTCGACCGACCAGCTCGTGTCGGTCGAGCCTAACGCGGAGCGGGCGCGGGCTGGACGGGGGGCGCGACGGGCGCGGGCGCGAACGCGGGCTCGGGCCCGCCCAGGAGCCCGGGCGGCAGCGGCAGGGCGCCCGGATCGCCGAGGAGGCCGGGCGGCAGCGGCAGGGCGCCCCCCGGGTCGAGCGGGGCGGGGGCCTCGAGGAAGCCGGGGGGCAGGGCCAGCGGGTCGTCGACCGGAGCGACCGGCGCGACTGGCGCGACCTGGACCGGGGCGGCGGTCGCCTGCTGCCGCTCGATGCCGATCCAGTTCTTCTTCTTGGCGATCTCGAGCAGGTGCGTGTAGATCTGCTTGGCGTGCTCCTCGTTGCCCTCGACGAGGGCCAGGCACTCCTGCTGCGCGGCCCCCGCGTCGGCCCGGCGGAAGGCGGCGAACACGCGCTGCTTGAACTGCTCGTCGAGGATGACCTTCTTCTTCTCGGGCGGCGGGGGGGGCGGCGCCTTGGGCCCCTTGCGGCCGACCTTCTTGCGCGCGCCGGGGCGACCGGCCGCGCGGCGGCGCGCGCGCGGGACGCGCGGGCCGCGCTCCTCGTCGTCACCGTCGTCACCGTCGTCACCGCCGTCCGCCTCGTCGCCCTCGTCGCCGCCGGCCTCCTCCTCCTCCTCCTCGCGCACGGGGCGCTGGCAGCGGGGGCAGGCGCCGTCCTTGAGGTCGTCCTCGTAGCACTCGAAGCGGCAGTGGGGGCAGGCGAGGACGTCCTTGAGGTCGAGCGACAGGTCGCCCGACGACGCGGCCACGCCGCCGGCGAGGCCCTTGCCGCAGCGCGGGCAGGCCCTGGGCGGGGCGCCCTGCCACGAGAAGCCGCAGGCGCACCGGCTAGCCGCCTGCACGCGCCGCCTCCTCGTCGCCGTGGATCGACAGGATCCGCTCGATCCCCGCCAGGCTCAGCACGTCGCGCACGCACTGCGCCGGGCTGGCGATGCGCAGCGGGCGCGTCGAGGAGAGCTTCACCAGCGCGGCCACGCCCGACGACGAGATGTAGTCGATCTGGCCCAGGTTCAGGACCACGCGCTCGGCGCGCCCGGCGGGCAGCAGGGCCTCGATCGCCTCGGCGGCGCCGCCGTCGAACTTGCCCCGCGCGCGCACGACGATCGCGTCGGGGTGTCGCTCGTGCTCGAGCTCGAACGGCGTCGCCCTCACGCTGCCTCCCTCCGCGTCACGCGTAGTCGACCCCGCCGAACGACGCGCGGAAGCGCGCGTAGACCCGCTCCCAGGCCAGGCGCGGGCGCTCGGGCAGGCCCGCGATCATGGCGCGCAGCGCGCCGCCGCAGGCGGTGTAGATCATGTAGGTCTCGGCGAGGAACTCCTCGAACACGAAGCGCTGGGTGAGGCGCCGCGCCAGCGCGTCGACGAGGAACTCGACCCCGTAGAAGGCGTCGTCCTCGCTCAGGACCTGGTAGTCGGCGTGGATCGCGTCCTTGTCCGCCGCGCTCAGGGCGCACTCGTGGGCGTGGCCGAGCTCGTGCAGGAACAGCCCCAGGAAGGTGCGCCGGGCGCCGCGGCAGGCGAAGTCGTACATGATCACGGCGCCGTCCTGCTCGACGTAGGCGCTGGCCTTGGCGGCGTCGGGGCCCCAGCCGCCGAGCTGGAGGCGGCGGAGCTGCGGCCGGGCGAGGTGCTCGGGCGGCAGGAGGGCGAGGATGCGCTCCATGTCGCCGTAGAGCGGCCCGTAGCCGGGGAAGGGCTCGGGGTCGAACGGCGCGCGGCGGCCGGGGCCGCCGCTCTTGCGCTTGGTGACGAGCTCGACGTCGTGCCGGGCGAGGAGCGCGGTGAGCCGGGCGAAGGCCTCGTCGTCGCGCCCCTCGAGCACGCCCTCGACGCTCTGCCAGCGGCGGAAGGCGCGGTACTGGTCGCGGCCGACCGGGCACCACATGGAGGACGAGCCGCCCTTCATGCTCCCACCCATCATGAAGCCGCGCTCGGTCTTGGTGACGCGCTGGCCGAAGCGGAACTCCTGCTCGAGCTCGTCGGTCAGGCCGACGATCTCGGCCTGACGGCTCGGCCACCCGTCGCGGAGGCTGCGCACCTCCGGGGGCATGCTGCGCAGCGCGGCCGCGTCGGTCCCCACGATCATGAGGGACGGATCGTACCAGCGGCGCCGGGCGCGCGCACGGGGCGTGGGCGCCCGTCGGGCGGCAGGCCGGCGCGGATCGCCTGGCTCACGAGCTCCGTGAGGCGCTCCTCGCGGGCGCGCGCCGACGCGCCCGGGAGGACCTCGCGCGGGTCGATCGGCGGGTGGTAGCGGACGACGACCTTGCCCTGGCGCGGCAGCGCCCGCCCGGGCGGCCACAGGCGCCGCGCGCCGGCGATCGACACGGGCACGACGGGCGCGCCCGCCAGCAGCGCCAGGCGCAGGCCGCCGCGGCGCGGGGCGTCGATCACGTCCGGGCCCTTGGTGCGACCGCCCTCGAAGAACACGCCCAGGGCGCGCCCCTGCTCGAGGACGCGCACGGCCGCCTTGATCGTCGAGGGCTGCGGCCGCTCGACGTTCACCGGGAAGGCGCCCATGCTGCGGATGAACGCGCCGACGACCGGCCAGGTGAAGGCGTCTTCCCAGGCCATCCACGTGATCCAGCGCGGCGTCCCCAGCCCCACCAGCCAGGGGTCGAAGTAGGTCGGGTGGTTGGGGATCACGACGAGCGGGCCGCCCCGGGGCAGGTGCTCGCGGCCGACGAGGTCGAGCTCGAAGTAGCGCTTGAGGAGCAGGCGCGAGGCCGCGCGGGCGGGCGCGGCCACCCAGTGGGGCGGGATCGGCGGGACCGGGTCCTCGGCGCTCAGGCGGGCCAGGCGGGTGCGGGCGGACTCGGCGGCGGTCTCCACGCCCCCAAATGCTACCCCTACTGGACGAAGAAGGAGAGGACCATGGGCTCGCCGTTGCGCTCGATGAGCACGGCGAAGCGGCGCTCGTTCTTCATCTGCTCGTACATGGCCTTCCCGGCGGCGAGGCTGGTGCCGATCGGCTGGCCGTTGACCGAGACCACCTTGTCGCCCGGGCGCAGGCCCACGCGCTGGGCCAGGTAGCTGTGCTCGTCGATCCAGTTGACCTGGTAGGCGGTCGTCTTGCCGTCGCGCGCCGTGGTGAAGTTGCCGCCGCCCTCCTGGACGAGTTCCCAGGTGGCGTCGAACGACTGGTACTTGCGATAGAGGATGTCCGGCACCTGCTGCGGCTGCGCGTAGCTCACGCCGGGGACCTGCTTGAGCCAGGGAAAGCCCGGGATCTGCTGGGCCGGCGGGATGTTCCCCTCGGCGACGAAGTAGTCCTTCGCCGGCGGCGCCGTGGGGCCGCCGGGGGCCTCGCCGCCGCCGGCAGGGGCGGTGGGCGCCGGGGTGGCGCGGACCATGACGTCGCCCGGGTTGAGGTGGGCCTGCGCGTAGTTCGCGCGCCCCGAGCGGCGGCGTTGGACCTGCAGCCAGTCCTGCGTGTCGAGCGCCGCGCGCTCGACGACGGGCGGGATCCCATGGCGCAGCCCGCCCGGGAGCAGGGAGCAGAAGGCCACGAACGCCGCCACGGCCAGCACGGCGACCCCTGCCAGGACCAAGATGAGCTTCTCGACGAGGTCGATCCTCACGCGTCCTCCAGCGGCCGACCCCTGACGGTACCCGGCGACGACGCCGGGGGTCAAGGTGCGTGGGGTCGGCCTCTCCTGGACGCGCGGGCCCGGCCGGGGGTTGAGTCGACGTGACTGGCGGCCCTGGCGGCTCGAGGGCTACGCTGCGCGTCGATGTCCCACCGGCCCCTGGTCTTCGTCGTGGTCGTCGTGGTCGCCGCGGTCGCCGGCTGCGCGGCGCCCCCGCCGGCCGCCTACGACGACCTCAAGGAGGTCTACTGCGAGCCGCCCCCGGCCGAGGTCGAGGTCGAGGCGCTGCGGCAGGTGCCCTTCCCGCTGCCGGCCGAGGCCGAGCCGGGGATGTTCTCGGTCGTGCGTTCGCTGCGCACCGGCCCGCTCGAGGGGCAGCGGCGCCTGGGGCGCATGCTCGGGCAGTGGCCGCCGCCGGGCGTCGACCCGGCCGACCCGGCCGCGCCGCCGCCCGACCTGGACCTGACGGAGTTCCCCCGGCAGGACCCGCCGGTGCTGCTCCTGGCCACGAGCGACGCCCTGGCGGGGCGCGACGACAGCGGCTGCTACCTGGGGCACGCGGCCTTCGCGGGGCAGGGCCTCGAGGCGGGCGGGCGCGAGGTGATCCACCACCTGCGGCTCCTCGTCGTGAACCAGGAGGCCGAGCCCCTGCGCCTCGCGCCCGAGGACGTCGCGCTCGAGGTGGCCGGGGTGGCGAGGCTCGAGCGCCTCGCCGCGGCCGACGCGGACGGCGCGCGCCTCGACGCGCTCGTCGTCGCGCCCGGAGAGCAGCGGCTGGCGCACGTCTTCTTCACGGGCACGCAGGTTCCGCCGACCGTGATCGTCAGGTGGCGCCTGACCGCCCACGTCCAGGCCAGACCCGGCCAGGCGCCCCGCGTGTGGGACTTCGAGGCGCGCCTGCAGCGGCGCTTCGTGCTGAACCCGGGGCGCGTGAGCGCGCTCGAGGACGCCGTCGCGCGGCGCCTGCCGCTGCCCGCGCCGCGCGCCCGTCCGGGCGACCCGTGGCGCGAGCCGCGCATGGAGCCCGTGGGCAGGTGAGCTCGGTGTTGGACGTCGGCCCGCGGTTCGTCGACGAGTACGGGCTCGGGGCTGGACGCCGGCTCGTGGTCCGGCGAGAGGACGATCGAGTGGCTGGCGCCGGTGAGCAGGGTGCCGGGGCTGGACGTCGGCCCGCGGTCCGTCGACGAGGGTGGTCGAGTGGCTGGCGCCCGTGAGCACGGTCCCGGGGCTGGACGTCGGCCCGCGGTTCGTCGACGAGGGCGGTCGAGTGGCTGGCGCCCGTGAGCAAGGTCCCGGGGCTGGACGTCGGCCCGCGGTTCGTCGACGACGGCGGTCGAGTGGCTGGCGCCAGTGAGCACGGTCGCGGCGCTGGCCCGCCGGTCCGGGGGTCGTCGACGAGGGCGGTCGAGAGGCTGACGCCCGTGAGCACGGTCGCGGCGCTGGTCCGTCGGCCCGGAGGTCGTCGACGAGGGCGGTCGAGAGGCTGACGCCCGTGAGCACGGTCGCGGCGCTGGTCCGCCGGCCCGGAGGTCGTCGACGAGGGCGGTCGAGAGGCTGACGCCCGTGAGCACGATCGCGGCGCTGGCCCGCAGGCCCGGGGGTCGTCGACGAGGGCGATCGAATGACTGGCGCCTGTGAGCGAGGTCGTCGGCCTTCCGTTCGTCGACGAGGGCGGTCGAGAGGCTGACTTCCGTGCGCACGGTCGCGGCGCTGGCCCGTCGGCCCGGGGGTCATCGACGAGGGCGATCGAGTGACTGGCGCCCGTGAGCACCGGCCGCGCAGCTGCCGGGCGCGATCGTTGCCGACGAGGCCGTCGAGGGCTGGGTCACGTGAGCACCGCCCGCGCGGCGGCGAGCGCGATCGTCGTCGACGAGGAGTCCGTCGACGGGCTGGATCCCGTGAGCCCGGCTCGCGCGTCGCCGGGCGTGATCGTCGTCGACGACGAGGCCGTCGACGGGCTTGGTCGTGTGAGCTCTGGTTCACGCGTCGCCGCGCGCAATGCGCCCGCGCGCCTCCCCGCGCGCCGACGTCGACGACCAGGCCGGCGACGGGCTGGATCCTGTGAGCCACGCCCCGCGCGTAGGGGCGCCGGGAGCCATCGACGTTGAAGACGCCGATCCCGACACTTCGACGCCGACCGCCGTTGGCGTCTCGCTACGCCGGCCGCGTGCCCGAGTCGACCTGCTCGACGCCGCGCCCGATCAGGCCGTCGCCGACGATCCGCAGCGCCTCCGCGGTCAGCGCCTCGACCGAGCGATCCTCGCCTCGACCCGCGAGACGCTCGCCGGCCCGGCGCACGAGCTCGCGGGCCTCGGTCTTCGTGCACTGGAGGCCCACGAGCGCCAGCACGGCGATCCGCGCCGGCTCGTCCTCCTCCTGGGCCGCGCTCCGCCGCACGCCTGTCGACGCCGACTCGACCGGCGCGGCCGGCGTGCTCACGGGCGCGACCGGCGCCGGCGCGTCCGTGAGCTCCGTCCCGTCGGCGAGGAAGAAGCGGAAGCCCACCCGCGCGTTGCCCCTGATCTCGACGTAGCCCTGATGGCGGTCAGGGTGGTGGCGATTGCAAAGAACAAGCATGCGATCCGGATCGTGCCCGGTGGCCTCGCGCCCGGGCTCGTGGTGGATGTGGAGCCGCCCCCGCTCGCCGCAGCCCGGGACCTTGCAGACGCCGCCGTCGCGATCCATGACCAGGCGCCGGATCTGCTGCGGGATCGTCTTCGTCACCTTGCCTGTGCCCGTGCGCAGGTCGTGCACCTCGGCGTCGCGCTTCGCCGCCGCCTCGCTGGCGGGCGAGAGCTCGACCGGCCCGTCGCGGCCTTGGAGGGTCGCCGGCGCGCCGCACTCGCACTTGTGGATCACGATCCGGTAGGCCGGCCCCGCCCCGGCCCGGCTGGCCACGCCCTCGGCGTAGCCGCGGCAGACGATCTCGAGCGCCTGCTCGTCGGTGAGCGGACGGTCGCTGTTCAGCCGCGCCAGGCGCAGGGCCTCGTCGAGCCAGCCGGCTTGCTCCTTCGTCTGCTTGATCGTGCGCCGCACGGGCGCCTCCTCGCCCTTGGCCTCCGCGACCAGGACCTCGAGCTGGCGGTTCGTGCAGGTCTTGGCCAGGTCCAGCCAGCGCTCCTCGGTCTCGGGCGTGGCCACGGGCGCGACCGTTCGCGCCTTGGTCCAGTCGACCTGGCCGGCGCGGAAGTCGATCCGCATGCGCGGCAGGCGCTCGAGCTCCCGAGCGAGCGCGATCAGCTCGCGGGCCTTGCGGTCGGACCTGACGAAGCCGCGAGCGACGGCGTACTTCCCGATCCGCGTGTGACCGAAGGCCCGGTGCACGTCGCGCCGCTCGGCGTGCAGGAGGAGGTAGGCCAGCTCGGCCGTCGCCTGCCGCTCGCGGCGGACCACGTCGGCGATCCGGGCGTCGATCCGCCGCGCCTCGTCGAGGGTGGCCTCGAGCTCGGCCTTGGGGACCGGCTGGGACGAGGCGGAGCCTCGGCGCGAGGTCGTCTTCATGGACCCTCCTTCGTGCGGTGTGGTTGGTGGTGGTTGCGGCGAGCCTGCGCTGGCCGATCGGCCAATGCGCCACGCCAGCAAGGCAGGATACCCGGCGCAGCGTCCCATTGCGCGGTTCAAATGTGTGCATTATATGGCCCGCGACGGGAGCGAACCGCATCGGCCGCGAGAGCGGGTCCGGCGAGACGGCCGTGACCTGATTCCGGATGAGCCCGCGTTGACGGACGACGACAGCGGCGCTCGAGCCCCGGAGCAGCGCTCACAGGTGACAACCACCTGGCCGCCCTCTCGACGAACCCCGGGCCGACGGCCAGCCCCGGGACCGTGCTCACGGGCGCCAGCCACTCGACCGCCCTCGTCGACGAGCCCCGGGCCGGCGTCCTGCGCCGGCACCGTGCTCACGTTCGTCAGCCACTCGACAGCCCTCGTCGACGGACCGCGGGCCGACGGCCAGCCCCGCGAGCGTGCTCACGGGCGCCAGCGACTCGACCCCCCTCGTCGACGGACCCCGGGCCGACGGCCAGCGCCGGAACCGTGCTCGCGGCGCCCGCCGCTCGACCGCCCTCGTCGACGAACCCTGGGCCGACGGCCAGCGCCTCGACCGTGCTCACCGGGCGCCAGCCACTCGACGCCCTCTCGACGGACCACGGACCGACCTCCAGCACCGCGACCGTGCTCACGGGCGCCAGCCACTCGACCGCCCTCGTCGACGGACCACGGACAGGCGGCCAGCGCAGCGGCCGTGCTCACGGGCGCCAGCGACTCGACCTCCCTCGTCGACGGACCACGGACCGACCTCCAGCACCGCGACCGTGCTCACGGGCGCCAGCCACTCGACCGCCCTGGTCGACGGACCACGGACCGGCGGCCAGCGCAGCGGCCGTGCTCACGGGCGCCAGCCTCTCGACCGCCCTCGTTGACGAAACCCCGGGCCGGCGTCCCGCGCCGGCACCGTGCTCACGGGCGCCAGCCACTCGACCGCCCTGTCGACGGACCACGGACCGGCGGCCAGCGCCGCGACCGTGCTCACGGGCGCCAGCCAGTCGACCGCCCTCGTCGACGAACCACGGGCCGGCGTCCCACCCCGGCACCACGCTCACGGGCGCCAGCCACTCGGCCGCCCTCGTCGCCGGACCGCGGGCCGACGTCCAGCGCCGGGATCGTACTCGCATGCACCAGCCACTCGACCGCCCTCGTCGACAAACCACGGGCCGGCGTCCCGCCCCGGCACCATGCTCACGGGCGCCAGCCACTCGGCCGCTCCTGTCGGCAAGCCGCGGTCCCGCTCGCGTCGTGGACCAGCGACATCGCACCGTGCGACCGTCAGCGCAGGGGTGTCTCGCCGCGGCGGTCGAAGCGCTCCGTCTCCTTGTCATGTCGCCGGGCGCTCCGCTGGCGCCAAGGCCGCTGCCAGCAGAACCCTTCATCATGGCGGCTCTCGCGTCATTGACCCCGATCAACTGCCCGTCGGCAGCCATGTGGGTCATGGTGACGAGCCCCAGCACATCCCTACGAGTTGGTCCTCGTGCTCGGCCCGAGCCGCGATCACACGGGCGGGGGCACCCGCTCCCAGACGACCTCGGTCGTCCACTGCACGAGCCGCGCCTTGAGCCCGTCCTCCTCCAGCGTGGGCGCCGTCCACCAGTAGCCGGGGGCCACCGCCGGGCGACCGACGCGCACGCGCTCGAGCCGCGCCGTCGGGCGGCCGCTGTGGGGGTTCACGCCGGGGCTGTGGTGGAGCTTGAGCAGGGCCTCGAGCAGCAGCGGTACGTCGCCGACCGGCACGAGCTCGCGGCTCGTCGACGGCGTCGGACCGGCGGGCGTGTCGGCGACCAGGTCCCACTCGACGAGGCGCACCTGCGACAGGCGCAGGTCGTCCTCGCCGCCGTCTTCGGCCCGGTCGATCACGCGCCGCCCCCCGCCGGGAGCGGGGCGGCCTCCGGCGCGCTGGCCGCGAGCAGGGCGCCCACCGGCGTCGTGGCCCCCTGGTCGAGCACGCCCTGCAGCAGCGCGCGCATGGCCAGGTAGCGCCACGTCGAGAGCACGTGCCCGGGTTTCGCCCGGAAGAAGGGCCGCGCCTCGACGACGCGGCCGGTCGCCGGGTCGACCTCGCACGCGACGCCGTCGTCCTCGAAGCGGTCGGGGGCGCCGGGCACGCGCACGAGCGTGTGCTCGACGCCGTCGATCCGCCCGCGCATGCGCAGCCCGCGCGGCAGGACGCGCTCGACATAGAAGCCGTCGTGGCCGCCGGCCTCGCGGTAGCTGGCGTCGCCCGAGAAGAAGCGCGGCTTGATGACGTAGGGGCCGCCGTCCTCGGGGCAGAACACGTCGCAGTTGCCGCACTCGTTGCAGAAGTCGGCGAAGTTGGCCAGCTGGTGCGCGCGCGCGGCCTTGTAGGGCGCCGCCGCGCGGACCTCGGCCTTGCCGCCCTCGACGACGACGACCTCCTCGGCCGCCTGGTCGATCGGGGCGATCTCGACCGAGAAGTTGGCGTCGTTGGGGCAGACCGGCACGCACTTGTCGCAGCTCACGCAGTCGAACAGCCACAGCTTCGAGCCGAGCTTGCGCGGGGGCTTCCGGTTCTGCTCGTGGGCGTAACGCGGGTCCTGCCGCGCCTCCTCGGCGTAGGCGACGAGGTTCTTCGTGCCGGCGCGCGCGACGACCGCGTCGTGGCGCGCTCCCCAGCCGCGGGCCGCGAGCAGCCCGCGCAGGTCGAACGGGCCGGGCCCGGCGAGGTGCTCCCGGACCGCCGCCGCGGCCTCCTCGCCCAGGACCTCGCCCGCGGCGGCCGCCGCCTGCCCGCGGGCCAGGAGCACCCACTCGGCCCGCGTGCGCGCGCCGACGCGGCGCATCTCGTCGTGCAGCCGGCCCAGATAGCCCTGCAGTCGCGAGTAGCCGCCGGCGCGCAGGAGGTCGGTGCAGGCGGTGATCGGCACCAGGTCGTTGGCCACGGCCGCCGGGAAGTTCTTCTGGTCGATCCCGGCCGAGAACGAGATCCCGAAGCGGTCCTCGTAGCGCGCGCGGAAGCGCGCCGCGAGCATGGTCGACAGCACGTGCAGCGGCGCCCCGGACATGTACATGACCGGGTCGTTGGGGAAGAAGCGGTCGTGGTTCTTCACCACGAGCGTGTTGGTGAACTTGACCCCGAGCGTCAGCCCCCGGCGCTTGGCGACGCCCTCGAGGCGCTCGACGATCCCCAGGCACTCGTCCCACTGCAGGTCGTGCTCGAACGCGCTCCGGTCGAGCTGCACGTGCGAGTAGCCCAGGTCGCCGCGCACGACCTGGTCGACGACGTCGTAGCCGAGCAGCGTCGGGTTGAGCTTGATCACCACGTGGGTGCCCAGCTCCTCGAGCAGGTACTGGCAGATCCCCTCGATCTCGCCCGCCGGGCAGCCGTGGAAGGTCGAGAGCGTGATCCCGGCCGCCACGCGCGGGTCGTAGTCGAGGTCGCGGTAGCGGGCGAAGGGCCCGCGCAGGAGCGGGCGCAGGCCGTCGATCGTGGCCCGGGCGTCGAGCATGGCGCGCACGAAGTCCGAGACCTTGCGGGTCCTGACGCCGCGCAGGTCGTAGCCGACCGACATGTCGAAGAGCACGTCGCCCGTCCCGGGCGGGAGCTCGACGACCTGCGCCTCCTGCAGGATCTTGATCATCATCCAGGCCGAGACGTACTCGCGCAGGGCGTCCTCGACGCGCAGCTCCTGCGACCACTCGACGTTGAACCCGACCGTGCGCGCGTCGATGCACGGGCGCGGGATCACCAGCCGGTCGTCGACCTGCACGGTCTTGAGCTCGACCACGCGCGCGCCGGCCAGCCAGGCGAGCACGATGTTCTGGACCATCTGCGACTGCGGGCCGGCGGCCGGGCCGACCGGCGTCGCCGCGCGCTCGCCGCGGAAGGTGCACGACAGGTCCAGCGCCGGGTCGGGGACGTGGAACTTCTTCCGCGGGAGGTCGAAGATCGACCCCTTCGCGCGCAGCTCCTCGAAGGCGCGCGCCAGCAGCGCGTCGAGCGGCATGGGATGGAGCTCCACCGGTCCTCCTGGGGCCCCCGTCGTAGCCCGGGCGGCGCGCGAGGGCAACGCCCGTCGGCCCCGGGCGCGGGGCGGTCTCGTTGCCACACCGCCGGGCCCCTGCTAGGGTGACGCCCCTTCCACGAGGAGGCCCGTTGGGCAGCCTGAACACGTTCTACGTCATGGGCCGCGTCGCGCGGCCCGCCGTCGCCGCCGGCACGCGCCACGGGCAGCCGGTCGTCACCTTCGGCGTGAGCACGAGCGCCCAGGGGCGCGAGCCGGTGACTTTCGAGGCCGCCGGCGCGCAGGCCGAGCAGGCGCTGCGCCTGCGCCACGGCCAGGGCGTGTTCGTGCGCGGGCTCCTGCGCGCGGACCCGGTCCAGGGCGGCGGCGCGGCCCTGGTGGCGCAGGTGCAGGCGCTCGACGTCGTGATCGACGGCGCCCGGCGCCCGCGCCCGCCGCGTGAGCCGCGGGAGGGCGAGCCGGCGGCCGGCGAGGGCGCACCGTCGCCGGAGGCCCGAGGGGGCCGAGGACGAGCGCGGCGCCGAGGGCGCCCGAGGGCGAGCCCGGGGCCGGGGGCCGAGGCCGGGACCTCCGGCCCGCGGGCGCCGGCCGTGCCGCCGCCGCGGCCGCGGTCGGCCCGACGGGCCCGGCGGTCCGCGCGAGGCCAGGGCGGCGGCGACAGGGCGAGGGCGCGGAGGCCCGCCGCCCCGTCCGCCGCGGCCGGACCTGCCGCCGCCGGCGCCGATCGCGGCCCCGCCGGAGCGCGTCCAGCCGCCGCCCGACCCGACCTACCGCTCTGACATGCCTTTCTAGCGTGACCGACGGCTGCGCCGGCATGCGCCGTCGATCACACCGAGGTCGTCGATGAGCCGTCAGACGTGCCGCGCCGCGCTGCTCGCGCCGCTCCTGTGCCTCGCCGCGCTGACCGCGCGCGCCGACGAGGCGGGCGAGTTCAAGAAGGCCTGGGCGCGGGCGCAGGACGCCGACGCGCGCCACGCGGCCCTGCGCCGGCTCGGGCAGGCGCAGACCGTCGACGCCGCCCGCCTCCTGGCTCGCGTGGCGCTCGACGGGCAGGTCGAGTGGCCCTCGCGCGAGGTCGCCGTGGAGGCGCTCTGCGGGATCTCGGCCCCGGCCGTCGTCCTGTGGGCCGGCGACGCCGTGGCCGGCAAGGAGAAGGACCCGCTCCTGCGCGCCGTCCTCTGCGACTACCTCGGCGCCCGCGCCACGGCCGACCCGCAGGTGGCGTCGCTGCTGCTGCGCGCGCTCGACGACGAGCACACGGGCGTCCTCGCCGCCGCGATCCGCGGCCTGGCCCGAACGCGCACCCCGGTGACCGTCGACGCCCTCGTGCGGCTCCTCGGGCGCCCGACCGCCGCCGGCCGCGTGCGCGGCGACTGCCTGCGCGCCCTGCGCGGCCTCACCGGCGAGGCCTTCGGCTCGCCCGAGGAGTGGCGCGCCTGGTGGGCCGCGGCGCGCGAGGGCTGGACGCCGCCGTCGGGCGACGCCCCGCCGCGCCCGACCGCCGACGACCCCGGCGCGCATCGCACGGTCACGCGCCTGGCGGCGCCGGTGGACGCCGGGCGCACGATCTACGGCGGGGTCGAGTCGCGCGCCGTCCTGTTCGTCGTCGACTTCTCCTACTCGATGCACGTCAAGGTCCTGGCCGGCGACGGCACGAGCCCCACGCGGCTCGACTACGTGAAGGAGGCGCTCGTCGGCGCGATCGAGGGCCAGCTCGGCGACGACCACCAGTTCAACATCATCGGCTTCTCGAGCGAGGTCCGCCCCTGGAAGCGCAAGCTGACGAAGGCCAACGCCGCCGGCAAGCGCGACGCCGTGCGCTGGGTGCGGGCGCTCCGGCCCGAGGGCGAGACGAACATCCACGACGCGCTGGAGCTGGCCTTCCAGCACCCCGACGTCGACACGATCTACTTCCTCACCGACGGCATGCCCAACCAGGGCCGGACCACGATCACCGACGAGATTCTCGGCGCCGTGCGCGGCTGGAACGCCGGCCGCAACGTGCGCGTGTGCGCGATCGCCTTCCTCGCCGGCGACGCCGCGGCCTTCAACGTGGTCGAGAACAAGGACATGCAGGTGAGGTGGCTCCGCGCCCTGGCCGAGCAGAACGGCGGCACGTTCACCCTCTTCGAGTGACCCCCGGGGTGTTCCATCCCGGCCGTCGGGGCCAGTAAGATCCCTGCCTGCTGGAGGCCGTCGTGGAAGGGGTCCCTGCCGCCGCGCGCGAGTTCCTGTCCGACGGCGCCGCCGTCGAGGCCTACCTCGAGGTGGACCGCCGCCGCGAGGCCGCGCTGCACGAGCTGCACGACGCGTTCATCTCCTTCCGTGACGCCGACGAGTCGATCCACCGCCTGGTGAAGCGCATCCGCCAGCCGCTGTGGGAGGTGCGCACGCCCCCCGGCGGCGGCGCGCCCGTGAACCTGTGGGGCTTCCAGCACGAGGACGAGCGGCTGTTCGCCGAGCGGTTCGCCGGCGCGGCGCCGCGCGTGCCCGACGTGGACCTGGCCAGCCTGTTCCGCAGCTACCTGCAGGACGAGCCGCGCCGCGCGGCCGACAAGCGGGTGCAGCTCCTGCTCGCCTTCGGCGAGTTCGTGGCCGGCCTCGACGCGCGCGCCGAGGAGGGCGAGCCGCGCCTGGGCGTCGGCCCCGCGGCCAACTTCCTCACCTTCGCCTGGCACTGCCTGAGCATGGGCGCCGAGCCGGTGTTCCTCTACACGGCCAACCGCGCGATCAAGGCGCTCGACGACGGGGCCGGCTCGGGCGAGGGGCCGGTCGGGCACCTCGAGCGCCGGTTCACCACGTTCTTCGCCCTGACCGACCGCCTGGGCGACGCGCTCGCCGCGGCGCCGGCCCCCATGCGCCGGGGCTGGGCGGTCGAGCACGCCCTCGAGTGGCTGCTCGAGCGCCTCGAGCGCGGCGACGGGCTCCGCAAGGCGCTGCTCGAGGACCCGGGCGCCTCGGGGCTGTTCCCCACGCGGTCGCGCGGCGGCCTGCGGCCGGTCATCGTCGCCCCGTCGGCGGGGACGGTCACGGCGCCCGAGGCCGGCGCGGCCGGGTCGGTGCGGATCGAGCGGCCGAAGATCATCGTCGCCTCGCCCGCCGAGCCGGAGGCCCCGGCGCGCGTCGAGGTCGACGCCCCGCCCTCCGACCCCGAGCCCCGGCGCTCCCGGACGGAGCGGCTCACGGATGACGACACCCGCGCCCGGCAGCGCGCGCGCATAGGCGAGCTCTCGAAGCGCCGCGTCGTCTACGGCGAGCCCACGCCGATCGTCGAGCGGAGCGGCGCCGACCTCGCCGACATGCTCCCGCCCGACCGGACGCCGCCCGTCGGCATGCCCCGGCCGGAGGCCCCGCCGCCGAAGGCCGAGGCCCGCGTCGAGGCGCCGAAGGCCGAGGCGCCGAAGCTCGAGGCGCCGAAGGCCGAGCCACCGCGGCCGGAGCCGCCGAAGCCCGCCCCGCCGAAGGTGGAGGCGCCGAAGGCCGAGGCGCCGAAGCCCGAGCCGGCGGCCAGCGGCGACGAGCCCTGGTGGGCGAAGCGGCTCGGCGAGCCGTCGTCGCGCCCGGCAGACCCGTCCCCGGCCGCTCCGGCGCCCCCCAGAGCGGCGAAGGCCGACGAGCGCGGTCCGGACCGCGCGGCCTTCAGGGGCGACCTGACCGAGGAGCTCGACGCGCCGCCGGCGCTCAAGCCGTCGCTCCTCGACGACGAGTCGGCCGACCTCGCCGTCGACGCCCTCCTGGGCGAGCTCCGCGGCGAGGTCGTCCAGGCCAGCCGCGGCGAGCCGCCGCGCGAGCTGCCGCCCGACCGGCTCGCCCACGACCTGTTCCTCGACCCGACGCTCCTGGCCGAGCTCCAGGCCACGCTGAACCAGCGCGGCCGCGCGCTCCTCGTGGGCCCGCCCTGGGCCGGCAAGACGCACGTCGCGCGGCGCCTCGCGATCCACCTCGCCGGCCACCTCGACCGCGTCCTGTTCCTGCGCCTGCATCCCGCGCTCACCTACGCGGACCTCATGGGGCGCGAGCCGGGCCTCGCCCGCGCCTTCTGCGAACGCGCCCGCGACGACCGCGACCAGCGCTACGTGCTGGTCCTCGACGAGGTCGACGCCGGGGACGCGGCCCAGGCGCTGGGCGAGCTCACGGGCGCCCTGGCCGAGCGCGGGCAGGACGTGCAGCTCGGGACCACGGGCGCGGCCTTCCTCGTGCCCCGCAACCTCCTCGTCCTGGCCACGGCCCGCTCGCTCCCGCGCGAGGGCGCCCTCGTGGGGCGCTTCCCGGCCGTGCGCCTCCCGGCCGACCCCGAGGTCCTGCGCCGCTTCCTCGCCCAGTGCCGCCCGGCCATGGAGTGGGTGGCCGACCTCCTGCGCACGCTCAACGAGCGCCTCCTGGCGCGCGACCCGTCGGCGCAGGTGGGCCACGGCGCCTTCATGGACCCCGACCTCGACGCCGACCGCGTGCGGCTCGTCTTCCGCCACGAGGTCGGCCCGCTGCTCGAGGCGCACGGCATCCGCGACGACGCTGCGCTCGAGCTCGAGTCGCTGCGCGCCCGCGGCTGATCGCCGCGGCCCGCCGGAGCCCGGCCTCCAGCGCAGCTCGCTCCTGGCGAGCTGGAGCAGCCTCCTGGTCGCGGTGATGCCGTCGAGGCTCATCTGCCGCGAGGAGGCTACGCGCGCGGCGCCCGGTAGCCCTCGCGCTCCCAGAAGTCGGCCCCGCCGCGGCGCAGCTTGCCCAGGTCCGCGCGCGGCGGGGCGCCGTCGCGCGCCGCCAGGGCCAGGCGGCTGGAGAAGGCGTCGAGCCGCAGGCGCGTCTGGCGCCACGTCCGCGCCAGGCGCGGGTCTTCGTCGGGCTCGGGCGCGCGCGGCTCGACGCGCAGGAGCCCGCCCAGGTCCACGCGCAGCCGGCGCGCGGTCGGCCGCTTCGCCGGGTCCCAGTGGGTCGTGCGCTCGAGGAGGTCCCACAGGCGGGTCGTCAGCTCCTCCCTCGTGCAGCCCTCGACCGCGCTGTCGCCCCAGGCGATCGCGTCGAGCGCCGCGCGCGTCAGCGGCCGGAGCCCGCCCTCGCGCTCCTCGCGCTTGACCTCGGCCAGGGCGGCGAGGTCGCGCTCGGCGAGCGGGGCCGCCAGGTGGCCGTAGGGGACGGCGCCCGTGAGGAGCTGGTAGAGCGTCAGCCCGAAGGCGTAGCTGTCGATCCAGGGCGTGTAGCGCGAGCGCTCGCGCCCGGCCTCGTCGACGAAGCCCGGCAGCACCTCGGGCGGGGCGTAGACCGGCGTGAGCAGCGGCGGCGGCACGCCCTGCCGCCCGGCGCCGGGGTCGAGCTCCCGGAAGGCCCGGGCCGCCCCCAGGTCGATCAGCGCCGCGCGCCAGCGGCCGGCCGCGACGCGCTCGAAGTACTCGCGGTCGGGGAGCTCGGGGTCGGGCCAGTCGAGCGCGACCATCAGGTTGGTCGGCTTGACGTCGCAGTGGGCCACCTTGTGCGCGTGCAGGTGCTCGAGCGCCAGCGCCAGCTCGTAGCCGAGCTCGAGGGCCGTGGCCGGCGGCAGGGCGGCGTGCCGCGCGCCCGGGGCGACGAACGCCTCGACGCGCGGGCGCACGGCCGGGGCGTTGAGGCGCAGGAACGGGTTGTCGAAGAAGCGCTCGAGCACGAGGAGCACGTGACCCCGCGGGCTGCGCACGACGCCGAGCAGCGGGACGACCGACGGATGCGGCGGGAGCGTGGTCAGGAGCTCCAGCTCGCGCTCGAGCGACGGGTCGCGCGCGCCGACCAGGCGCGGCCCCTTGACGATCGCCAGGCGGCCGTCGTCGGTGACCGCCTCGTGGACGACGCCGCTGCCCCCCTCGCCGACCCGGCGCGTGACCTCGAAGTAGGCCACGCCGCCGTCGCGTGTGGCGGCGGAGAGCGCCTCGCCCGGCGCGAGGACCAGCGGCCGCGGCTCGTCGGTCATCACCGCCGATGCTAACGGCGGCGGCGCCGCCGCGCGAACGCCTCAGCGGCGTAGCGCGGCGCCGGGGAGCGTGATCGGCAGGAGCAGCGTGTCGAGCGTGAGGCTCAGCGGGAGGTCCAGGAGGCCCAGGAACAGGCCGGCGGGGTCGCGGGAGGCGATCGCGAACAGGTCGAGCTGCGCGCCCGAGTAGGGCGCCATCGCGCGAGCGCCGGGCATGCCGCTCAGGGCCCCGCTCAGGAACGTCCCGCAGCCCGGCGTGAGGAGCGCGGCGGCCGCGAGCAGCGCGCCCGCGAGGGC
>JAHBXY010000184.1 GCA_019636275.1 Planctomycetota bacterium | reverse complement strand
GCCGCCGCCGGGCGTGGTCGCGCTCGTCCCCGGCGCCGACGGCGCGGTGGCGCTGAGGCCCTGAGGCCCCGGGACCCGCCCGGCAGGCCGGATCTGCTATAGTCCCGTCGGGCGTCCGGGGACGGGCCCGCGAGGTGGCGTGCCGTGAGCGAGGGGCCGCGCGCAGACACGTCGCCGGAGACGCAGCCCGGCGCGGGCCCGCTCCTGCGCGACCGCTTCCAGTTCCTGCGCCGCATCGGCTTCGGCGGCATGGGTGCGGTCTACTACGCGCGCGACGTCGTCCTCGACCGGCCCCTCGCGATCAAGGAGCTGCGGCGCGAGTACACCTCGGACGAGGTCCTGCGCAAGCGGTTCATCCGCGAGGCGCAGGCGGTCGCCAAGCTGATTCACCCGCACATCGTCACCCTCCATGACTTCATCGACGAGGGGAGCGCCCTCTTCATCATCATGGAGTACCTCGAGGGCGGGACCCTCCTCGACGCGATGAACGCGTCGGAGGAGCGGCGCCTCGACGTGGCGTTCGCGCTCAAGGCGGCGCGCGACGCGGCGCTGGGCCTCGACGCCGCCCACGAGGCCGGGCTCGTCCACCGCGACATCAAGCCGGGCAACCTGCTCTTCGACGCCAAGCGCAACATCAAGATCGCCGACTTCGGCGTCGTGCGCGCCAAGAGCGACGAGGACATGACGCAGCTCACGAGCGGCGGCGGGCACCCCGGCACGCTCGTCTACATGGCGCCCGAGCAGATCGACGGCTGCGAGGTCGAGGGGCGCAGCGACGTCTACAGCCTCGCGGCCGTGCTCTACGAGGCGCTGGCGGGGGCGCGCTACTTCGAGCGGCCCGGCGTGCGCCGCAGCGAGCGCGCGCTCATGGACGCGATCTGTGAGGCGCCGCCCGTGCCGCTGCGCGAGCGCGTCCCCTGGGTGCCGGTCGAGGTCGAGGCCCTGCTCGAGCGCGCCCTCGCCAAGGACATCGAGGCGCGGCCGTCCGCGCGCGAGCTCGCCGACGAGCTGGGACGCCTGCTCGCCGCCCCGCGCCAGCGCCCGAGCATCGTGATCCCGGGCGGCGGCGGCGCGGCGCCGGGCGAGGCCACGCTCCCGCGGCGGGCGCCCCCGCCGAGCACGCCGGCGCGCGGCGGCAGCGAGGTCGGGCGCGCGCTGCTCGACGCCGCGAGCACGCCGGCGCCTGGGACCCCGGCCGCGCGCGGGCCACGTCGGACCCCTACGCCGAGACGCGGCCCGGCGCGTCGGCCTCGCGGCGCCTCGGCGTGGAGCCGCGCCTCGGCACCGACGCCCAGCCGCCCGAGACCGTCGCCCGCCCGCGGACCGAGCGCGTCGTCGTGGCCCGCGGCGGCTCGTCGTCGGGGCAGCGCCCGGCCCTCGGCGCCGGGGCCGAGCGCCGCCCGCGCGACGGGGCCGAGGTGGTGCGCATCCCGGCCGGCACGTTCGTCATGGGCGGCGACGGGTCGTCGGACGAGGCGCCGCCGCGCAAGGTGGCGCTCGACGCCTACTACATCGACCGGCTCCCGGTGACGGTCGGGCAGTACCGGCGCTTCCTCGAGGCGGTGCGCCGCGAGGGCGCGCCGCCCGTGCCGCTGATCCGCCGCCTGTTCCCCGAGGGCAAGGACCACCGCCCGGGCCTCTGGGAGACGCGCGAGTACGAGGAGCTCTGCCCGACGCCGGAGCACCCGGTGGTGCAGGTCGACTGGTTCGACGCGCTGGCCTACGCCGCGTGGGCCGGCGCGCGCCTGCCGACCGAGGCCGAGTGGGAGCGGGCGGCGCGCGGCGGGCGCGACGTGCGCACCTACCCCTGGGGCGAGGCGCCGCCGGACGCGGCGCGCGCGGTCTTCGGGCGCCAGGCGCCGGGGCCGGCGCCCGTGGGGTCGCGGCCCGACGGCGCGGCCCCCGAGGGGGCGCTCGACCTGCTCGGCAACGTGTGGGAGTGGACGGCCGACCGCTACGACCCGCGCAGCTACGGCTTCCTCCCCGACAAGAACCCGCACCTCGAGGTGGCGGCCGAGGCCGCGCCGCTGTCGCGGCTGCAGGCCGTGAAGCGCGGCGGGTCGTGGACGAACGCGCCGTCGTCGGTGCGGGTGGCCAAGCGCGGGTTCGACTACCTGCTCGTGCGGCGCGACAACATCGGCTTCCGCTGCGCCATGAGCCCGCCCGCCTAGCTCGGATCATTCATGACCGCATGCGACATCCGCACCGCACCTGCACGAAACCCTGAACGATCCTCGCCAGGCCGTCAGCCACCTCGCTCGGGGCTCGGCGCTCCTCGACGACACCGTGTCGAGACTGGCCCGGTGTTCGCCGAGCCCCTCGCTCGGGCACCGCCCGGATCATGCACTCTCCTGGCTCGACTTCACCGTAACGTGACGACCTCCACTCGTGCATGATCCGGGCTAGCCGTGGACCTGAGCTTCGACGCCGCCGCGTTCTCCGGCCACGTGCCCCTGTTCCCGCTGCCGGCGACGGTCCTCCTGCCGGGGGCGCTGCTCCCCTTGCACGTGTTCGAGCCGCGCTACCGGGCCATGGTCCGCCACGCGCTCGACGGCGAGCGGCTGATCGCCATGGCCCTCCTCCGGCCCGGCTACGAGGCCGACTACCACGGGGCGCCGGCGATCGAGGAGCACGTGTGCGTCGGCCGGATCCTCCTCGAGCAGCCGCTCGAGGACGGGCGCTGGAACGTGCTCCTCGTCGGGCTCCGGCGCGCGCGCGTGCTCGACGAGGATCGCTCACCCGGCTTCCGCCTGGCGCGCGTGGCGATCCTCGAGGACGCGCCGCTCGACGACGACGAGCCGGTGGCCGCGGCCGCTCGGCGACCTCCTGCGCGGCGTCCCGGCCGACCTCGTGCGCGACGAGTCGCGCCGCGAGCTCGTCCTGCACCTCCTCCGCCAGCCGCCCGGCGAGGGCGTGCCCCTGGGCACCCTCGTCGACCTCGCCGCCGACCTGCTGCATCTCGGCGTCCAGGACCGCCAGCGCCTGCTCGAGGAGGGCCCCGTCGACGCGCGCGCCCGGCGCCTGCACGAGGTCGTCGCGGCCCGCGCGCACGAGCTCGAGGGCCTGCGGCGCCGCCCGCCGGGCGACTTCTCGCGGAACTGACGGAGTCGCGCGGCTGGGGCGCCGCCGCTACGCTGGGTGGCGTGCCCGGCCTGGCCCTCCAGCCGCTCCTGCACCTCGCGCGCCTCTACCCCGAGCGCCCCACGAGCCCGCTCGAGCGCGTCATGCTGGTCGTGACGATCCTCGTGCTCGCCGCCGTGTGCGTCCGCTTCGTCGTCAGCCGGCTCCGCGAGCTGCCGCACCGGCCGCCGGGCGGCGGCGTGCCGATCGACGAGTGGCGGCGCCGCGGCCTGGGCGTCCAGCCGAGCGAGGGCGTGGCGACCCTCCAGCCCGGACAGCGCTGCCCGCTGTGCCGCCTCGAGCACCAGCCGACGAGCGAGGCCGCCCGCTGCGACGGCTGCGGCGCCGTGCTGCACCTCCTGTGCGCGCGCGACCTCGGCCGCTGCGCGACGCTCGGCTGCGCCGGGACCGCCCGGCGCGTGGACGCCGTCGTGGGGTAATCAGTCCGGCAGGAAGGTCCGACCCTCCGGCGCCCAGCCGCCCTCGAGCCGATCGAGCAGGCGCGCCGTCTCGGCGGGGGTCCGCCAGGGGAGGAAGGCGGTCGTGCGCCCGAGCTGCTGCGCCCGCCCCAGGTCGTCGCGGGCCTCCGGCAGGTTGCCCCCGAGGGCGCGCGCGGCGGCGACCACGCACCAGAAGTCGGGGTCGCGAACCGCCGGGTTCGACCGGTCCCGCAGGGGCACGGCGAGGAGCTCCACCGCCGCGGCGTGCTCGCCGGCGAGGAGGCGGAGCTCGGCGTCGAGCAGGTGGAACTGGTGGTTGCCGAGCGCGCGGTCCAGCGCGGCGCGGAGGCCGTCCTGGTCGCCCTGGAGGGCGTACAGCCGGCCCTCCAACAGGGCCCGCCGCGAGACGTCGTCGAGCGTGCGCGCCAGGGCGAAGGCCTCCCCCTGGGCCGCCCCGGCCGCCGGGGTGCCTCGCAGGAGCCAGGCCCGGTACGCGGCGGCGTCGGCGCGCGCGGCCGCCGCCCGCGCGGTCAGGCTCTTCGCCGCCGTCCGCGTGCCAGGGGTCGCCGCCGCCTCGAGCGCCGCCGCCAGGGGCAGGAGCGCCAGCCCCTCGTCGTGGCGCCGCGCCGCGACGAGCGGCGGAGCGGTCGCCAGCCAGGTCGCCGCCCGGAGGCCGCGGAAGAGCTGGGGCCGGATGGAGCGGGCCAGGCGCTCGTCGAGCGCGGGGTCGTCGACGGCGGCGAACGCCTGCAGGCGCCGGGAGAGGCTCTCCTCGCCGAGGGGGAACAGCGCCGCGTTCAGCACGCGCAGGGCCGCCCCCGACGGCCCGTCCGGCGCGAGGGCCCGCGCGCGCTCGAGCACCTCCGGGAGCTCCCAGGGCGTCGTGGCGCCGCTGACCCGGACGCTGCCCACGTGGAGGATCGTGTCGAGCTCGGCGAGGAGGCGGCGCTGCGCGGCGACGCGCGCGGCCGCGCCCAGCGGCGGCGGCGCGCGCTCGCGCTCCACCTCGGCGAGGAGGCGCCGCAGCGCCGCGAGACCGTCCTCGTGCGCCTCGGCGCGGACGGCCCAGACGGAGAAGTCGACCCAGGAGTCGGCGAGCGGGCCGAGGGCCTGCACCACCGCCGCGGGCGACGACGAGAGCCGCGCGCCGCGGGAGAGGCCGACGACCGCCGCGACCCAGGGGTCCTCCGGCCGGCGCGCGGGCGCGTCGGGCCCCTCCAGCAGCACGAGCGCGGCCGCGGCGAGCCCGTCGAGGCCGGGCTCGAGCGGCCCGTCGAGGGCCGCCGCCAGGGCGGCCGCGTCCTCGCGGAGGACCAGCGCGGCCAGCGCGCCTGCGGTCCAGGCGGTCGTCGTCGCCGCGACCTCCGCTGGCGCCGGCGGCCCTGCCGCCGGGAGGTCAGGCGGGCCGGGGCGCGACGCCGCCACGACGAGCAGCACGAGCCCGATCCCGGCGAGCCCGATCGCCGCGCGGCCCAGCCGCGGGCGCTCGGTCGGCGGGGCGGCGAGCGCTCCGGCGAGCGCCTGGGCGAGCGCCTCGGCCGTCGGGAAGCGCGCGGCGGGGTCGCGCGCCATCGCGCGCAGGATCACCGCCTCGAGCGCGACGGGCAGGCCGGGCGCCAGGGTCCGCGGGGGCGCCGGGTCGTCCGAGAGGACCCTCGCCAGGACCGCCAGCGTCGAGCCGCCGGCGTACGGCGGGCGGCCGGTGGCCGCGTGGTAGAGGACGGCGCCGAGCGCGTAGACGTCGGCGCGCGCGTCGACCGGCCGGCCGTCGGCCTGCTCGGGCGCCATGTAGGCCGGCGTCCCCAGCACGGTCCCGGTCGCCGTGAGGCTCGCGTGGTCCGACGCGCGGGCCAGGCCGAAGTCGGCGAGCTTCGGCGCGCCGGCCTCGTCGAACAGGACGTTGCCCGGCTTGATGTCGCGGTGGAGCACGCCGCGCGCGTGGACGTGGGCCAGGGCGCGCGCGAGGTCGCGCCCGAGCGCGGCCACCTCCGCGGCCGCCAGCGGACCCTCGCTCAGGCGGGCCGCCAGCGTGCCTCCCGCGACCAGGTCCATGACGATGTAGGCCCGCCCGCGGTCCTCACCCGCCGCGTGGACGCGCACCACGTTCGGGTGCCCGTCGACGCGCGCCATGGCCTCGCCCTCGCGCGCGAAGCGCAGGCGCAGCTCGGCGTCGACGACGGTCAGCACCTTGAGCGCCCGCCGGGCGCCCGTGCGCGGGTCGAGCGCCAGCCACACGGCGCCCATGCCGCCCTCACCGAGCTTCTCCAGGAGCGCGTGACCGCCGAGCGACTGGGCGCCGTCCACGCCCTCGAAGCTACCTACTGGCCCGGCAGCGCGCCCGTGAGGCCCGGCGTCGCCGCCGGCGTGCCGGCCGTCGGCGCGGCGGGGGCCAGCCAGGGCGCGTAGCGGGTCAGGTCGACCCCGGCGTTGTAGGGCTCGTGCCAGTGGAGGTTGGCCGACAGGTCCTCGAGGAAGCGCGTGTCCGTGTAGAGGGTGTCGAGCCGCCGCGGCGACTCGCGCAGGCGGGGGTACTTGAGCGCCAGGAACTCGCCCGCCTGGGCGGGCGTGATCGGCGCGTCGGAGTCGCGCAGGTCGGCGGACACCGGGCGGTTGGCGCGCTCGAGCAGCTTGATCAGCTCCTCCTTGACCGCGTCGCGCGCCTTGTAGGTGCGCCGCGTCGACGTCTCCTGCACGCCCTCGTTGAGGCGCGCCGCGAGCACGTCGGTGTCGAGCGACAGCGCCGTCTCGATCCGCCGCCGCAGCTCGGCCACGCTCACGTCGCCGTTACGCACGGTCGGGTCCTGGAGCATGTCGATCACCTTGGGGCGCGCGCCGGCCGTCTCCGGCAGGAGCTCGTAGCGCGGCTGCCCGCCGTAGACCTTGAGGCGCGCCAGGTGCGCCTCGTCGCCGTAGACCGGGTCGCCGCCGACCATGACGAGCTGGACGTTCACCTCGGTCGCGTTGATCAGGTTGCGGTAGCCGTTGACGCGCAGGTCGTCGAGGACGAGCAGGTCGGCGACCATGCCCGTGCGGATGCGCCCGACCTTGTCCTCCCAGCCGACCATCTTCGCCGCGTTCACCGTGGCCAGCTCGCAGATCTGGCGGTCGGAGAGCAGGTTGTTCATGCGCGTGCGGTTGACCTGGTCGACCGTCTTCAGCTCCCAGAGCATGTTCTTCGTGCCCGAGGGCGACCAGTCCGTGCCCAGCGCGACGAGCGCCCCCTGGCGCAGCGCGGCGCCGATGTCGGTCGTCTTGCCGTAGAGGAGCAGGTTCGACGTCGGCGACCACACCACCTTGGGCTGGCCGGTGCGCGCCTTCCAGTCGCGGAACTGGTGCTCGTGCATCGCCGTGCAGTGGACGCCGACGAGGCCCGGCCACACCAGGTCGGCCTCGACGATGCCCGGCCTGTTGCGCGTGGCGAAGGGCAGCTCGCGGTCGAAGGCCGGGTTCGACCACTCCTGGCGCGAGTAGTCGTCGATCCCCTCGCACAGGTGGATCAGCCAGGCCTTGCGCGTCTTGATGCGGTCGATCTGGTCGGGCAGGTGCTTCCAGAACAGGCTGTCGATGAAGAACGTGCGCTGGCCGACGTTCGCCTCGCCGAAGTTCTCCATCTCGACGTTGCGCGCGAGCGTCTTCGAGATCGCCGGGTTGTTCGTCGGCGCGCCCTGCGTCGTCGTCTCGCCGCCGATGATCGCGCGCACCTCGGCCAGCTTGAGCGCCTCGTCGCTCAGCCCGTAGATGTTGCGGTCGACGACGACCTTCCACGGGTTGTTGACGTGCGTCTCGTAGGCCTTCCCGGAGCCCCACTGCGTGTTGTTCTCGTAGTGCCGCGGCAGCGGGTAGAGCGGGAGGATGTTGTACTCGAGGTGGTTGTGGAGGTTCATCAGGCCCGGGTAGATGAACCCCTTGGTGTCGATCACGATCGCGCCGGGCGGCGTCGGCGCGCTGAGCGGGCGCAGCGCCTCGATCACGCCGTTGCGCACGACCACCTGGCCCTGGCGGATCGCCGAGCCGGTCATCGTCACGATCTTGCCCCGCAGGACGACGGTCGTGTCCGGCGTCCACTGGGCCTGTGCGGGCGAACCCCAGGCCAGGAGGAGGAGGCCGACGGCGGCACAGGTTAGGAGGTTGAAACGTCGCATGGCACCCTCTCGCGGCCGGAGAGAGCACCAGGTAGGCCATGAGCCTGTGCGTTGTCAGGTCAGCACTTGCACGCCATGCGACGTTCGCCTGACACGATCGGCGGAGCGTATCCGGGACTCATAACTCCCAGGGGCCCGTGAGGCGGACCTCGCACAGGTCGGCCGGCCGGTCCGGATCGTCGGCGTCGATCACGACCCAGGCGCGACCCGGGTCGTCGGGGTCGAGCGCCAGGCCCTCGGCCTTGTCGAGCAGGGGGGCGCCGCCCGGGTCGAGCAGCGGCGTCCAGCGCCCCCGCGCGTCGTCGTCGAGCACGCCCACGACCACGCCGGTGACGTGCCCGTCGTCGTAGGTGTCGGGCGAGTCCTCGGCCGCGGCCAGGAACCGGAGCCCGCCCGGCCCGGGCGCGGCGTCGGTGAAGGTCAGGCGCACGCCGTCGATCTCACCGAGCGCCCAGGCGACGACGTCCCGCGGCGCCGGCGGCGGCGTGCGCGGGTCGGCGAGGTGGGCGAGCAGCGCGCGCGCGTCGAGGCGGCACGTGGCGTCGACCGGGGTCCGGCCGCTGCGCGCGGCGCCGTTGCCGCGCTGGAAGAGGACGACGTCGTCGCCGTCGCGCGCCGCCCCCTCGACGTTCAGCTCGCTGCCGCTGAAGGCGACCTCGGCGCGCAGCAGGGCGTAGAGCGCCGGCGCCGCCACGAGCCGCACGTCGGGCGCCGGCCCGCCGAGGCCGCGCGCGACGACGACGCGCTCGCGCCGGTCGGTCGAGCCCGACCCCAGCGCCAGGAGCACCTCGTCGCCGCCGTCGTCGAGGACCAGGCAGGCCTCGAGGTCGAGCTTGTGCGCCTTGGTCCCGCGGCGCGCGTCGAACTGCCGCGCGCCGCCCGGCCCGGCCGGCAGCGGGACGCCCGTCACGGCGCCGTCCGGCGGCTCGACGAGGGCCAGGAAGCTGGCGTCGTCCTGGACGACGACGAGCCGCCGGCCGCCGGGCGCGCGCACCCAGGCCAGGCCGGAGCCGGCGCGCACGTGCGCCGGCCGGTCGAGGGCCGCGTCGGCCCCGTCGTCGTAGCACAGCGGCCGACGCGCGACGACGCGCGCCGTCAGCCGCGGGTCGTGGCAGGCGCGGGCAGTCAGGCGCGCCGCCGGCGCGCCAGGGCCAGGAGCTTCTCCGCCCGCGGCGCGTGCTTGCCGCGCGGGGCGCGGGCCAGGTAGGTCCCGAGGTCGGCCGCGGCCGCCTCGAACTGCTCGGCGCGGGCGCGCGCCCAGCCGCGCAGGAAGTAGGCCTCCCACAGCTCGGGGTCGTGGCCGAGCGCCTGCGTCGCCTCGACCTCGGCGCCGACGTCGTCGCTGTCGTTGAGCTTGGCGTGGGCCCGCTCGAGGATCGCCGCCGCCTGGCGCGTGTCGCGGCCGCCGCGGGTGACGAACGCGCGCACGCGCTCGTCGTGCTGCACGATCCGCTCGGCGATCGCCTGCGCCTCCTCGAGGAGCGCCGGCGGAGCGTCGCCGGCCGCGAGCCGCTCGCCCAGGGAGACCTTCTCGCTCCAGGCCAGGCCCGCGGCGTCGATCGGCGTGAACGCCGGCCGCCGCCCGCCCTCCTGCACCTGGCAGTCGAACGCCAGGGCCCTGCGCTCCTGCTCGTCCTCCTCGCGGCCCCAGCCGCCGAGGCTCACCAGCAGGCGCAGGCCGCGCTCGCGATGGTTGATCTGCCAGCGGGCGTAGTAGACGGCCCGCGCGTCGCCGCGGCTGCGCACCCAGCCCCACACGGTGCGCTCGAACGCGCCGCAGTCGGGGCAGGGCGAGCCCTCGTGGCTCTGGTCGGCCGTGACCTCGTAGGTGGCGTCGGGCACGCGGGCCTCCGGGCCGCCACTCTATCGCGCGCCGGCCGCCGCGAAGACGCGCCCGACGAGGGCCCGGGCCTCCTCCTGGATCGCCTCGAGGTGCTCGGGGCCCTTGAAGCTCTCGGCGTAGATCTTGTAGACGTCCTCCGTGCCCGACGGCCGGGCGGCGAACCAGCCCTCGTCGGTCACGACCTTGAGCCCGCCGATCGCCGCGTCGTTGCCGGGGGCCTTCGTGAGCACGGCCTTGATCGGGTCGCCGGCGAGGCTCCGCGCGTCGAGGGCGTCGGGCGAGAGCTTCTTCAGCAGCGCCTTCTGCGCCGGCGTCGCCGGCGCGTCGATCCGCTCGTAGACCGGCGCGCCGAGGTCGCGCGTGAGCGCCACGTAGCGCTCGTGCGGGTCCTGGCCGCTCGTGGCCACCACCTCGGCCGCCAGGAGGCCGAGGATGAGCCCGTCCTTGTCGGTCGTCCACGTCGTGCCGTCGCGGCGCAGGAACGACGCGCCGGCGCTCTCCTCGCCGCCGAAGCCGAACGAGCCGTCGAGGAGGCCCGGCACGAACCACTTGAAGCCCACCGGGACCTCGACCAGGCGCCGGCCGAGCCGCGCCGCCAGGCGGTCGATCAGGCTGCTGCTGACGAGCGTCTTGCCGATCGCCGCGTCCTGGCGCCACCCCGTCCGCGCGCGGAACAGGTGGTCGATCGCCACGGCCAGGTAGTGGTTCGGGTTCATGAGCCCGCCCGTCGGCGTCACGATCCCGTGGCGGTCGTTGTCGGTGTCGTTGGCGAAGGCCACCTGGAAGCGATCGCGCAGGGCGATCAGGCCGGCCATCGCGTGCGGCGACGAGCAGTCCATGCGCACCTTGCCGTCCCAGTCGAGCGACATGAAGCGGAAGGTCGGGTCGACGTGCGGGTTCACGACCGTGAGGTCGAGCCCGTAGGCCTCGGCGATCGGGCCCCAGTAGGCCACGCCCGAGCCGCCGAGCGGGTCGACGCCCAGGCGCACGCCGGCGCGGCGGATCGCCTGCATGTCGACCACGGCGCCCAGGTCGTCGACGTAGGCGCGCACGTAGCCGTGGCGGCGCGCGGCCGCCCGCGCGCGCGCGAACGGCACGCGCTTCACGCCGGCGAGGCCCTCGGCCAGGAGCGCGTTGGCGCGGGCCTCGACCGCGCCCGTGACGTCGGTGTCCGCCGGGCCGCCGTGCGGCGGGTTGTACTTGAAGCCGCCGTCCTCGGGCGGGTTGTGCGACGGCGTGATCACGACCCCGTCCGCCAGGCCCGTCGTCCGCCCGCGGTTCCAGGCCAGGATCGCGTGCGAGACGACCGGCGTCGGCGTCCACCCGCCCTGCTCGTCGATCATCACCTCGACGCCGTTGCCGACGAGCACCTCGAGCGCCGTGGCGAAGGCCGGCTCCGACAGCGCGTGCGTGTCCATGCCGAGGAACAGCGGCCCAGTGACCCCCTGCGCCGCGCGGTGCTCGCAGATCGCCTGGGTCGTGGCGAGGATGTGCGCCTCGTTGAACGACGCGCGCAGCGACGACCCGCGGTGCCCCGACGTGCCGAAGGCCACGCGCTGCTCGGGCACCGACGGGTCGGGGCGCTCAGCGTAGTAGGCCGTGACGAGGCGGGGGACGTTCACCAGCGTGGCGGGGTCGGCCGGCTTGCCGGCGTGCGGGCTCGTGGTCATCGCGCGCTCCTGAGGGCCCGCATTGGAACCGTCGGCGGGCGCGCGTTGAAGCCGTCACCGGGTCGCCCCGCGGCGTCGCGCCCCGCGCCCGCGGCGGGTAGAGTGCGTCGCGCGTGAGGGGGAGCAGGACCGTGAGCGCCGGTCGCCTGGGCCCGGCGCTGGGCGCGCTCGGGGTGCTCGCCGCCTGCGCGGCCCTGGGGCAGGAGCCCGCCGGCGGCGAGGGCACGCGCGAGACCGCCGGCGCGAGCTGGCCGCCCGCGTGGCGCGGCTGCGCGCCGCGCCCTCGCGCAGGCGCCCGCGCCGGCGGCTGGACGGAGGCGCCGGCCGACGGGACCCTCGCCGCCGGCGACCGCGTCCGGGCGGCCGGCGGGCCGGTCGAGCTCGTTTTGCCGCCGGCCGGCGCCGCGGAGACGGACCTGTCGACCGACGGCGGCGACCGCGTCGTGCTCGCCCCCGAGGCGCGCGTGACGCTCGCGCCCGAGGGGACGGACGCGCGCCTGCGCCTCGACGAGGGCGGCTGCTTCGCCGCGGGCACCGACGGCCTGCGCGTCCAGGCGGGCGGCACGACCGTCACCGTCCGCGGCGGCGACGCCGAGCTCGAGCTGTCGCGCACGGGCGCCCTGACCGTGACGGTGCACTCGGGGCGCGTCGACGTCGACCCGACCGGCGACCAGCCCGGGCGCGCGCTCGCCGAGGGCGAGCGCCTGTCCGTGACCGCGCGCGGCGCGCCGGTCGTGCGGGCGACGCGCCCGCGGCGGCCCGACTACGTGGCCGCCGTCGAGCGCGTCGACCCGGAGCGCGTCGTCTACGCCGAGCTGTTCCGCGCCTGGCCGGAGCCCTTCGCGGGCGCCGGGGGCGACGCGTTCCCGCGCGAGCGCGAGCGCGAGGGGCACCTCGCGTCGACGGGGCGCTTCCGCGGGTCGGCGGACCCGCCGCCGCCGGAGGACCAGCGCGCCGAGGTGCACTTCGGTCGCGGCGCCGACGCGGGCGGGCTGTGGGAGCACGTCGAGGGCGCCCGGCTGCGGCTGCGCTACCGGCTCTCGGCGCCGGCGCCGCTGCAAGTGCGCCTGCGCTGCTCCGCCGCCGGCGAGTTCCCCGCGTTCGTCTCCGCCGTCGCGCCCGGGCGCGCCGGGGCCTGGGACGAGCTGGAGGTCCGCCCGGAGCACCTGCGCGGCGAGACCGACCCGGCGCGGCGCCTCGCGCCGGGCCTCCGCGTGACCTACCTGTCGGTCCTCGCGGGAGCGTTCGAGGGCCCGACGCCGCGCCTGGAGCTGTCGCGCGTGCTCGTCTACACGCCGCGACGATGAGAGGCCGATGACCCGCTCGGACGACCTCCCCGCCGACGACCTCGCGGCGCTCGGCGTCGCGCGCCGGGCCCTGGCCGCCGGCTGGCTGGAGCGCGGCGGCCTGCGCGAGGCGCTGCTCCTGCGCCACGCCCTGCGCGAGGCTGGGCGGGCGGCGCGGCTGGCGCCGTCCTCGGCGGCCGCGGCCCCCGACGCCCGGTGCTGGCGCGTCGAGGGCGCCGCCGGCGTCGCCGATGACGACGCTCCTCGACGACGCGGTCGACCGCGCGCCGGAAAGAGCGGCGGCCTGGGCGGCCGGGCCGGTGACGGTGACTCCCGCCTGGCCGTGCGCGCGCTCCTGGCCGCGTGCGAGGACGACCTGCCGACGCACGGCTCGGCCGCCGGGGCGCCCGCGAGCGGACCGGCGCTGCCCGCCCGCGTGGGCGACCTCGAGGTCGTGGCGGAGCTGGGGCGCGGCGGCATGGGGGTGGTCTACGCCGCGCGCGACCCCGCCCTCGGGCGCGAGGTGGCGGTCAAGGTGCTGCACGCCCACGGCGCCACGCCCGAGGCGCGCCGGCGCTTCGAGGTCGAGGCGCGCGCGGCGGCGCGGCTCTCCCACCCGGGGATCGTCGCCGTGCACGCCTACGGCGTCGACGCGGCGACGGGCGCGCCCTACGTGGTCATGGAGCGGGTGCGCGGGCAGAGCCTGCGCGACGCCCTGCGCGCGGGGCCGCTCGAGCCGGCGGCAGCGGCGCGGGTCGCCGAGGGCGTCGCGCGGGCGCTCGCGGCCGCGCACGAGGCGGGGGTGCTGCACCGCGACGTCAAGCCGCACAACGTGCTCCTCGACGAGGAGGGCGCGCCGCGGCTGGTCGACTTCGGCCTGGCGAAGGCGCTCGACGCCGCGGACGGGCTCACGAGCACGGGGCAGGTGCTGGGCACGCCGGCCTACATGTCGCCGGAGCAGGCCGACGGCGACGGGACGCGCGCCGGGCCGGCGTCGGACGTGTGGTCGCTCGGGGCCACGCTCTACGAGATGCTCGTCGGCCAGCCGCCGTTCTGCCGCGCGAGCGTGCCGGCGACGCTCTCGGCCGTGCTGCACGCCGACCCGCCGCCGCCGACGCGCCTCCGGCCGGGGGTGCCGCGCGACCTCGAGACGATCGTCCTCGCCTGCCTGGAGAAGGACCCCGCGCGCCGCTACCCGGGCGCCGGCGCGCTCGCCGACGACCTGGCGCGCTGGCGCGGCGGACGCAGCGATCGAGGCGCGGCCGGTCAGCCCTGCGGCGGCGGCGCGCGCCGTGCGCCGCCGGACACCATTGCGATGGCGTCGCCATGGGCGTCGTCGGGTGCTCGCCGCGGGCCGGGCTCCCGGGCGCGGAGCGGCGCGGCCCGGCCGGGCGCTGGCGCTCCTGCACGAGGCGCGTGGCCCCGGCGCGGCGAGGGCGCGACGAGGCGGCGCTGGTCGAGCAGGCGCTGGCGCTGGGCGGGCGCACGTCGACCCTGCTGGTGGAGGCGGCGCTCGCCGCCGAGGCCGGCGGGCGGCTCGACCGGGCGCGCGCGCTGCTCGAGGAGGCGGCGCGCGGCGACTCGCCGGAGGCGCTGCTCGAGCTGCACCGGCTGACGCTCCGCCAGGAGCCGCGCGGCTCGCGGATCACGCCGGCCCTGGAGCGGCTGATCGCGCTCGCCCTCGCGCGCGGCGAGGCGGACGAGTTCGGCCTGTTCGCGCGCGCCGAGCGCGCCCTCGCGGCGGGCGACGCGGCGCAGGCCGTCGCGCTCCTCGACCGGGTCGAGGCGCTGGGCGCGCGCTTCCCGTGGGCGCTCGTCGAGCGGGCGCGGGCGCAAAGAGGGGCTCGGCGACCCCGGACGGCGCGCGCGCCGACCTCGACCGGGCGGTCGAGCCGACCCCGACCTCGCCGTGGCGCGCGTGAACCGGGTCGACCTGCGCGGCGCGGCGGCATTGCCGGCGCGCGCCGACCTCGACCGGAGCGGTCGAGTCGACCCCGGGCTGGCCACGGCCTGGTGCCTGTAAGCGGGCTCGTGCGCCGGCGCGCGGGGGGACCCGGCTGGCGCCGTCATGGTCTTGCGCCGCGCCGTGGCCTCGGCTGGCGCCGGCGCATCTCGCGCTCGGCGAGCTCCGCCCGAGGCGGCGCGCCGCGAGGACCTCTGCGTCGGATCGGGCGCAGGCGGCGCTCGAGGCCGCGGCGGCCCACCTCGGCCGCGCGCTCGAGCTCGACCCCGGGCTGGCGCTGGCCTGGGCCCTGCGCGGCGACGCGCAGGCGGCGCGCGGCGAGCCGGAGCTCGCCTTCAGCGACTACGCGCGGGCGCTGGCGCTCGACCCGGCGCGCAAGGAGACCTGGCTCGAGCGGGCGATCCTGCACGCGGCGCTCGGCGAGCCTGAGCGCGCCGAGCACGACCTGACCGAGGCGCTCGCGCTCGATCCCGGGCTCGCGACGGCCTATTGGCGTCGGGCCGCGGCGCGCGGCGAGCAGGGCGACCTCGCCGGGGCCCTGCTCGACGCGGACAACGCCGTGCGGCTCGAGCCGGGGGGCGCCGACGCGCTGCTCACGCGCGCGGCGGTGCGGCGACGCGCGGGCGACGTGGCAAGGGCGCGCGAGGACCTCGCGGCCGCGCTCGCGGCCCTGCCGCCCGACGACCCGCGCGCGGCGGCCCTGCGCACGGCGCTCGGACGCGAGGCGCTCGGGCGCGACTGAGACGCCCCCACCCGCAGAGGGGTGGGCGTCAGTGGCGCCCAAACCGCAGGGAGTTACGAGCCCGGCGCCGACGAGGTCGGGCCGGCCGCCGGGGCGCGGGTGTCGACCATGGGGAGCTGGGGCTCCGGGGTGGCCGGCCGGTAGAACTTGGCGAACAGGGCGATCACGGCCACGAGGACCGCCAGGGCCACGACCGTCTCGACCCGCCCGCTGTCGACCCAGGACTTCTTCACCGTGCCCGCCTCCCGCGAGAGCTCGAGGTGTGTGGCGGTGGGCCGCCGGCCCCCCGCGCGTTCCCCCCGGGTGTGTCCCAGGTGGTAACGGCACCCTGGCTCCGCCGCTTCATACGCGCAAGGGGCGCTCCGTGTTCGGGGGTGCTTCAAGTCGCCCTGGAACGTGGCCCCGCAATGCCTTAGAGTCCCCGTCCCGGACCTCGGCGGACGGCGACGTGCCGGCCCGCCTTGCAGACCGACAACGCCGCTCACAGCCGGGCCCCGTGGACCACGCCGAACGCCTGGGTCATCGCACGCAGCCTGACCAGGCCGAGCCCGCGCTCGGGCTGATCGAGTGCTCGAGCATCGCCCGCGGCGTGCACACGGCCGACGCGGTGGCCAAGGTCTCGCCCGTGCGGCTCCTGTGGGCGCGCACCGTGACCCCGGGCCACTACGTGGTGCTGTTCGCGGGCGAGGTCGAGGAGGTCGCGGCCTCGTTCGAGCGCGGGCTGGAGGTCGCGGGCGACGCGGTGGTCGACGCCATGCAGATCCCCAACGTGCACCGCGACCTCGTGGCCGCGATCCGCGGGCCGCGGCGCGTCGAGGTCACCGAGGCCGTGGGCGTGGTCGAGTGCCGCTCCGTCCCCACGACCGTCCTCGCCGCCGACGCCGCCGTGAAGGCGGCCGCCGTGGACCTGATCGAGGTGCGCCTGGCCATGCACCTGGGCGGCAAGGGCTTCTTCCTCGTCGCGGGCGAGACCGGCGACGTCGAGGAGGCCGTGGCCACCGGCGCCGACCTCGCCCGCCGCCGCGGCGCGCTCGTCAGCGACGTGGTCATCCCGCGCGCCAGCCAGGAGCTCCTCGAGCACCTCCTTTAGGGTGATCGACGGCTACGGCCGCGGATGCCGGGCGAGGGGGGGCGCGCGCGGGTCGTAGGATCCGGCGATCGATACGACCCGCGCGCGCTCCCCCCTCGCCTCGGCCTCCGCGCCCTCGCCTCGCTTGCGGTTGCATTCCCCTCGGGTTCGAGCGCGTCGATCGCAAGCTGTGTGTTTGCGGACAGGCCCTGGAGTGAGCGACGGCTGCGGCCGCGGATGCCGGGTCCGCGCCCTCGCCTCGCTCATGGTTCCATTCCGTCCGTGGCTCGGGCGTGTCCACCTGGTGGGATCGACCGTTGCGACCGTCGATCGCTACGGCGCGTTCACGCACGTGCGCGGCGGGCGGCCCGCCAGCAGGTCGAGGACGTTGTCGACCGCCAGGTCGCCCATGGCCGTGCGCGCCTCGTGCGTGGCGCTGCCCACGTGCGGGAGGAGGACCACGTCGTCGCGCTCGAGCAGCCCGGGCTCGACCAGCGGCTCGCGCTCGGTGACGTCGAGCCCGGCGCCGGCGAGCCAGCCCGCCTCGAGCGCGCGCACGAGCGCCGCCTCGTCGACGAGCGGGCCGCGCGCCGTGTTGATCAGGACGGCCGTCGGCTTCATCGTCCGCAGCCGCGCCGCGTCGAGCAGGTGGCGGGTGTCCGGGCGCAGCGGGCAGTGCAGGCTCACGACGTCGGCCTCGGCCAGGAGCCGGTCGAGCTCGACGCGCTCGGCCGCGAGCTCGGCCGCGACCCCCTTCGGCGTCGGGGACGCGTAGACGACGCGCATACCGGAGGCGCGCGCCCGTCGGGCCACGGCGGCGCCGATCCGGCCCAGGCCCACGACGCCGAGCGTCTTGCCGGTGATCCCGCGCCCGAGGAGGAAGGTGGGCGACCAGCCGGGGTAGCCGCCGCGGCGCACGAGGCGGTCGCCCTCGACGATGCGCCGCGTGACCGCCAGGACCAGCGCCCAGGCGAGGTCGGCCGTGGCCTCGGTGAGCACGCCGGGCGTGTTCGAGACGAGGACGCCGCGCGCCGTGCAGGCGGCGAGGTCGACGTTGTCGAGCCCGACCGCGTAGTTGGCCACGAGCCGGAGCCCGGGGCCGGCGGCGGCGAGCAGCTCGTCGTCGACGCGGTCGACGAGCTGCGTGAGGAGCGCGCGGCAGCCGGCCGCGCCGGCCAGGAGCTCGGCGCGCGTCATCGGCCGGTCCTCGCGGTGGAGGCGCAGGTCGTCGACGAGCCCCGACGCGGCGAGCCGCTCGACCGGCCCCGGCGGGAGCGCGCGCGTGACCAGGACGGCGCTCACCGGG
>JAHBXY010000183.1 GCA_019636275.1 Planctomycetota bacterium | reverse complement strand
ATCAACCACGGAGGACACGGAGGGCACGGAGAAGAGCTCCAAGCGGAAGGGCTACCTCCCAGGAAACGTCCTCCGTGGCCTCCGTGGTGAGTCCTGTCTGGTCGTGGCCGGAGGCCGCGCTGCGACCTCCTCGGCATCATGCGAGGACCGGGCGAGCGACCCGTACGCCCTCTGCTCCCTCTGCTCCTCTGTTGTGACCCATCCTCAGCGCGCCCAGGGCGCCCAGCCCGCGACGTAGAGCGCGAACAGGACCGCGTAGACGCCGCAGTGGAACGCCAGGTAGACGGCGGGGGCCTGCCAGCCGTAGGCCAGCTCGTCCTCGCCCCGGCCGTCGACCCGCGCCGGCCGCACGGCGACGGCGTAGGCGACGGCGCCCAGGAGCACGCCGGCGAGGCCGTCGAGGATCCAGTGCTGCTTGACGGCCACGATCGCCACGGCGATCCCGACCACCGGCGGCACGGCCAGGAGCCCCCACAGGCGCCGGGCGCGCGCGGCCGCGAGGGCGGCCGCCGTGGCGATCGACATGTGGAGCGACGGGAAGCAGTTGAACGGCGGGTCGAGCGTGTAGTTCAGCTTGAGCCCCCACAGGGGGAAGCTCGCGGGCTCGATCGCCTCCATCGGCGGCCGCCCCGGCAGCGTCAGCGACGTCACGGGGTAGGCGACCCAGGCGACCAGCGAGACGACGACGACGACCGCGTAGCTCAGCACCGCCCGCCGGAAGAGGAACGGGCAGCGGATGACGAAGGCCGGATAGAACATGGCCGTGTAGACCCAGGCGTAGAGCCACATGGCGCCCGGGACGAGCGGGATCGCCGCGTCGAGCGCGGTCGGGAGTCCCTTGGCGGTGTCGTGGCTGGCGGTCAGGCCGACCGCGTAGTAGCCCGCGAACGTGGCCACGAACAGGACCAGGACGAGGCCGACCTTCTCCCCCGGGCGCGGGGCCACCGGGGGGCGCGGCGGCGCGGCGCCGTCCGCCGGGCCATCGCCCGGAGTCGGGCTCGCCGGGCCGTCGAGCGGGGGATCCAGTTCAACCACGCAGGTCGGCGCTCCGCCAGTGTCGAGGATGGCCCCTTGAAAATTTACCTTACCTTGCGCGCGGCCCGGGCGCACTTGTATGGTGCAGCCGGACCGGGGGGGGCTGATGCATCGCATCTCGATGCGGTTCGTCCGGGTGACCGGCGCCGCGTTGCTCGCCGTGGGGCTCGGTTTCCTGGGCTCCTTCCTCCTGGCGCTCCAGCGCGAGCTGGCGGACGCCCGGGGGACGATCGACGAGCTGCGCCAGACGAGCGACGTCCAGCGGCACGAGCTGCAGCGGCTGCGCACCGACGTGGGCGACGTCGACCGGAGCCTCGACCACGTGCGGATCGTCGAGGCCTCGGCCCGCGCCCGCCTGCTCGAGGAGATCGAGGCGCGCACCGAGGCCGGGGCGGCCCTGCTGCGCACGGAGCTGGGGGCGCTCGAGGAGCGGCTCCGGGCCCTGCGCGCCGCCGCCGAGGAGCACGGCCGCATGCTGGCCGACGTGCGCCAGCAGGAGGACATCGACGCCCGCTCGCGCGCCCTCATGGGACCGACCGTGCGCATCAACGGCACGCACGAGGTCGGCTCGGGCAGCGTCCTGTGGAGCCGCGCCACCGGCCCCGGCCGCGCGCGCAGCTATGTGCTCACCGCCTGGCACATCCTCCAGAAGGAGGCCGAGGGCGCGCTGCTCGAGGTCGACATCTACGAGGACGGCCAGGCCCTGCGCACCGACCGCGGGCGCGTCGTCGCCCACGACCGGCGCCTCGACCTGGCGCTCGTCGAGGTCGACTCGCCCCAGCCGCACCGCCACCTGGCGAGCCTGCCCGACCGGGTCGAAATGACGGGCATGCGCGTGTTCACACCGATCTACGCCATCGGCTGCCCGCTGGGCTACCCGCCGCTGCCGACCTCGGGCGAGCTGACCTCGCGCGACAAGGTCCTCGACGGGAACCACTACTGGATGGTCAACGCGCCGACGATCTTCGGCAACTCGGGCGGCGGGATCTACACCGCCCACACGCACCAGCTCATCGGCGTGCTCTCGCGGATCTCCGCCTACAAGAACATGATCGACGTGGCCGTCCCGCACATGGGGCTCGTCACCCCGATCCACCGCGTCTACGACTGGCTGGACAAGACCCGCTACGGGTTCGTCTACCTCGACCGCCTGGCCGAGGGGCAGGTCAGCGCGCAGGCGCCGGCCGCCGCCCCCGCCGAGGGGACCACCAAGTCGCTCCCGGCCTCGACCCACGAGCCGCGCTAGTCGCGCCCGGGGGGGGGGCGGCGCGTCGATCAAGAGTCTGCGCGTTCGAAGACCCTTCGCCCCGGGGTTCACGCCCCGGGCGCCGCAATGAAGGCTGCCACGGCGCGCAGGACCTCGGCGTCGACGTCGTCCTGGGTCCGCCCGGCCGCGCGCAGCCAGGCCTTCGTGGCCAGGAGCGAGTGGTCGCCCGCCTCGACCACGTGCAGCGCCGACGGCGCCGTCATGCGCGCCCGCACGGCCGCCAGGCGGTCGAGCGGGCAGAGGCGGTCGCGCGTCCCCTGCACGAACAGCGCGGGCGTGCGCAGGGCCAGGAGCACCTCGTCGCGCACCTTGCCCGTCGCCCCGACCAGCGGGTAGCCCAGGCACACGAGCGCGCGCACGCCCGGCTCCTCGAGGGCCACGTGGCAGCCCACGCGCGAGCCCATGGACTTGCCGGCGAGGACCACCGGCAGGCCCGGGTGCGCCTGTCGCGCCGCCCGGAGCGCCTCGCGGTGCGCGGCGATCAGGGCGGGCAGGCGGTCGGGCCGCCGGCGCCCGGCCAGGGCGTAGGGGTAGTCGAGCGCGACCACGGGGCCCAGCGCGCGGAGGCGGCGCGCCCAGGCCTGCATCCAGGGCGAGGTCGACGGCGCCCCGGCCCCGGGCGCGAGGAGGACCAGCACCTCAGCCACGCGTGACCCGCACCACCGGCGCGGCGTCGTCGCTGACCTGGACGCGGGCCGGCAGGAAGCGCGACATGACGTCGAGCTGGGTCGTGGCGTGGCCCGAGAGCGGGAGCGTGCGGAAGGCCCCCTCGCCGGCGATCGCCAGGAGCAGGAGGAGCTGGTCGCACAGGTGCTCGCCCACGGGGACGTCGGCGTCGAGCCAGCGCTGGAGCTCCGCCACCGCCCCGCGCGCGACGTCCTCGGCGCGCACGCCGCGCTGACCGAAGCCGGTCACCACCTCGCGCGCGTGGCGGGTCTCGACCTCGAGCAGGAGCGCGTTGCCCGGCCCGAGGGCCCGGTCGTCGTCGACGACCTCGAGGTCGCCCGGCGCCCAGCGGAGCTTCCTGCGCACGACGTCGAGCTCGCGCTCGCCCACGTGGCGCGGCAGGTGGCACACGAGCGCCGTGGCGCGCGTGGCCACGATCGGCCCGCGCTCGAGCAGCTCGAGCCCGCGCAGGGCGGGGACCGGGGCGACCTCGGCCACGAGCCGCCCGCCGCCGGCCGGGTAGAAGCCCGGCCGCTCGAGCTCGAGCGTCAGGCGCGGCCCCAGGCGCGCGAGGAGCGGCGCGTAGACGCGCGCGAGGAAGTCGAACGGCGGGGCCATGGGGTTGTGCGTGCCGCCCTCGAGCACGAGCCGCGAGGGCGCGTCCTGGAGCATGAGCGCCGGGAGCACGGTCTGCAGGACCAGCGTGCAGCTCCCGGCCGTGCCCACGGCGAAGCGGAAGTCGCCCGTGCGCACGCGCCGCGGCGAGAAGGTCAGCGCGCTCGCGCCGACGCCGGCCCCGACGACCTCCGCGTCGCCGACCGCCGCGGCGGCCTCGACCGCCGTGAGGTGCTGGCGGCGGAGCCCCGGCGGGCTCCGGTTGGCGCGGATGCGCTCGATCCGGAACGGCGTCCCCGTGAGCAGCGACAGCCCCAGCGCCGTGCGCAGCACCTGCCCGCCGCCCTCGCCCTGCGCCCCGTCCAGCACCAGCACGCCGCGACCACGCCTCCCGACCGGGTATGCTACGCCGCATGATCGTCGTCCTGTCAGGGAGCAACCGCCCTCGCTCGCGGACCCTCCAGGTCGCGCGCGCGCTCGTCCCGCTGCTCGAGGCGGCCGGCGCCGAGGCGCGCCTCATGAACCTCGAGGACCTGCCGGGCGACCTGTTCGTGCCCACGAGCTACGGCAACCCGCCGCCCTCGTTCCAGCCGTACCAGGCGGCGATCTCGGCCGCCGAGGGCGTCCTCACGGTCGTGCCGGAGTACAACGGCAGCTACCCGGGCGCGCTGAAGTACTTCATCGACCTCCTGAAGTTCCCCGAGAGCCTCCAGGGCCTCGGCGCCGGCTTCGTCGGGATCGCCGCCGGCGAGTGGGGCGGCCTGCGCGCGGTCGAGCACCTGCAGCAGGTGTTCCGCTACCGCCGGGCGCACATCTACGGCCACTCCGTCTACGTGCGAGAGGTGCACCGGGCCCTCGACCCCGCCGGGCAGGTGCAGGACGCGATCGTGCAGGCGCGGCTCGAGGAGCTGGCGCGCGGGTTCGTCGGCTTCTGTCGGCAGGTGCGGGGGGGCGGCCCGGCCGCGGGGGCGTGACATGCGCGTGGTGATCCTTGGGGCCGGCCTGCAGGCGCAGGCCGCCTGCTACGACCTGGTGCAGCAGCAGGACGTGACCGAGGTCGTCGTCGCCGACGCCGACGCGGCCCGCGCGCGCGCCCTGGCGCAGCGCTGGCGCGACCCGCGCGTCGTGGCGGCGACGCTCGACGCCGGCGACCCGGCGGCCGCCGAGGCCCTCCTGAAGGGCGCCCGGGCGGCGCTCTCGGCCGTGCCCTACCGCTTCAACGCCGGCCTGGCCCGCGCCGCCGTGCGCGCCGGCTGCTCGTTCTGCGACCTCGGCGGCAACAACGACGTCGTGGCCCAGGAGCTGGCGCTCGACGCCCAGGCCCGCGAGGCCGGGGTGACGATCGTCCCCGACTGCGGGCTGGCGCCCGGCATGGTCTCGGTCCTGGCCGCGCACGCCGTCGCGGCCTTCGACCGGGTGGACGAGCTCGACATCCGCGTCGGCGGGCTGCCGCAGCAGCGCGGCGGGCTCCTCGACTACTCGCTCGTGTTCAGCGTCGAGGGGCTGATCAACGAGTACGTCGAGGACGCCGTGGTCCTCGAGGGCGGCGAGCCGCGGCGCGTCCCGTCGCTCGACGACATCGAGGCGCTCGAGTTCCCGGCCCCGTTCGGGACGCTCGAGGCCTTCAACACGTCGGGCGGCACGTCGACGCTGCCCGACACGTACCGCGGCAAGGTGCGCCGCCTCTCCTACAAGACGATCCGCTACCCCGGCCACGGGAAGGTCTTCCAGGCGATCAAGCGCCTGGGGCTCCTCTCGAGCGCGCCCGTCGAGGTCGACGGCGCCGCCGTCCGCCCGCGGGCGCTCTTCGCCCGCCTGGCCGGGCCCGCCCTCGACCGCGGCGAGCCCGACGTCGTGCTCGTGCGCCTCACGGCGCTCGGGACGCGCGACGGCAAGGCCCTGCGCCGCGTCTATGAGATGATCGAGTACCCCGACGTCGAGCACGGCCTCACGGCCATGATGCGCGCGACGGCCTTCCCGGCCACGATCGTGCTCCTCATGCTCGCCCGCGGCGAGGTGGCCGCGAAGGGCGCGCTGCCGCAGGAGCGCTGCATCGACCCGCGCCGCTTCCTCGACGAGCTGGCGCGGCGCGACCTGGTCGTACGCATCCAGGAAGCCTGATCGTCGTGTGATCGACGGCTGCGGCCGCGGATGCCGGGCGAGGGGGGGCGCGCGCGGGTCGTCGGTGTGGCCCGCCTCCGCAAGCTCCGTCCCGCGGCTGCGGCGCTGCAGTCCAGGCGGACCCTATCGCTCACGGTCGTCCGCAGCCGCGGGCCTCCCGCTTGCTCCGGCGGCCCACCGAGGATCCGGCGATCGATACGACCCGCGCGCGCTCCCCCCTCGCCTCGGCCTCCGCGCCCTCGCCTCGCTTGTGGTTCCATTCCACACGTGGGGCTCGGCGTGTCGATCACGAGCTTGCGTGTTGAAGGCAGGCCCTAGTCGCCTTCCTCCTCCGGCGGGTGCGGGATCCCGTGCTTCGTCATGAACGGCGGCCGCGCGCGCTCCCCCCTCGCCTCGGCCTCCGCGCCCTCGCCTCGCTTGTGGTTCCATTCCACCCGTGGGGCTCGGCGTGTCGATGACGAGCTCGCGCGCCGGAGGCAGGCGCAGCTGCCTGGCGCCTCCAGTCCCATGCCGAATGGTCAGGGCCAAGTCTCGGTCGAGTCTTCCGTTCCCGTTCCCGTTCCCGTTCCCGTTCCCGCACCTCCGAGGTCGTTGTCGTTGTCTCGACCTGCGAGCAGCGTTTGCTCGTCCGCACGCTGCGCACTCGGTTCCGGAACGGGAACGGGAACGGAAACGGGAACGGGAACGGAAACGGGAACGGGAACGGGAACGAGTCGGCGCGGCAGTCACATGCGCCAACCCATTCGGGTTCGCCTCCAGTCTAAATCACCGACCACGATCCTCGATGGTCGTGGGCTAACCCGCGCGCCGACGGCCCTTATGCGCCCGCGTGGACGTGGTGTGGCCGGGAATCCCCAGTTGTCGGAGTCTCCGGATAAAGAGGCTCCCGACGATCGCTGAGCTTGGCGGCCACGATCGTCGGGAGCACCCGATGAAGCTTGTTATCGAGCTGCGGCGTCACGAACGACGCCAGCTGCTGAAGGCGATGCGAAAGAGCACGGACCCGCACTACCGCGTCCGGTGCCAGGCGGTCCTCGCTTACGCCCGCGGGCTGTGCAATCAAGTCGCGAGGGCACTGAGTGCGCGCCGTCCACGGCCGCAAACGCGGCTCGCCGTTACCTACGGAGGGTATACACGGCCTTCGACAAGCGTTGCCGACAACGGCGCCCCGAAGATCGACGACGACCTGCTCGCTGCGCTCCTCGAACTCTCGCCCATGCCCGGCGAGCATGGGCTGGGAACGCCCAACGGGACCCGCGAGCCCTTCGCGCTAACCCTTCGGGAGGCTGGGATCGCCGAGGTGAGCGTCTCCACCGTCGCGCGGGGCGCTCGAACGCGTCGGTGCTCGCTGGAAAGTGGCCAAGCCCGTCGTCGCGTGCCCCTGGAGCAAGAGGCGCAGGAACAAGCGACTTCGTGAGATCGCGCCGCGCGCTGCTCCGCAGACTGCCCAAACACGACGTCGCGGCATTCTCCGACGAGGTCGACATCCACCTGAACCCGAAGATCGGGCGCGACTGGAGCCTTCGTGGTCGTCAACCTCCGTCATGACGCCGGGAAAGAACGCCAAGCGCTACGTCGCGGGAGCTGGACGCGAGGACCCGCAAGCTCGTTGTCGCGTCTGACCCAGAACAGCGAGCTTTCATCGCGCTGCTTTGGCGCCCGAAAGGGCCTACCCCGCGGCCAAGCGTATCCACGTCGTGCTGGACAACTACGTGATCCACTCGTCGAAGAAGACCCAGGCCGCGCTGGCCAAGCTCAGCGGCAGGATCGTCCTCCACTTCTTGCCGCCCTACTGCCCCGACGCGAACAAGATCGAGCGCCTTTGGGGCACCCTGCACGCCAACGTCACCCGCAACCACCGCCACAAGACGATCGAGGCGCTCATGGCGGCGGTCACCCGCTGGCTCCGACTGCCTGTCGGCCAGAGGACGGCCGAGGGCCGTGCGCGTCAGGTCGCCAAGAACATGCGGCGCGCCCACGCGGCCCGGCGCCACCGGCGCTTCGTCGCGGCATAGCGGGCACCATCGCGGAATCGTGGTCGCCCATTTAGTCCCCTCCGTCCGGCGGGTGCGGGATCCCGTGCTTCGTCATGAACGGCGGCCGCGGGCGGTCCCAGACGATGCCGAAGCGCTGCTCCGCCCACGCCTCGACCCGGCCGTAGTCCTCGTCGGAGAGGATCCGATGGGGCAGGAGCGCCGGCTCCTCGAGGAAGCTCGGCACGAGGGCCTCGAGGAGGTCGAGGCGCGCCGAGCGCTCGGTGTAGGGCTCGCGCACGACCAGTTCGGTGCGCAGCTCGGACGCGAGGGCGCGGAGCGCTCGCTCGGAGGCCACGCGGCCGAGGTCGCGCGCGAGGGCCACCTTGCGCTCGGGGTCGGTCGCGGCGAGGAACGCGTCGACGAGCTCCTCCTCGAGCCGCTCGTCGCCGAGGGCGGCGCGCGCGAGTCGGGTCTCGGGCTCGCGCTCCCACGCGGGCTCGCGCTTCAGCAGCGCCTCGAGCGCGGCGGCGCCCTCGGGCGGCTTCAGCCGGGCCAGGACGAGGAGCATGCTGGCGTCGGGCGCGCGTCGCAGATCCTCGAGGAGGGCGGCCGTGTGCGGCGCGAGGAGCGGCGCCGGCACGTGCAGGCGCAGGGCGTCCAGGACGACGTCCTTGGCGGGGTCGGCGAGGAGGAGGCCGTCAGTCACGAGGACGGCGACGACCGAGGGGTCGCGGACCACGAGCGCTCCGCGGGCGCGCAGCGGGTCGGTCTCGGTGCCCAGCGCGACGACCAGGCGCGCGACCTCCTCGCGCGCCTCCCCGCGCTCCTCGCGCAGCGCCTGCGCCGCGCGGGCGAGCGCCGCCGATCGCACGCGGCCGTCCTGCACGAAGGCCGAGAGGTCGCCGCGGAAGCGGTCCTCCCGCAGGCGCGCGAGCGCCGCCTCGACGCCGTCCATCCCCCGCCCCTCCTGCTGCGCCCGCGCCGCCCCGCCGAGGAGCAGCGCGAGGAGCGCGGCCAGCGCCCGGCTCACGCGTCGCGCGGCACCCGGTCCCATTGGTTCTCTTCGCCCTCGGCGTACTTCTTCGGCTGCGGCTTGAAGCGGATCCTCGTGTCCACCCGGTCCGCCGAGAAGTGCATGAGCAGCCGGTCGTTGACCACGTCCGCGTAGGCCATCTGCTCGTGGCCGTTCTCGTGGCCGAGCGTGCGCCGGTTGCGCACGACCGTGTTGCCCCGCTCCTTCACGTAGAACGGGTCGCCGCTGAGCCCGTTGAGGGGCCAGAGCAGCCCGTCGGACGTCGTCTTCTCGCGCTCGAGCGGCGCGGCGAGCGTGACATCCGTCCCCGACTTGCTCTGGACGGTCACCCGCTCCGCGTCCGCGCCGCTGCCGACGGTGTAGGTGTTGCCGTCCACGATGAAGCGCATCGACCGCGCGTAGGAGGCCTTCAGCTTGAGGACGGTGGCCCCCGCCGGCGCGTCCTCCCGCAGGAGGAACAGCCAGCTGAGGTCCCGCACGAGGACGGCCTTCTTGCCCGGCGCGGTCAGGGCGGCCTTGACCTCCCGCTCCTCCTCGGACGTCCCGGCCGGCTCGAGGTCCAGGCGGCCGTTGAAGTTCTTGTCGAACGGCGAGTCGAGCGCGCCGCCGTCGGTGATGCGGATGCGCGCCACCGCCGGCCGGTACCAGGCGTTGATGACCCGCTCGGCCTCGGCGACGTCCAGGCGGCGCTCGAGCGCCGTCGAGTCCGAGGTGGAGTCGCTCACGTGGTAGAGGGTGAGCGTCATGTCCTTGAGCTTGTAGACGTTCACCATCAGCGGCCAGGAGCAGAACGGCCCGTCTTCCGCGTCGAGCCGGGCCTTGATCGCCGTCTCGGCCTTGTTCTTGGCCTTGCCGTTGACCGTCAGGTCGAACTCGGTCTCGCCGGCGGGCGGCGGGCTCGCGTCGGCGGTCGTCGCGTCGTCCGTCGTGAAGCGCAGGTCGTCCGACGTCGCGCCGCCCTGGATGCGCACGCGCACGGTGGTCGAGTCGGACTTGCGCACGGACAGGTGCGGCGCCTCGGCGAAGTCCATGTTGTCGAACCCGTAGCGCTGGTTCGTCGCGGCCGAGAAGATGACGCGGATCACGGCCACCGTGTGGGTCACGGTCAGGGCCTCGCCGCCATCGTCGGGCGTGAAGGTCACCTCGAGCGTCTCGGCGTCGAGGCCGTCGCTGTGGCTCGTCCTGCCGATCACGGTGACCACCTGCGTCGTCGCGCCCCGCAGGCGCAGGTTCGGGCTCGACGTGCGCCACTCGAAGCGGCCGCGCCAGCCCGCGGGCACGCAGGCCTTGAACGTCTGCGCGTGCCACAGGGGGACGAACTTGCTCGGCTCGCCGCCGTCACGGGCGCGGACCGCCAGGCCGGGGCGCACCGAGACGACGTGCTCCGCCTCGTAGGTGGCGCCGGTCGCGTCGGACGTCAGCGTGGCCTTGAGGGTCACGTCGCCGGCCTCGTCGCTCTCGGTGAGGCCCTTGACCGTGCAGACGCGCCCGCTGGACGAGGGCGTGAGCTGCACCTTGTCGCTCTCGCACGACCAGGACCAGGCGCCCTCGATCGCCGGGTCGACGTGCGCCTTGAAGCGCACCGAGCCGTCCTTCGGGACGACGGCCATCGGGGCGGGGCGCGCGGCGCCGGCCGCGGCGCCGTGGATCGACGCCCGGCAGAGCTTCACCCGGGCGACGGCGTAGGCCGTGCCCGGCACGCCGTCGCGGCGGAACGCCTCGAGCAGGACGTCGCCGCCCGTGGCGCGGTCCTCGGGGACCGTCCAGTCGACCTCGTGGCCGGTCACGTCCAGCGCCGCGCCGTCGGCGCGCCAGCGCACGTCCTGCTTGGCCTCGGCCGGCACCCGCCCTTCGTCGAGCGGCTCGGGGAAGAAGGTCGGCCGGCCCGGCTGGTCGTAGGCGTGGGCGGCCCAGCCGGTGACGGCCAGGTGGATGGAGTCGCCGGGCCGCGCGTCCTGCGGGGCGACGACCTCGCGCACCTCAGGCTCGCCCAGCGCGAAGGCGCGGTCGACCGTCGTCAGCGGCTGGCGCGCGCCCTCCTTCTCGAAGGTGAAGCGCACGAACAGGGGCGAGTCGTCGATCGAGCGGCTCGAGAGCGGGATCGTCAGCGTGCTGGCCCCCTGATCGACCAGCGTGTGGGTGGCGATCGGGTCGCCCATGATCCCGTGCCGGTAGACCTCCGCGACCGAGCGGGTCGCGGGCGGCGGCTGGCAGAGGACCTCGTAGGGGACCTCGATCGACTCGCCAGGCGGGACGTAGAAGGGGGGGTCGTCGTCGCCGGCCGGCGCGGCGCCGCCGGAGGTGGTCTCCTCCGCCGGCTGCCCCCGGGGCGGCGTGTCGTCGTCGTCGACGTCGGGGGCGGGCGAGCCGCCGTCGCCCTGCTCCCTGGCGTCGTCCTCCGGCGCCAGCGTGGGGTCGGCGGGCGTGCCGCGGGCCGGGTGGACCGCCGGCTCGGGCTCTCCCGCCTGGTCGTCCGAGGGCTCGAGCTCCCAGGGCGGCGCGTCGTCGGTGTCCTGGTCCGTGTCCTCGGCCTCGGGGGCCTCCTCGGGCGCCGCGGCCGCGACCTGCGGCGCCTCCCACAGGAGGACCTCGTTCGAGTCGAAGTAGTCGCCCGTCTGCGTCTGCGCGCCGTCCCACAGGTCGATGTGGCCGCCGCCGGTGTAGCCGGGGATCCCCAGGAACGAGATCACGCCCTTCTTGCCGTCGAACTTCGACTTGTCGCCGTTGGGCTTCTTGACCGACACCTGCGGCTTGCCCCAGCGGGCCTTGAGGTAGTTGGTCAGCTCCTTCATGCGCAGCGCGTAGCGCTTGCCGTCGCCGCCGCGCACGGTCAGGAGGCCCTCCGCCGGCTTGATCGGCTGCCCCGAGAGGTTCAGCGTGCGGCTGACGCGGATGGCGCAGGTGTTCGCGTAGTTGTCGTTGTCGACCTGCCCGCCGATCGCGCGGCGCACGTCGGGGGAGCTGCCAACGGGGTAGTTGGCCCAGAGCGTGTCGAAGGCGGGGGGCTTGATCGGCATGCAAGTCCCTCGGGGCTCGGAGGCGGAGGACTCGAATGATAGCGCCCGCCGGGGGCGGGCCGAAATCGCATCGGGCGCGCGGGGCGCCTTCCGTTGTGCGACTTACGCCTCGAGCAGGTCCGCGGGCCGGAGGACGAGGCCGGGGAGGACGCCCGAGCGGACGGGCTCGGCGCCCTCGAAGGCGACCTCGATCCGGAAGCGCCCCGTCTCGCCGTCAGGCTCGGTCGCCACGACCACCCGGGGCGGCCCGGCGTCGCGTGGCTCCACGCGCCAGTACTCGCGCACCCCCGCGCGGGCGTAGCGCGCCTCGCGCGGCTCGGCGCCCGGGAGGACGACCTCGGCGATGAGCTCGGGCGCCGCCCGGCCGGCCGCGGCCTCGGGCCGCGGACGCGCCGGGACGAAGACGACGACCGGCAGGGCCGCCGGTCCGGCGCCGGGGCGCCGGTCCTGCTCGATGATGAGCACGCCCTCCTCGGTCTCCTCGGCGTGCGCCTCGAGGAGGGCGTGGAGCCGGGCCAGGAGCGGCGGCAGCGGGGCGAACGGGCGGCCGAAGGGTGGGATCACCCCCCGGTTCTACCTCGCCGCGGGCCGGCGCGCGGACGAGCGACGTCGTGGTGACTCTTCAAGCGAGTCTGCGCGCGTCAGCGCCCGCCCCGCCGTGCGCCGCAGCCGCGAGGCGCACGAGGGCGAGGCGATGACGCGCGCGGACGAGCGACGTCGTGGTGACTACTTCGAGCGATGACGCGCGCGGACGAGCGACGTCGTAGTGACTACTTCGAGCGAGTCCGCGCGCGTCAGCGCCCGCCATCGTGCGCCGCAGCCGAGACCTCGGCGACGCCGTGGGTGATCACCTCGTCGCCCTTCTGGTTGACGATGCGGAACCCGTACGAGCGGACCCCCTCGCGCTCGTCCTGGTCCCAGCCCTCGACGGTGAGCACGTCGCCCATGAGGACCGGCCGGGAGAAGCGCGCGGCCAGGCGGCGCAGGCGCAGCGGGTCGCCGCCGGCGGCGGCGTTGACCACGGCGCGGCACGCGAACGACATGGTGCACAGGCCCTGGAGGATCACGCCGGGGAAGCCGGCGAGCTTCGCCACCTCGGGGTCGGTGTGGATCGGGTTGTTGTCGAGCGAGGCCTCGGCGTAGCGCAGGCTCTGGTCCGGGGCGACGGTCACCTGGTCCTTCCAGGCGACCGCGCGCGGGGGCGCGGCCTCGGCGGCCGCCGGCTCGCCGCCGGCGGCCTTCTTCTTGTTCGGGTCGCGGATGAACATCGACGCGCGCACGCGCACGGCGAGCTGGCCGTCGACGAGGAGGCGCTCCTCGACCTGCAGCAGCTCGCCCGTGGACTTCTCCTCGATCCCGGTCACCTCGCAGCGGGCGGCCACGAGGTCCCAGGGGCGCAGCGGGCGCAGGAACTCCATGTCCTGCTCGCCGTGGACGAGGCGCATGAGGTCGGCGCCGAGCGCCGGGTCGCCGACCGTGCGGAAGAGCGCGTCCTTGAGCAGGCGCACGGCGAACATGGGCGGCGCGACCACGCCGCCGGGCCGGGCCTCGTCGAGGTAGGCGGCGTTCTCGTCCTCGGTGGCCCGGGCGAACAGGCGCATGTGCTCGGGCCGGGCGAACTGCGGCTCGGGGCTGGCGAAGCGCCGCCCGATCGCGGCCCGGTCCATGCCGCCGGCCTTCGGCGCGGCCGGGGCGGCCGACGGCGCGGCCGGGGCGGCCGCCGGCGCCGCCTGGCGGAGCTGCTCGGCCGCCTTCTTCATGTCGAAGGCGCGGCCGAACTTCATCATGTCGCCGAGGTTCGACGCCGTGACGCGCCGCTGCATGAACGCTTGCTCGGCCTTGAGCTCGCCCGTGAGCAGCTTGCCGTAGTCGTCGGCCGTGGCCTTGATCACGCAGGTGGCGTCGTCCGCCTTGCCGCGCGTGACCGCGCAGGTCCCGTCCTGGACGCGCACCGTCCACTCGCCGGCGCCGGCGACGTCGAACACGAGCGCCGCCTTCCAGCCGGCGGCGTGCTGGGGCTGGAACACGCCGGGCAGGACCTCGAAGCCGCGAGCGACGACCGCGGCCGGGCTCGCCGCGCCGGCCTGCGGGGCGACGACGGCGGCCTGCGGGGCGGCGACGCCGGCGGCATGAGCGGCCTTGGGCGCGTGCGACGCGGCCAGCTCGCGGGCCTTCTTCATGTCGAAGGCCGAGCCGAACTTCATCATGTCGCCCAGGTTCGTGGCCTTGATCTTGCCGGCCATGAAGGCCTTCTCGGGCTTCTCCTGGCCGGTGAGGATCTGCGCGTACGTGTCCTTGTCGACCGTCACCACGCACGTCGGCGCCCCGGCCTTGCCCTTCTCGGTGCGGCAGCCCCGGTCGTCGATCGTCACCGTCCAGGGCGAGGCGCCGGCGATGTCGAAGTGGATCGTGGCCTTCCAGCCCTTCGCCCGCTCGGGCACGAAGACCTGCGGCAGGAGCGCGAAGGCCTGGTCGATCACCTGCTCGGGGGTGAGCGCGGCGGCGGGGGCGGCGGCGGCGGCCGGCGCGGCGGCCGCCTTCGGCGCGTGGGACGCGGCCAGCTCGCGGGCCTTCTTCATGTCGAAGGCCGAGCCGAACTTCATCATGTCGCCCAGGTTCGTGGCCTTGATCTTGCCGGCCATGAACGCCTTCTCGGGCTTCTCCTGGCCGGTGAGGACCTGCGCGTAGGTGGCCTTGTCGACGGTGACCACGCACGTGGGCGCGCCCGCCTTGCCCTTCTCGGTGCGGCAGCCCTGGTCGTCGATCGTCACCGTCCAGGGCGACGTCCCGGCGATGTCGAAGTGGATCGTGGCCTTCCAGCCCTTCGCCCGCTCCGGCACGAACACCTGCGGCAGGAGCGTGAAGGCGGTCTCGATCACGGCCTCGTCGCCGGCGGGGGCCGCGGGGGGCGCGGCGGTCGCTGGGGCGGCGGCCGCGGCGCCGGGGGCCGCCGGCCGGTCGGCGGCGATCTGCGGCAGCTTGTCGTGGATCTCCTGCGGGGTCCACAGCTCCTTGCCGGGCTTGGTCACCCCCTCGGTCATCAGCATCTTGTATTCGAGGAGCTGCTGGCCGTGGATCCCGAACACCCGCCCGTTGACCTCGGCGGCGAGCTCCGAGGCCAGGTACAGGACCATCGGCGCCACCTGCTCGGGGAGCATGGTCTCGGGCACCGCCTCGATGTCCTCGGTCATGCGCGTCTTGGCCATGGGGGCGATGCAGTTGACCGTGACGCCCAGCTTGGCCAGCTCGAGCGCCCAGACCTTGGTCATGGCGTAGATGCCGGCCTTGGCCGCGGCGTAGTTCGTCTGCCCGAAGTTGCCGATCAGGCCCGCGTACGAGCTCGTGTTGATGATCCGCCCGCCGCGGTCGCCCTGCTCGGCGCGCGCCTTGACGTGCTCGGCGAAGACCTGCGAGCAGACGTAGGTGCCGCGCAGGTGCACGGCGATCACGAGGTCGAAGGCCTCGTCGTCGAGCTTGAGGAGCGTCTTGTCGCGCAGGATCCCGGCGTTGTTGACCAGGATGTCGGCCCGGCCGAACGCGTCGAGCGCGGTCTTCAGCAGCGCCTGGGCGCCCTCGCGCGTGGCGACCGAGTCGTAGCTGGCGGCCGCCTTCCCGCCCTGGGCCTCGATCTCGGCCACGACCTGGTCGGCCATGCGCTGGCCGGCGGCCGAGCCGTCGCGGGCCACGCCGAGGTCGTTGACCACGACGCGGGCGCCCTCGCGGGCCAGGAGCAGGGCGTGGCAGCGGCCGATCCCGCCGCCCGCGCCCGTCACGATCGCCACCTTGCCGTCGAGGAGCCCCATGACCGACCTCCAGGGGCCGCGAGGCTAAACCCGGGGGAGCGGCGCGGCAAGGCGAGACGGGCTAGAGGGCCGGCGGAAAGCCGCTTCGCGGCCTTCCAGCCGGCCCTCTAGCCTCATCGATGATGCCGGGGGATCCGTGTGCTCGGCCGCTGCTGTCTCACGTTTCGAGGAACTACGGGCACATGCGCGGCCGAGCACAGGGACCCCCGGCCGCCCGGCCCGTTCGAGGCAGCGGCCTGGCGCACTTCCGGCCGGGCCTCTAGGGCCGCTCGAGCTCCTCGAGGAGCCGCTGGGCGTCACCGAGCGAGCCCTCGGCGTCCTCGAGCAAGGCCATGGCCTCCTGCAGGGCGCCGACGAGGCGCGCCTGCGCGGCGGCCTGCTCCTCGTCGAAGCGGCGCCCCTGCGACACGTCGTCGAGCTGCTTGCCCTGGGCCTCGACCTGCCGCTCGACCTCGTTCAGCACGTCGAGGGCGGCCTTGTGGGCGGCGGCGATCCGCTTCGTCAGGTGGGTCACGACCTGGTGCACGCCCGGACGATACCGCGCGCGGGGCCCGGATACACTCCCCCGCGGTGAGCGTGGGCGAGCGACCGTGAGCGACTGGTACGACGAGGCGCGCTACTACGACGTGCTCTTCGGCTGGGACGCCAGCCGCGAGCGCGACTTCCTCCTCGACGCCGCGGCGAGGCTGGGCCTCGGGCGCGCGCCCCGGCGGGCGCTCGAGCCGTTCTGCGGCACGGGGCGGCTCCTGCGCGTCGTCCCTGGCGCGGTGGGCTTCGACCTCAACCCGGCCATGGTGCGCTTCGCCCGCTCGACCGGCTGCCCGGCCTTCCAGGCCGACGCGGGCCGCTTCGCCGTCGCGCCCGGGGCGTTCGACCTGGCCTACTGCCTGATCGACTCCTTCCGCCACCTCCTCGACGAGGAGGCCGCGCGCGGCCACCTCGAGGGCGTCGCGCGCGCCCTGCGCCCGGGCGGGATCTATGTCCTGGGCTTCGACGTGACCGGCGGGATGACCCGGGAGGACTCGCTCGAGGAGTGGGAGACGCGGCGCGGCGACGTCCACGTCGCCGGGCGGATCGAGGGGCTGGGCGACGCCGACCCGGTGCGGCGGGTCGAGACCATGCAGGTGCGGCTCGACGTGACCGAGCGGGGCGCGCGGCGGCGCATCGAGTCGCGGCAGCCGCTGCGCACCTACACGCGCGCCCAGGCGCGCGCGCTGCTGGCCGGCGCCGCCGGCGGCGCCCTGGAGGTCGCCGCGGTCTTCGACCGCCGCTACGACCTCGACCGGCCCATGGCGCTGGAGCAGATCGACGGCAGCGCCGTCTTCGTCCTCCGCCGCATCGGGTGAACGGGGCTGCGCGACGGTTGCGCGCCGGCGCCGCGTCCCCTATCACGGGGGCGCACCCATGCACCGTCCTGCCAGGGCCGCCCTCGCGCTCGCCTCCTTGCTGGCCCTCGTCGGCTGCCGCGGCCCCGACGCGCGCCACGACCTCGTGCTCGTGCGGCGCGAGGCCACCGACGAGCCGGGGGCGCCGCCGCGCTTCGTGCTCGTGGCCCGGAGCGAGGTCGTCGCCGGGTCGTCGGGCGAGGTCGTGCTGTGGCTCCCGCTGCCCGCGTCCGACCTCTTCCAGACCGTCTCCAGCCTGGCCGTGGAGGCCGGGCCGCCCGGCGCGCTCGCGCTCGAGGAGGCCGGGGGCGACCGCGTCCTGCGCGTCGGCGCGGCGGCCGTGAGCGTGCGCGCGGTGATCGACCGCCGCGACGGGGGCGCGCGCGCCCTCCCGCCCGGGCTCGAGGACGTGTCGCCGACGCTCGAGCCCGCCGCCTGGGCCGAGGCGGCCAGCGCGCGCGGGGTCGAGGCGCGCGTCGCGCACGGCCTCGAGCTGACGAAGGACGGCCAGACGCTCGAGCGGCGCTGGCCCGAGGTGCTGATCGACGGCGCCTGGTCGCCGGTCGACGCCCCCGCCGGCCGCGTGCAGCTCCCGCCGCGCCACGTGCGCCTCGCCGCCCGCTCGCCGCGCGCCACCGTCGACGGGCGCCCGGCCGAGCTGCGCACCGCCTACGCACTGGAAGAACGTTAGTGTGATCGACGGCTGCGGCCGCGGATGCCGGGCGAGGGGGGGCGCGCGCGGGTCGTCGGTGTGGCCCGCCTCCGCGAGCTCCGTCCCACGGCTGCGGCGCTGCAGCCCAGGCGG
>JAHBXY010000182.1 GCA_019636275.1 Planctomycetota bacterium | reverse complement strand
AGCAGCAGCAGCAGCAGCAGCAGGCCCGACCCAGGGTAGTGCCACAAGGCCGGAGAGGCCGTCTGGCGCCTACCCACGGTCGGGTCCTCCCCGTCCACGGGCCGCGGCGGTCGGGTCCTCCCCGTCCACGGGCTCGCGCTGACGCCGTCGCGCCATCTGTGCAGCAGCAGGCCCGACCCACGGTAGTGTCACAAGGCCGGAGAGGCCGTCTGGCGCTACCCACGGTCGGATCCTTCCCGACGACGAGCACGGTCGGATCCTTCCCGACGTCGAGCAGAGCGTGGGTCCCAGTCGAGACGCCCACGGGCTCCCGGCCAGGTTCCGAAACCATCGGCCAGAGTACCCCGGGTGCGATCCATCAGGTTCGTGACGAGCCGGCCGGGGGAAGACTCAGCGTCTCCTCGCAAGCGGACGCGCCTGGTGCCAAGTTGCGCTTCGAGGAGTTGCGTTGTGAGCAGGAATACCTGGATGACGGTGCTCGTGGTGTCCTTGGTCGTCGCTGCGATCGGCGGCTTCCGCCTCGTCGTAAAGGCGCCGAACTACCCCGCGGCGACCGAGGGACACCTCGACGACCGCTACACCGAGCGCTCCGGACGGCGCGGCAGGCGCTACGACGTGAAATACACCTTCACCGTCGACGGCAAGAGGTTCCGCGGTTCCGCCACGATTCACCACCAGCCCACCACGCCGCACTGCACCGTGTACTACGAACCTTCCAATCCGAACGACAACGGGCTCACCAAGAGCAAGATGGAGACCTGGGCGATGGTGGCCGGGGTCCTCGGAGTGCTCGGCGCGTTCGGCGCCATCAAGCGCCTCGCCCCCGAGGGCCGTGACGACTGACCGCCTGGCAGGCCGCGCGTACACTCGACGCGTGATCGTCGACCGCCCCGATGGCCTCGGTTCGGATCCGCCATCCATCACCGCCAGGTCAGCGACCCCGATGGATGCTGCCATGGGTCTCTTCCTGGCCGTTCTCTGCGCCGCGGCCTTGTGTTCCTCTTCGGTCCTCCCTCGGCTCCTGGACCCTTACGAGGCGGTTCACTTCACGTTCGTCGAGCAGGAGACCCGCAACTATGACCGGTCCACTGCGACACCCGCACCCGCACGGGAGCGAACCGAGGTCGCTCCCTCGGCGCTCTGCTCCTGTGCCGTGGGGCGGTCTGAGCCCGTGACCTCGTTCAGCGCCCGCCACCCCACTTCTTGCCCAGGTCGGGCAGGCCCGCCGAGGCCAGCTCGTCGGGCGACATGACCACCTGGAAGCGGCAGTCGGCGCCAAAGGCGAGGAACCAGGGCTCGGCGAACGCGGGGATCCGCGACGGGCTGGGCACGTCGACGACCAGCAGCGCGGTGCGCCTCCCGTCGTACTCGGTGAAGTAGACCGCCTCCGGCTTGAGTTCGGCGAGGATCCGCTGGATCGACTCGCCCGCGGTGCCGGCCCGGACGGCGGCGTTGAAGGGCTCGTGGGGGAAGGACACGTTCATCAGCATGCGCATGGTCGGCTCGCTCCTCGGCCGCCGGGCCGACCCCCGCGACCGGGACGACAGTAGAAAGCGCTGAGCCCTGGACAAGGAGACCCGCGGTCATGTCTCCCCGGCGCCACGTGTTCCCGCCGGTCGACAGCTTCACAAGTGGTCGCTTCCTTCCCCTCGCCTCCGCCCTGGCTGCGTAGAGGCGACGACCGGTTCCGGCTCCGATGACCACGGGCCGGCCGCCGTCCCCCGCCCGCCGCGGTGCAGTAGAGTGCCCGCCATGACCTCGCGGTGGGGCCTCCTGCTCATCAACCTCGGCACGCCGGCGCGTCCCGAGACCGGCGCGGTGCGCCGCTACCTGCGCCAGTTCCTCTCCGACCCGCGCGTGCTCGACATCCATCCGGTCGGGCGCTTCCTCCTGCTGAACCTGCTGATCCTGCCCTTCCGCTCGAGCGCGTCGGCCGCGGCCTACGCGAAGGTCTGGACCGAGCGCGGCTCGCCGCTCCTGGTCCACTCGCAGGACCTGCTCGCGGCGGTGCGCGCGCGCGTGGGGCCGGAGGTCACCGTCGAGCTGGGCATGCGCTACGGCGAGCCGTCGCTCGAGGAGGCGCTCGGCCGCCTGCGCGCGGCGGGCTGCGACCCGGTGGTCGTGTTCCCGCTCTACCCGCAGTACGCGGCGTCCTCGACCGGCACGGCCCTCGAGGAGGTGTGGCGCCTCGCGGCGCGCGAGTGGAACACGCCGTCGCTGCAGGTCGTCCCGCCGTTCTACGACCACCCGGCCTTCCTCGACGCGTTCGCCGCCGTCGCCCGGCCGGTGCTCGACGAGGTCGCGCCCGACCGCGTCCTCATGAGCTTCCACGGCCTGCCCGAGCGGCAGGTGAAGAAGAGCGACACGTCGCCCGGCGGCGGCCGCTGCCTGGTCGCCGCCGGCTGCTGCGACGCGGTCGGCCCCGAGAACCGCATGTGCTACCGCGCGCACTGCTTCGCCACCGCGCGCGGCCTGGCGGAGCGGCTGGGCCTGGGGCCCGACCGCCACGAGGTGACCTTCCAGTCGCGCCTGGGCCGCACGCCCTGGATCCGCCCCTACACCGACGTGCGCGTGCGCGAGCTGGCGGCCGCCGGCGTCAAGCGGCTGGCCGTCCTGTGCCCGGCCTTCGTGGCCGACTGCCTGGAGACGGTCGAGGAGGTGGGCATGCGCCTGCGCGAGGACTTCCTCGCCCACGGCGGCGAGGAGCTGCGCCTCGTGCCGTCGCTCAACGCGACCGACGCCTGGGTCGAGGCCGCCCTGCGGATCGCGCGCGAGGCCACGGGGCTGCCCGGCTGAGCGGAGGCGGCTACTCGGGCTCGACCCACTCGACGGCCACGTCGAGCTGGGCCACGTTCGCCTCGTCGGTGTCCTGGCGGGCGCGCGTGAAGCGCTGGCGCAGGAGCACGGCCCCGTCGTCCGACACGAAGCGCGCCGGGGCCTCGTCGAGCGACAGGTCGACCCGACGCGTCAACCCGTCGCGCTCCTCCTCGCCCTCCTCGCGGGGGAGCAGCGCCACCCAGTCGCCGGCGCGCCAGTCGAAGGCGTCGAGGCGCAGGCGGTGGACGCTGCGCACGCGCTGCGCCGTGACCCGCACGCGCACGCGCGCCGCCTGGCGCCCGGCGCCGCCCGGCAGGAGGAGGCGCGTGCGCACCTCGCGCTCGACGCTCCCCGAGCCCACGGCGCCGACCGTGCTCCCCTCGCGGGTGGCGCGGGCCACGCCGTAGGGCACGGCGTTCTCGAACACGACCGGCAGCTCGATCGCCACGACGGTCGCGAACGCGCGCGTGCGCACGTTGGGCAGGGCGCGCAGCGGGGCCGGCGACTCGACGAGGCCCATGAGGTAGGCCACCCGCTCGCGCCCGACGGCGGGGAGGAAGTGCGCGGCCAGGAGCTGGCCGGTGACCAGCCCGCCGAGGTCCGACTCGCGCGCGCCGAGCGACTGGGGGCTCGTGCTGCGCGCGACCTCGTCGACGACCGTCCCGGGCGACAGGTCGCGCCCGAAGGCGTGCCCGAGCGGGCCCGGGCCGGCGGGGTAGATCACGAACGCGTCGCGGAGCGTCGGCCCGTCCCAGCGCAGGCGCAGGCGCGCGGTCGGCTCCGCGGCGGCGTCCTCCGCCAGGTCGGGGAAGCGCAGGTGCACGGCGCCCTCGGCGCCGGGCGGCCCGCCGCTGGCCTCGAAAGACAGGTAGCGCGTGCCCCACAGGGCCACCGGCAGTGAGAAGGCCAGCCCGTCGGGGCCGGCGGCCAGCGCCGCGCCGAGGTCGGGCGCCCCGCGCCGGCGCGGGGGCACGACCGAGAAGGCCACCGCGTCGGCGCCGACGTACTCGAAGCGCTTGGGCTCGAGGCTGCCCGAGAAGAGGAGCGCGTCGGTCGTCTCGACGCTCGTGGGCTGCCCCGACCAGCCCTCGATCAGGCGCACGCCCACGAGCGTGCTCTCGGCGTCGCGCAGGACGATCCGGTAGAGCGGCACGAGGGCCGTGCACACGGCCGCTCCCAGCGGGATCGCCACCCAGAGGAGGATGCCCCGGCGGCGCGCGCGCAGGACGAAGTAGACGCCGGGCCCGACGATCAAGGCGTAGATGATCAGCACCGCGAAGGCGGGGCCGACGCGCGCCGGCTGCCGGACGCCGGCGAGCTCCTTGAACAGGAGCCGCGAGCGCGGCGTGTGCACCGGGCCGTCGGTGAGGAGCGCCTCGAGGAGGCGCGCCGTGACCGGCGAGTGCAGGAAGGGCGGCGCCCACAGGTCGGCGGCGACGAGGGTCACCAGCCCCAGGCCGTGGCGGCGCCGGACGGCGAAGGGCCGCTCGCCCGCGCGCAGGAGCACCAGGTCCTCGGGCGACGGCAGGAGCGCGGCGAACGCCGGGGCGGGCGCCGCGGGCGCCGCCTCGCCGGCGTCGAGCCCGAACGTGCCCCGCAGGCGGCGCAGGAGGCCGTCGAGCGCGACGTCCCGCTCGGGCGGCGCGTCGGGGAGCGGGCGCAGGGCCGTGCCCAGGTGCCGGCCCAGGAGGCTGCGCGAGCGGAGCAGCCGCGCCCGCGGCCCGACGGGAATGACGAGGTGCCCGCCGCGGGCGACCCACGCGGCCAGCGCGCGCGCCTCGGCGTCGGGCCAGGCCTCGAGCTCGAGGTCGCCCAGGAGCACCGCCCCGAGTCCGGAGTAGCCGAGGGGGCTCTGCGGCAGGTCCTCGAGGCGGGTGGTGATCACGGCCGTCCAGCGCGTGTCGCTGCCGGCCTCGAGCGTGCGCAAGGACGACAGGTCGGCCGGCGCGCCGCCGCGCCGGTCGAGCGCCACGAGGAGCCGCGCCGGGGCGCCCTCGGGGTGCACGGTGGCCTGCCCGAGGAGGGCCCCCTGCGCCGCGTCCTCGACGGTCACGATGAGGGCCCCGGCCTCGAGCGTCGGCCGCGCCGGCACGACGCCGACGAGCCGCCGCCGCGCGGTCGCCTCGAGCTCCACCGGGCCGAGGCGCAGGAGGACGTTGCCGCCGTCCTGCGCCAGGATCGTCACCAGCGCGTTGGTCACCGCGCCGCGGTTGGTCAGGTCCACCGCCAGCGAGAGGAACCCGTCCTGCGGGACCTTGTTGCCGAACCCGAGCGTGACCTCGATCGCGACGGGTAGGTCGGCCCCGGCCGCCTCGCCGGCGGGGTCGGCGGCCGCCGCGGCCGGCGGGTTCGCGGCGGGGACCGGGTCGGCCTCCTGCGCGGCGCCCGGGCGGCCGCCGACGAGGACGAGGACGAGGACGAGGAGCAGCAGGGAGAGCGCGCGCCAGGCCTTCACGCGACCTCCGGGTCCGGCGCGGGCTCCGGCGCCCCGACAGGCTCTGGCGCCTCCGCAGCCACCGTCGCCAGCGCCGCCGGGGCCGGGGCCGGCGGCGGCTCGGCGCGGCTGGCCAGCGCCCGCGCGCGCTCGCGCCAGGCCAGGGCCAGCCCCGCCGAGAGGCAGGCCAGGCCCACGACGGTGTGGACGAGCGCGAACGGACGCCAGCTCGGCGTGTGGGTGTAGCGCACCAGCTCGTCGCCCTGGAAGGTCGAGAAGGGGAAGGCGTCCTCGGGGCGCGCGATCGAGTAGCCGGCCACGAACGGCGACAGGTCGAGGAGGAACGCGCTCCCCTCGCCCGCGAGGTTGCCCGTGAACAGCGGGACCCAGATCGCCGGCGTCAGGTTGCTGGCGAAGAGCGCGATCAGCGCCCAGCCCGTCGCCGAGTAGGGGTTCGTCGTGAGCATGGCCAGCAGGAGGGCCACGGCGAAGACGTAGGCGGCGTAGCCGGCCGCCAGCAGGTAGAGCCCGCGCACCTGCGGCGCGAACATGACCTCGGGGGCGTAGCCCGAGAGCGAGGTCGCCAGCGCCCAGAGCAGCGCCGGGACGGCCAGGGCGAAGGCCATGATCAGGAACAGCGCGGCGAAGCGGCCGAGCGCCGCGGGGCCCAGGCGCAGGACCGGCGCCCGCGCCAGGAGCGACGCGCGCGCGCCGCCGCCGGCCAGGGCCAGGAGGCACATGGTCAGGCCGGCGAAGGCCAGGTAGGGGGTCACGAGGCGCGCGGCCATCTCGTCGAAGGCGCGGGGGGCCGTGTGCGGCCAGAGGGCGCCCAGGAACACGACGTGCGCGCCGGCGAAGATCGTCACCGTCGCCGCGGCGCGGATGAGCGGCGAGAGCGCCCGGGCCGTGGGCCCCAGGTTCTCGTAGAAGAAGCGCAGCTGCACGGCGCGCAGGAGCGTGCGGGCCACGCCGCGCCGGGCGCGCGTGGCCTCCTGCTTGCGCGAGATCGACACGCTGTCGAAGGAGTCGAGCCCCTCGGTCAGCTCGATGTCGGGGCCGACGAAGGCGTAGGCCAGGCCGAGGAGCGTGAACACGACGTACATGGCCACGCTGAGCAGCGCGCAGTCGACGTCGAGCCCGTAGGGCTGCGGCGGCGGGAAGGCGCCCAGCCGCAGGTCCTGCGCCACGTCGTCCATGCCGAGCACGACGTGCCGCACGGGCGACCAGGCGGCGAACACGGGCGGCGTGCGGCGCGCGAAGCCCATGGCCAGGGTCAGGCCCAGCGCCAGGAGGCCGATGATCACCGGCAGCGCGGCGTCGTCGAAGCCCACGGCGCAGGCGGTGGCGATCGACGTCACGGCCAGCGCGTAGGTCCACAGGACGACGTAGGCCAGCGCCACCTGCCCGAAGGTCGCCCCGTCGAGGACGATCATCGTGGCGAAGAACGGCAAGGACGAGAAGAGCACCACCGAGAGGAAGGCCAGCGTCGCGGCGAAGCGGCCGAAGACGACCCGGTGCGGCGAGGCCCCGCTGGCCACGACCTGGTCGAAGCACTCCTCGCGCCGCTCGGCCTCGAACATGTTGACCAGGCCGAGCGGAGCCAGGATCGACAGGATCACGGCCTCGATCGTGACCAGGCCGAGGAACGCCATGCGCCCGTAGGAGATCCGGTCGGAGAACAGCCCGAGCTGCCCGCGGCCGAAGGCCTCCTGGATGGCGGCCAGGGCCACGATCAAGAGGAGCGAGTTGATGAACACCGCGCGGGCCAGGCGCTTGTCGCCGAACGTGTAGCGCAGGGCGCGCCCGACGCTCGGGTTGTCGAAGATCCAGGCCGCGCGGTAGGGCTCGTCCTCGGCGGGCGCCTTCGCGCCCGCGGCGTCAGGAGACCTCGCCACTGGTCAGCTCCAGGAAGACCTCGTGGAGGTCGGGGACCTCCTCGCGGAACGCGCGCAGGCCGATGCCCTCGTCGAGGAGCAGCCGCAGGACCTGCGCCTCGGACGTCACGGCGTCGGTCGGCGTGAGGCGCACGCGGCGGCCGTCGACCTCGGCCGAGGCGACGACGTCCGCGCGCGCCGCCAGGGCCGCGGCCACCTTCTGCGGGTCGTCGCGCGGCTCGAGGAGGTAGCGCCGCCCGCGCCGCGCCGTCTCCTTGAGGCCCGCCACGTCGCCCACGGCGGCGACGGTCCCGGCCTCGATCACGGCGACCCGGTCGCAGATCTCCTCCAGGTCCTCGAGGATGTGGCTGGAGATGATGATCGTCTTGCCCATGTCGCTGCGCAGCACCTTGAGGAGGACGCGGATCTCGATGCGCGCCCGCGGGTCGAGGCCGCTGGCGGGCTCGTCGAGGAGCAGGACCTTCGGGTCGTGCAGGAGCGTCTTGGCCAGGCACAGGCGCTGCTTGACGCCGCGCGACAGGCCGCCGACGAGGGCGTCGCGCTTGGGCTGCAGGTCGACGAGCTCGAGCACCTCCTCGACCTGCTTGACGCGGCGCTCGCGGTCCAGCCCGACCAGGCCGGCGAAGTAGTCGAGGTAGTGGATCACCTTGAGGTCGCCGTAGGACTGGAAGATGTCGGGCATGTAGCCCACGATCCGGCGCACCTGCCGCGGCTCGGCCACGACGTCCACGCCGTCGACGGTCAGGACGCCGCGGTCCGGCTTGATCAGCGTGGCCAGCGCCTTGAGCGTGGTCGTCTTGCCGGCGCCGTTCGGGCCGATGAGCCCGAAGCACTCGCCGGCGGCGACCTGGAGGTCGACGCGGCGCACCGCCTCGGTGGGCCCGAAGCGCTTCTGCAGGCCCCTGACCTCGATCAACCGGCCCCCCCTCTTGCGGGCGCGGATGCTAAGGGCCCGCCGCGCGATGCGCAACGAACACACCCGCCCGTCTTGCGGCCCCGCCGACACGGCACTAGCGTCCGTGCCGGAGGTCCCACCCATGCGCCGCCTCGCGCTCGCGCTCGTCCTCGCCCTCGGCCTCGTCTTCGCTCCCGCCGCGGCCCAGGACCGCGGCCCGCCGCGCGACGCCGCGCTCGAGCGCCTCGTCGGCGCCTGGTCGGGCGAGGGTCAGGTCGGGGGCAAGGACGCGCTCGTCTTCGCCGGGTTCACCTGGGCGCTGGGCGAGCGCTTCCTGGCCCTGTCGTTCGCGCGCACGGGCGGCGGCGGGGCCTACGAGGCGCAGGCCTACCTGCGCCCGCGCGGCGGCGGCCGCTACGGAGGCACGTGGCTGGACAGCACGGGCGAGGTGACCTCGTTCGAGGCGCGCGCCGAGGGCGACAGCCTGACGCTGGAGTGGGCGCACGACGTGGCCGGCCCCGAGCGGATCGTGCTCTCGCTCGAGGGGCCGGGGCGGCTGGTGATGACATCGTTCGAGCGGCGTGGGACGGCCTGGGAGCCGGCGGGCCGCCTGGTGCTGACGCGGGAGCAGGGGCGTTGAGCCGCCGCGAGTTCACGTTCACCGAGGGGACCTCGAACAAGTTCTGGGCGATCACGCTCGACGGCACCTCGACCACGGTCGAGTGGGGGCGCGTCGGCACCCGGGGCCAGTCGAAGACCAAGGACTTCGCCAGCCCGGCCGAGGCCCGGGCCTCGCACGACGACCTCGTGCAGGAGAAGCTGCGCAAGGGCTACCAGGAGGTGGGGGCGAGCGTCGCCGCCTCGCCAGCCACCGCGGCCGCACCGGCGCCGGCGCGCAAGGCGCCCGCGAAGGCCGCGCCGGCGCCAGCACCTGCGCCTGCGCCTGCGCCTGCACCGGCGCCCGCTCCCGCGCCGGCGCCCGTGTCGGCCGCCGGGATCGACCTCGACCCGGCCGACTGGCGCCGCGCGACCTGGCGCGACCTGCCGCTGCTCGAGCGGCCGGCGCCGGCGCCCTTCGACCTCGCGGCCTGCCTCGCCCGCGTGCGCCTCGCCCACGTGGGCACCTACGGCTACGACTGGGACTGGAGCGGCTGCGGCCTCACGCCGTCCATGACCCGCGAGGAGGCGCACTTCTGGCTCGAGGCGATGACGCGCGCGCGGCGCGACCTCAAGCCGAAGGACGTCGCGGCCGCGCTCGCGGAGGAGCGCTTCGACGGGAAGGTCGGCCCCGCGGAGGCCTCGGCCCTGCTCGGGGCGGCGGACCTCCGCCTGCAGGACGTCGTGGCCACGCCGCTCCTGACCCTCCTCGGGCCGGAAGGGGTGCTGCGGCTCGCCGCGGCCGCCAGCACGAACGCCCTCGGCAAGGGCGAGCTGAGGCCGATGTTCCTGGGGCTCCTGGGGCTGGTCCCCTGGCTCTCCGTCGAGGAGCGGGCGCCGCTCCGGGCGCGCTGCGAAGGCCGGCTCGACCCGGCCCCCTGGCCGTCCGACCTCTACCAGGCCGGGCCGCCCGAGTTCTACCTGGCGGCGGCCCTGGGCGGCTTCCACGCCGAGCTCCTGGCGCTGGTCGAGAGCTGGCCCGACGACCGCTTCAAGGAGGAGTGGCACGACCACTACCAGCGCCCGCAGGACATCATCTTCGGCCTGGGCAGCGCGGACCTCGTCCAGCACCACCTGACCCGCCTCCAGCTGCGGCTCCGGCGCCCCGAGCACGTGCGGGCCTGGCTGGCCCACACCGACGACGGGGCCCTGGACCTCGTGCGCGTCTCGATCCTCGAGGAGAAGAACCGGGAGCGCGCCGCCGCGCTCCTGGAGGAGCTGGCGCGGGTGCGCACGCCCCTGGCGGCGCCGCACATGCTCGAGCTCCGCCGCTCGTCGAAGGCCCCGCGCCAGGCCGGCGAGTGGCTCGACGCGCACCCCGAGCACGCGGTCGCCGGGCTGGTGCCGGTCGCCGCCGGCCGCGGCGCCCTGGCCGAGGCGGCCGTCGAGGTCCTGCGCCAGAAGAAGCGCGCCGGGCACGAGGCCCTGGTCCGCGCGCACGTCGACGCCGCGCCGCCCGACGTGGCCGCGCGCGTGCGCGCGCTGGTCGTCGACCGCGAGGAGCGCGACGTCCCGACCCTCGACGCGGCCCCCGACTGGCTGGCGCCGCCGACGGGCAAGAAGGCCGGGGCGGCGCCCGGCTGGGCCCGGCCGGCCGATCTGCCGCCGCTCGTCGTGGGCGACGGCCGGCTGGCCGAGCCGCACGTGGACGTCGTGCTCGCGGCGCTGCGCGCGAGCACGCTCGAGCAGCCGCACCCGACGGTCGCGGCCCTGCGCCAGCACGGCGACCGCGCCAGCCTGGACGCGTTCGCCTGGGCGCTGTTCGAGCGCTGGCTGGGCGAAGGCGCGCCGACGAAGGAGAAGTGGGGCATGCTCGCCCTCGGCCTCCTCGGCGGCGACGGGGTGGCCATGCGCCTGACGCCCCTCGTGCGCGCCTGGCCCGGCGAGAGCCAGCACGCGCGCGCCGTGACCGGGCTCGAGTGCCTGCGGGCGATCGGCTCCGACGTGGCCCTCATGCAGCTCAACGGGATCGCCCAGAAGCTCAAGTTCAAGGGCCTGAAGGCGCGGGCGCAGGAGCTCATGGAGGCGATCGCCAAGGACCGCGGGCTGACGCGGCCCGAGCTCGAGGACCGGATCGTCCCCGACTGCGACCTCGACGAGCGCGGCGCGCGCGTCTTCGACCTCGGCCCCCGGCAGTTCTCGTTCGTCCTCGGCCCCGACATGAAGCCCATGCTCCGCGACCCCGGGGGCAAGCTCGTGGGCGACCTGCCGAAGCCGGGGGCCAAGGACGACCGCGAGAAGGCCGAGCAGGCCGTCGCCGAGTGGAAGGCGCTGAAGAAGCAGGTCAAGGAGGTGGCGAAGATCCAGGCCGAGCGCCTGGAGCAGGCGATGATCACCGGGCGCCGCTGGCGGCGCGCCGACTTCGAGCTCCTGCTCGTCCGCCACCCGCTCATGACGCACCTCGTGCGGCTGCTCGTCCTCGGCGGCCACGACGTGGCCGGCGCGCTCGTCACGACCTTCCGCGTCACCGAGGACGCGACCTACGCCGATCAGGACGACGAGGCCACGACGCTCGACGGCGTCGAGGCCGTGGGGGTCGTGCACCCGCTCGAGCTGACCGACGAGCAGCGCGCCCGCTGGGGGCAGGTGTTCGGCGACTACGAGCTCCTGCCGCCCTTCCCGCAGCTCGGGCGCCCGGTGCTGGAGCTCGAGCCGGCCGAGCGGAAGGCGAGCGTGATCTCGCGCCTCGCCGGCAAGAAGCTGCCGGCGACGGCCGTGTGGAGCGTGCTCGACCGATGCGGCTGGGAGCGCGGCGTCCCGCAGGACGCCGGCTGCGTGTTCGCCCACTCGAAGCCGTTCCCCGGGGCGAACGTCACCGCCGTGGCCGAGTACGACGGGATCCCGATCGGGGCGTCGCTCGTCGAGTGGGACGACCAGGAGGTCGCGAACGTCTACTTCCTGGCCGGCCTCCACGGGCCGCAGCACTACCCCGAGCGCGAGCGCGCCATGCCCCTGGCCGACGTGCCGCCGATCGCCGCGAGCGAGGTCCTCAAGGACCTGCAGGCGCTCGGCGAGAAGGCGAGGGCCTGAGGTGGCCCGCGCGCGCAAGCCGGAGCCGGTCGCCGAGCCAGCCACCCCGCCGGCGGCCCTCCAGCGCCCGCCGGCCGAGGTGACCTACGCCGACGAGCTCGCGCGCCTGCGCGCGGGCGACGAGGGCCCGCGGCCGCCGGGCTGGGCGCTCACGCCGCGGGCGGTGCGGGCGTTCGTCCTGGGCGACGAGGCGCGCGGCGTGCGCAAGAAGTTCGTCGGCGACGCGGCGCTCGTCGACCGGGCCATGGTCACGCTGGCGACCAACCGCGGTCTCATGCTCGTGGGCGAGCCGGGCACGGCCAAGTCGCTCCTGTCGGAGCTGCTCGCGGCGGCGATCTCCGGCCGCTCGACGCTCACGATCCAGGGGGGCGCGGCCACGACCGAGGACCAGATCAAGTACTCGTGGAACTACGCCCTGCTCCTGGCCGAGGGGCCGACGCCGCGCGCGCTCGTCCCGGCGCCGCTGCACACCGGGATGAAGGAGGGCCACCTCGTGCGCTTCGAGGAGCTCACCCGCTGCCCGCTCGAGGTGCAGGACTCGCTCCTGTCGGTCCTCTCCGACCGCGTCCTGGCGCTCCCCGAGCTGCCGGGGTCCGAGGGCCTCCTCTTCGCGCGCGACGGGTTCAACGTGATCGCCACGGCCAACACGCGCGACCGCGGCGTCAACGAGATGAGCGCCGCGCTGAAGCGCCGCTTCAACTTCGAGACGGTGTTCCCGATCCCCGACGCGGCCACCGAGCTGGCGCTCGTGCGCGAGGAGGCCGGCCGGCTGCTCGCGCGCTCGGGCGTGCCGCGCGTCCCGCCCGAGGACGTGCTCGAGCTGCTCGTGACGACCTTCCGCGAGCTGCGCGCCGGCCAGACGGCCGAGGGCCAGGCGCTCGAGCGGCCGAGCAGCGCCATGTCGACGGCCGAGGCGGTCTCGGTGGCCCACGCCGTGGGCGTGCAGGCGCACTTCCTCGGCCGCGGCGACGCCACCCCGGCCGACCTCGTCGACTGCCTCGCCGGCGCGGCCGTCAAGGAGGGCGCCGAGGACCTGCGGCGGCTGCGCGCCTACTTCGAGCAGCGCGTGGCCCGCATGGGGGGGGCCCACTGGCGCGCGTTCCACGAGGCCCGCCACCGGCTCCCGCGGTGAGCGTCCACGTCGTCGGTGTGCGGCACCATAGCCCCGCCTGCGCGCGCCTCGTCGCGCGGACGGTCGAGGCCGTGCGCCCGCGCTTCGTCCTGATCGAGGGGCCGGCCGACATGAACGGCCGGCTCGACGAGCTGGCGCTCGGCCACCGCCTCCCCGTCGCGATCTTCTCCTTCTGCGCGCACGGCGGCGCCACGCGCGCCTCCTGGTCGCCCTTCTGCGACTCCTCGCCCGAGTGGGTCGCCCTCGAGGCGGCCCGCCGCGTCGGCGCCGAGGCGCGCTTCATGGACCTGCCCGCCTGGCACGAGGCCTTCCACGACGTCCGGAACCGCTACGCCGACCACCACGGCCCTCGCCCAGGCGCGCGCGAAGCGCTCGCCGCCCGCCTGGGCGTCGACGATCCGGACGCCCTGTGGGACCACCTGTTCGAGCAGCCGTGCGACGACCTCGCCGGGCGCCTGAGGGCCTACTTCGAGCAGGTGCGGCGCGACGAGCCGGTGGGCGAGCGCGACCGCGCGCGCGAGGCCTTCATGGCCCGCTGCGTCGGCTGGGCGGCCGCGCAGGGGGGCGACGTCGTCGTCGTGTGCGGCGGCTTCCACGCGCCCTTCCTCGAGCGCGCCTGGCGCGAGGCCCCGCCGGGCTGGCCGGAGACCCCCGCGCCGCCGGACGGCGCGCGCGTCGGCAGCTACCTGGTCCCCTACACGTTCCACCGCCTCGACAGCTTCGTCGGCTACGAGGCCGGCATGCCGTCGCCCGCCTTCTACCAGGCGGTGTGGGACCTCGGCCCCGAGCGCGCGGCCGAGGCGCTCCTGGGCGAGGCCGCCGCGCGGCTGCGCCGCAGGAAGCAGCCGCTCTCGGCCGCCGACCTGATCGCCGCCTGGGCCCACGCGCAGGGCCTGCGCGACCTCCGCGGGCACGCCGTCGTCACCCGCGCCGACGTCCTCGACGGCATCGCCGCGGCCTGGGTCAAGGACGCCCTCGAGGCGCCGCTGCCCTGGTCGCGGAGAGGGCCGCTCGCGCCGCGCACCGACCCGCTCCTGGTCGAGGTCGTGGCCGCCTTCTCCGGCGAGCGCGCGGGCGCCCTCGCGCCCGGGACGCCGCGGCCGCCGCTCCTCGCCGACGTCGAGGCCGAGCTGGCCGCCCACGACCTCACGCCCGCGCGCGCGCCGCGGCGGGTCACGCTCTCGCTCGTCGAGCGCCTCCCGGCGAGCCGCGTCCTCCACCGCCTGCGGGTGCTGCGGGTCCCGGGCTTCGTGCGCGAGGCCGGGCCGCGCGGCCCGGAGGACGGCGCCCTGGAGGAGACATGGACGCTCGTGCACCGCCTCGAGGCCGAGGCGGCGCTGATCGAGGCGGCGGGCCACGGCGCGACGCTCGCCGCCGCGGCGACGGCGCGGCTGGAGGAGGCGCTCCTGGCGGCCGGCGGGCGGCTCTCACCGCTGGCCGCGCTCCTGGGCGAGGCGGCCTTCACCGGGATCGAGGCGCTGGGCGCGCGCGTGCTCGAGCAGGTCGGCCGCGCGGTCGGGGGGGAGCCGTCGCTCGTGGCGCTCGGCGACGCGCTGGCGGCCCTGCTCGGGCTCTGGCGCCACGGCGCCCTCCTCGGCGCGGCCGGCGCCGCGCCGCTGGCGCGCGTGCTCGAGGCGGCCTTCGAGCGCGGGCTGTGGCTCGTCGAGCGCGTGCAGGGGACGACGACCGCCGCCGACGACGGCGAGGTGCGCGCCGTGGCCGCGCTGCGCGACGCGCTCCGCCAGGGGCGGGGCCTCTCCCTCGACCGCGCCCGCGCGCTCGCCGTCCACGGCTGCTGCGCCCACGATCCCGGCGCGCGCCGCCGCCGAGCCAGCGGCGCGGCGCTCGGGTTCCTGTGGGCCGCGGGCGGCTTCGACGACCCGGCCGCCGCCGAGGCCGAGGCGGTGCGCGCCGTGCGCGCGGCCGCCCTGCCGGCGCGGCTGGGCGACTTCCTGCTCGGCCTCTTCTGCCTGGCGCGCGAGGAGGTGCTCGAGGCGCGCGGGCTCCTGGCGGCCGTCGACGAGGCGCTCGTGGGCCTCGACCGGCGCGGCTTCCTCGTGGCGCTGCCGGCCCTGCGCCTGGCGTTCGGCTACTTCCCGCCGGCCGAGAAGGAGCGGCTGGCGCGGGGCGTCCTCGCCCTGAGCGGGGCCGACCCGGGCGGGGCGCGGTCGCTCCTCCGGCTCGAGGTCGACGCCGACGTGGCCGCCCGCGGGCTGGCGCTCGAGGAGCAGGTGACGGCGCGCGCGCGCAGGTTCGGGCTCGATGGCTGAGCCGGACGAGCGGCTCGCGCGCTGGCGGCTGGTCCTCGGCCAGGCGGCCCGCGAGGGGCTGGGCGCCCCGGCGCTGTCGGACGCCGACCTGGCCTGCGACGCGGCCCTGGCCTGGCTCTACGACCGCGACCCGGGCCTGGCCGCGCGCGACGTGCGGCCCGACGGCCCGGGCGGCCAGGGGCCGTCGACGCTGACCGTGCCCGGCTGGATCAACGAGGTCCACCGGCTGTTCCCGAGGGAGACGATCGAGCGCCTCGAGCGCGACGCCGTCGAGCGCTACCGGATCGACGAGGTGGTGACGAACCCCGAGGTGCTCGCGCGGGTCGAGCCGAACCAGGCGCTGCTCGAGGCGGTGCTGCGCACGAAGCACCTCATGAACCCCGACGTCCTGGCGATCGCGCGGCAGCTCGTGGCCCGCGTCGTGCGCGAGCTGATGGAGCGGCTGGCGACCGAGGTGCGCGCCTCGTTCCAGGGCCCGGTCGACCGGCGCCGGCCGGGGGTGCTGCGCAGCGCGCGCAACTTCGACGCGCGGCGCACGATCCGCGAGAACCTGCGCCACTACGACCCCGCCCGCGGCCGCCTCGTGATCCGCGCGCCGCGGTTCTTCGCCCGCAGCCGGCGGCACGCGACGCGCTGGCAGGTGATCGTCCTCGTCGACGAGAGCGGGAGCATGCTCGGCTCGGTGATCCACGCCGCGGTCACGGCCGCCTGCCTCGTGGGCCTGCCGGGGGTCAAGACCCACCTGTGCATCTTCGACACCGAGGTCGTCGACCTGACCGAGCAGGCGGCGGACCCGGTCGAGGTGCTCATGAAGGTGCAGCTCGGCGGCGGCACGGACATCGGCAAGGCCGTCGACCACGCGGCCGGCCTGATCGAGGCGCCGCGCCGGGCGATCGTCGTCGTGATCAGCGACTTCTACGAGGGCGGAGACCCGGAGCGCCTGGTGAAGCGGGTCAAGGCGCTCTGCGAGCAGGGGACGCACGTCCTCGGCCTGGCGGCGCTCGACCCCGACGCCACGCCGCGCTACGACCGCGACCTCGCGCGGCGCCTCGTCGACGTCGGCGCGCACGTGGGGGCGATGACCCCCGGGCAGCTCGCGGCCTTCGTGGCCGACAAGGTGCGGGCGTGAGGGCCGACCTGCTCGCGCTCACGCCCGAGAAGCTGGCGGCGCTGGCCAACGCCGGGCTGGTCAAGCGCGCGCAGCGCGAGCTCGAGCGCGGCCAGGGCCCGCGCGTCGAGGAGGACGCGGCCGGGGTGGTCACGGGGACCTTCCCCGACGGCGTCGTGGCGGCGCTGCCGCCGGGCGTGGCGCTCGCGGACGCGCCCTGCTCGTGCGGGGCCGTGGGCGCCTGCCGGCATCGCGTGGCCGTGGCGCTGGCCTATGCGGCCCTGCGCGCCGCGGCGCCGACCGAGGCGGAGCGCTGGTCGCCCGCCTGCTTCGACGACGCCGCGCTCGAGGCGGCGCTCGGCCGGCGCGTCGTCGCGCGCGCGAGGAGGCTCGGCGACCTCGTCGTGACGGTCGTCCCGGGCGCCACGCCCGAGGCCGCCTTGCCGACCTGCACGGTGCGCTTCCTCGTCCCGCGCGACCTGGCCTACGCGCGCTGCGACTGCGCCGCCGGCGGCGGCTGCGAGCACGTGGCGGCGGCGGCGCTGGCGTTCCGCGCCGCCGGCCCGCTCGACGTCCCGCGCACGCTGACGCTCGGGGGCGAGGCCGAGGTCGTCGCCGCGAGCGCCGATCCCCTGACCGACGCCCTGGCCCTGGCGGGCGAGGTCCTCGTGGACGGCGTGGTCGAGGCGCGGGCGGGCCTCGAGCAGCGCTTCGCCCGGGCGGCGTGCGCGCTCGAGGGCGCGGGCCTCCTCTGGCCCGCCCTGGCGCTCGAGGAGCTCGCGGCGCAGCTCGCCGCCTACCGGCAGCGGAGCGCGCGTCACCGGGCGGGGCGCGTGGCCGCCGTCCTGGCCGAGCTCGCCGCGCGGGCGCGCGCGGCGGGGCGACCGAGCGAGCTGCCCCGGGCGGTGGTCCTGGGCCAGGGCGAGGCCCCCGAGACGTTGCTCGATCGGGTGCGCCTGGTGTCGCTCGGCGCCCGGGTCGACGTCGTCGACGGCGCCACGGCCGAGGTCAGCGTCTTCCTGGCCGACGCCGACGCCGGCACCGTGCTGGTGCTCGAGAAGCAGTACGCGGGCGCGCCCACCGGCCCGGCCCTCGCGGGGCGCTCGGCCGCGCCCGGCGTGAGCCTCGGGCTGCTCGCCCACGGTCAGCTCGTCTCGAAGGCGGTGACGCGCCGGGCCAACCGCACGATCACGCTCGGCGGCGGCGTGGGGCGCAGCGCCGTCTCCGGGCAGACCGGCGACTGGGGCCTCCTGCCGCCCACGCTCCTCGTCATGGACGCCGCCGCCCGCGAGCGGGCGCTCGCCGACCGGCCGCCGCGCCTGCTCGCGCCGCGCGTCCTGGCCGAGGACGTCGTCGTCGTGGCCGTCGGCGCCGTGCTCGACGCGCGCTACGCGCCGGGCGAGCAGGCGCTCACGGCGATCGTCGAGGCCGCCGGCGGCGGGGTCGTGCGGCTCGAGCGGCGCCACCGCGCCGCCGCGCCCCACGCGCTCGACGCCCTGGCCCGGGCGCTGCACGGGGACGAGGGCCCCCTGCGCTTCGTCAGCGGGGCCCTGCGCCGCGGCGCCGAGGGCCTCGTCCTCGACCCGCTGGCGGTCGCCGCCGACCGGCTCGTCGTGCTCGACCTGGCGCCGGCGCCCGGAGGGCCGGCGGGCCCGGCGCCC
>JAHBXY010000181.1 GCA_019636275.1 Planctomycetota bacterium | reverse complement strand
GGTGGTCATCCCGTTCTTCGTGATGGCGTATCGCACGCGCCGCGGCGCCCGCGCGTCGTCGTCGGCCGCGGCCGCGGCGGCGGCGGCGCCGGCGAGCCCGGTCGCGCCCATCGTGCGGGTGGCCCCGCCGACCGTCCGAGACCCGGGCTCGTCGGCGACCGGGCGGGTCGCGGGCTCGGGCCGCCTCGGCCCGCACGACACGCGCCGCGGGCCGGGCTCGGACCCCCTCCTGGCCTCGTCGGGGCTCACGTCGTCGCTGCGCGTGCAGCCGGGGAGCGTCGTCCAGCTCACGCAGGAGCTCACGGTCACCTGCGAGCGGCTCCTCGGCCAGGGCGGCATGGGCACCGTGCACCTGGTCAACGACCCGACGCTCGGGCGGCGCGCGGCCCTCAAGCTGATCAAGGGCGAGGGGAACGAGACGCGCGCCCGCCGCTTCCGGCGCGAGGTCGTCGTCACGGCGCGCCTCGACCACCCGGGGATCCCGCCCGTGTTCCTCAGCGGGCGCACCCCGGGCGGGCAGGACTTCCTCCTCATGCGCTTCGTCGACGGGCAGGCCCTCGACGAGGTCCTCGACCGCCGGCACGGCCGCGGCGACCACGCCCTGTCGCACGAGGGGGCGCCGCCCGAGCCGCGCGACCTGCTCGACGGCCTGGTCAAGGTGAGCGAGGCGCTCAGCTACGCGCACAGCCGCGGGATCGTGCACCGCGACCTCAAGCCGGCGAACATCATGATCGGCGCCTTCGGCGAGGTGCTCCTCATGGACTGGGGGCTCGCCCGCGACCTCGCGGAGAGCTCGCAGGAGGACGTCGCGGTCCGCGCCGAGCTGGCGATCCTCGACGACACGAGCCGGGGGCTGACGCAGGACGGCGCGCTCCTGGGCACGCCCGGCTACATGCCGCCCGAGCAGGCGCGCGGCGAGGACGTCGACGCCCGCTCCGACGTGTTCGCCCTGGGCGCGGTCCTGGTCGAGGTCCTCACCGGCGAGCCGCCGATCACCGGCGAGACGGCGCTCGAGATCCTGGGCAAGACCGGCCAGGGCGAGGTCACGCTCCCGCGCGAGCGCGACCCCCGGGTCGCCCCCGAGCTGGACGCGATCGCCGCGCGCGCGCTGGCCCGCACCCCCGCCCGGCGCTACGCCAGCGCGGCCGACTTCGGCGCCGACCTCAAGGCCTACCTCGAAGGCCGCCCGGTCTCGGTCTACCGCTACGGCACGCTCGAGCAGCTCCGCCGCCTGGCGCGACGCCACCCGGCGGCCCTCGGCGGCCTCGTCGGGGCCTTCCTCCTCTCGCTCGTGGGCGTGGTCGCCGTCGGCCGCGCGCGGGCCGGGGCCGCGGCGGCCGAGCGGCAGGCGGCCGTCGTGCGGGCGCGCGGGGCCGCCGACGAGGCGCGGGCGGCCTTCGAGGGCGGGCGCGACCAGGGGCAGGACCGCGCCATCGGCCTGGCACTGGCCTCGTTCCAGGCGGCCCAGCGCTGGCGCGTGCTGGCCCCCGACGACGCGGCGGCCGCGGGCGCGCAGCACGCGGCGGCGATGGCGCTCGGCGCCCTGGCGCAGGCGGCCGAGCAGTGGTCGCTCGCCGTCGAGGCCTACCGGCAGGCGGCGGGCCTCGGCGTGGACGACGCCGCCGCCGACGAGGCGGCCGCGGGGGTGGAGGCGGCGCGCAACGCCGAGGCCGAGCGGCGGCGCGCCGAGGTCGAGGCCCTCCTCGAGCTGGCGCGCACCGGCGCGCTGTCACGCCGCTCGGAGGGCCAGCAGGACGCGGTGTTCAAGATCGCGCGCTACACCGACCCGGCGACGGTGGCCCTCCTCCGCGGGCGGCTCGACCGGGTGACCGCGGCGCTGCAGGAGTTCGTGCGTCGGGAGTACCTCGCCGCCGCCGCCCCGGACGAGGACGAGCGGCGCCAGGGCGAGGCGGCGATCGCCGACCTCGCGGCGGCGGTCGAGGCCCGCCTGACGGGCGCGGCGCCGACGGCCGAGCAGGCCGGGCGCCTGGCCGAGGCCGAGAAGCGCCTCGAGCGGCGGGCGCACCGCGCGCGCGCTCCGGGCGCGAACCGCCCCCGGCTGTCGGTGCTCCTGGGGACGCGCCAGGCGGCGGCGATCGGCGCGGGCGACCTGGACCTGGCCCGCCTGGCGTGCGAGGCGCTCGGCCGGATCGGCGACCCGTCGGCCGTCCCGTCGATCGGCGCCTACCTGGCGGCGGAGCTCGACCCGCTGCGCGCGCTCCCCGCCGGCGTCGCGCTCCTGCGCCTGGGCGGGCCCGGCGCCGTCGAGCGGGTCATGACCGCGCGCGCGCGCTTCGGCCGCTCGAGCGCCTTCTCCTACCGGATCGACGACGTGCTCTCCTGGCTCGACACGCAGGCCGCGCCGGCGATCGGCGAGCACACGGCCGCCGCCTTCTATCGCCGCGCCGAGTGGTACGAGGCGCGCAAGGACGAGGCCGCGGCCGAGGCGGACTACACGCGCGCGCTGGAGCTCGACCCGCGCCTGGCCGAGGCCTACACGCGGCGCGGCAACGCGCGCATGACCCAGGGCAAGCTCCAGGAGGCGCTGGCCGACTTCGACCGGGCGGTGCAGCTCGCCCCGCGCGAGGCGCGCTACCTGGCCAACCGGTCGAACGCGCGGACGCGGCTCGGCGACTGGAAGGGGGCCGGGGTCGACCTCGACCTGGCCCTCGAGCTCGAGCCGCAGCACGGCGGCATGTACATGAACCGGGGCCTGGTGCGGGCCGAGCTCGGCGACGCGGCCGGGGCCCTGGCCGACTTCGACCGGTCGATCGAGCTCGACCCCGACATGGTCCACGGGTTCATCAACCGCGGGCTCCATCGCATGAACCTGGGCGACCTGCCGGGCGCGCGGGTCGACCTCGACCACGCCGTGGCCCTCGACCCGCGCGAGTGCCGGTCGTGGATGGCCCGGGCGACGCTGCGCCAGCGGGAGGGCCTCCTCGACCTGGCGCAGGCCGACCTCGACCAGGCGCTGGCGGTCGCGCCCGACCAGGCCTACGCCCACGAGATGCGGGCGGTGATCCGGCGCGAGCGGGGCGACCTCGAGGGGGCCCTGGTCGACGTCACGCGCGCGCTCGAGCTCGCGCCCGGCGACGCCCGCACGTGGAAGGAGCGGGCCGAGGTGCGGCGGCGGCTGCGCGACCTGCAGGGCGCCCTGCAGGACCTCGACCGTGCGCTCGAGCTCGACCCCCGCTGGGCGCCGGCGCGGCTCCTGCGCGCGGAGCTCCTGGCCGAGGTCGACCCGGCGCGCGCCGGGGCCGAGGCCGACCACCTGCTGGCCGCCGGCGCCGAGAGCCCGCGGGCGCTGCTGGCGCGCGGCAAGGCGCGCCTGGCGCAGGGCGACGTGCAGGGGGCCGTCGCCGATCACCAGCGGGCCTGCGAGCTCGCGCCGGACGACCCGACCGCCTGGCACGGGCTCGGTTTCGCCCGCGCCCGGGCGAGGGACGTGGCCGGGGCCATGGCGGCCTTCGCCCGCGCGCTCGAGCTCGACCCTGCCATGTCGGCGGTCCTCTGCGACCGGGCCGCCCTGCGCCACGAGACCGGCGACGCCGCGGGCGCGCTGGCGGACATCGAGGCCGCCCTGCGCCACGACCCGCGCAACCCGCTCCTGTGGACGAACCGCGGGGCGATGCGCCTCGACGCCGGCGACGAGGCGGGCGCGCGGGCCGACGTCGATCAGGCGCTCGCGCTCGAGCCGAGGTTCGCCAAGGCCTGGTACAACCGCGCGCTCCTGGCCATGCGACGGGGTGCCCAGCCGGAGGCGCTCGAGGCCATCACGCGCGCGGTCGAGCTCGAGCCCACGAACTCGACGGGGCTCGAGTTCCGCGCCGTGATCCGTGATGCCGCGGGGGACATCGCCGGGGCCGCCAGCGACGCCGAGCGCGCCCTGACCTCCGACCCGAACCGCCCGATCTGCTGGTACCTGCGCGCGCGCAACGCCATGCGCCTCCGCGACCCGCGGCAGGCGGCGGAGCTGTGCACCCAGGCCCTGCGCTTCCCCGACTTCCCCGGCGGGGCGCTGTTCCTGCGCGCGGCGGCCCGCGAGGCGCTCGGCGACCTGCCCGGCGCGATCGAGGACCTCGAGCGCGTCCTCCCCCTCGTGCGCCCCGACTCGCCCGAGGCGGCCCAGGCCCGCGAGGCCCTCGCCCGCTGCCGCGCCGCTCGCCGCTGAACACGCTCCGACGCGAGCGGAAGGGTCGGAGGCCGAGGCGGGTCGGCGCGCGCGCGGGTCGTATCGATCGGATCCTCGGTGGGCCGCCGGAGCAAGCGGGAGGCCCGCGGCGGCGGATGACCGTGAGCGATAGGGTCCGCCTGGACTGCGGCGCCGCAGCCGCGGGACGGAGCTTGCGGAGGCGGGCCACACCGACGACCCGCGCGCGCCCCCCTCGCCCGGCATCCGCGGCCGCAGCCGTCGATCACACGAGGGGCCAAGCCTTCAAATGGGTAACTCGTGATCGACACGCTCGAACCCGAGTGGAATGCAACCGCAAGCGAGGCGAGGGCGCGGAGGCCGAGGCGAGGGGGGAGCGCGCGCGGCCGATATCGATCGCCGGATCCTCGGTGGGCCGCCGGAGCAAGCGGGAGGCCCGCGGCTGCGGACGACCGTGAGCGATAGGGTCCGCCTGGACTGCAGCGCCGCAGCCGCGGGACGGAGCTTGCGGAGGCGGGCCACACCGACGACCCGCGCGCCCCCCCTCGCCCGGCATCCGCGGCCGCAGCCGTCGATCACACGAGGGCCCGTCTTCAAACACACAAGCCTGTGATCGACGCGCTCGAACCCGAGTGGAATGCAACCGCAAGCGAGGCGAGGCCGCGGAGGCCGAGGCGAGGGGGGAGCGCGCGCGGGTCGTATCGATCGCCGGATCCTACGACCCGCGCGCGCCCCCCCTCGCCCGGCATCCGCGGCCGCAGCCGTCGATCACACTATCGGCGGAGGCGTCCCATGAGCCCCTTGAACCCCCAGCCCCCCGGCTCCTGCTTGGGCTGGGCGGCCGCCGCCTGCGCCGCCGCGACCTCGATCGGGGCCACCGTCGGCACCTCCTTGGAGCCGACGTCCATGCGCAGGAGCGGGACGGCGACCCCGCGGAACGCCTCCAGCACCTCGGCGCAGGAGGCGGGGCGCTCGTCCTTGGTCTTGCCCATCATGCGCGCGAGGAGGTCCTCGAGCGCCTGCGGCCAGCGGCGCCCGGGCTGGGCCTCGGCGAGGGTCAGCGGCGGGCAGACCAGGTGCTGGCCGAGGTAGCCCTGCGCCGTCTCCGACTCGAGCGGCAGCTTGCCGGTGAGCATCTCGAACAGGATGATCCCGAGCGAGTAGATGTCCGTCCGGGCGTCGATCGCGTCGTTCGTGATGCTCTCCGGCGCGATGTAGGCGGGCGAGCCGACGACCTCGCCCGCGTCGCTGCGGAAGCAGTCCTCCTGGCCGCCCTCGTCCGCGCCGTCGGCGAGCTTGGCCAGGCCGAAGTCCATGATCTTGACCTCCTCCTCGCCGCCCGCGCGCACGAAGATGTTCTCCGGCTTGAGGTCGCGGTGGACGATCCCCAGGCGATGGACCGCGTCCATCCCCTCGAGGACCTGCTTGAAGACCTTGATGACCAGCGGGGGCGTCAGGCCGGCCGCCCCGGCGGCGTCGATGTGCGCGCGGAGCTCCTTGCCCGCGAGCGCGGGGACGACCAGGTAGGTGAGGCCCTCGGGCGTGTCGCCGCTGTCGAGGAGGGCGAGGACGTTGGGGTGGTCGATCCGGGCCATGAGCGCGAGCTCGCGCCGGAAGCGGCCGAGCTCCGTCTTGCCGGCCGCCTGGTTGAGCATGACCTTGATCGCGCAGTACTCGCCGCGCCCGTCCTTCTGGCCGAGGAACACGGCCCCCATCCCGCCGACGCCCAGGACCTCGACGATCGTGTAGTCGGCGATGCGCTTCAGCTTGGAGACCTGGTCCATGCCGGCGAGGGCCGGGGCGCCGGCCGGCGAGGGCGTGGCGACGGGCGGCGCGGCGGCGGCCGGCGCGGGTGGGGGCGCGGGCGCCTCGCGCGCCCGCCGCGCCTCCTCGCGCAGGGCCTGCAGGTCGATCTGGTCGACGAGGGCGCGCGTCTCCTTGGAGCGGAAGAGCGTCGAGATCTTGAAGTCGGCCGGGTCGAGGCGCGAGCCGCGGATCAGGGGCTTCATCACCCCGGCGAAGTCCTCCTGGCGGTAGCGGTCCATGATGCGCGCGTCGTCCTGCTCGATCGACGCGCGGGCCTGGCGCTGCAGCTCCTTGTCCTTCTCGGGCGGGAGGCGCCCGGCGCGGACCAGCGCCTCGCCGAGGCGGCGGCGGTGAGGCTGCGCCTCGAGCTGGGCCAGCAGCGTGGCGACGCTGTCGCGTCCGAAGCCCATCGCCCGCTCGAGGAGGCGCAGGAACACGGCCTCCTCGCGCACGTGCTCGTAGAGCGCCGCGCGGTGGCGGACCGTCTCGACGAGCCGCGGGTCGAGGCGGAAGCGCGTCGCGGCGTGGTTGACGAAGTCGCCGGCGCCGGCCTGCCCGGCGTCCAGGGCGCGCAGGAGCGCGCGGGCGTCGTCGGCGCCCACCACCTGCAGCTGGACGGCGATCTTGGCCGCCATGACGTCTCTGGTGCGCAGCACCGGGCCCCCTTGCCCCCCAGTCTCTCCGGACGGCGGCCCCCGTGCCAGCGGCGCAGCCCTTACAGAACCGCGACGAACGACCCGGCCGACGCCGCTACCCTGTCCCGCCTCGGAGAGAGGGAGGACCCCCCATGCGCACGGCCCCGCTGCTGCTCGCGGCCCTGACCCTGCTGGCCACCACGGGCGCGCCCGCGCGCGCGCAGGGGCGCCCGCGCGCCGCCGAGGACCTCCACAACCTCGGCGCGCTGGGCCTGGCCGTCGACCCGGCCGGCGACGCGCTGGTCGTGCGCAAGGTCCTGCCCGGCAGCCCGGCGGGCGCGGCCGGCGTGCGCGAGGGCGACGAGCTGGTCAAGGTCGGCGGCGACGGGCTCGCGGCGGCCACGGCCGTCATGCAGGTGATCGGCGAGGTCGAGAAGGCCGAGGCGGCCCGCAAGAAGGCCCCGGTCGTCCTGGTCGTCCGCCGCGGCGGCGCCGAGCAGACGATCGAGGTCGACGTCCCGCGCCTCGGCGCGCACGTGCGCGCGTGCCCCGAGAAGTGCAAGAAGTGCGACCAGATCATCGAGGCGGGCCTGGCCTTCCTGGCCCGGCAGCAGCAGCCCGACGGCCGCTTCCCGACGGACCTCGGCGGCAAGACGGGCAACGTGGTCGTGACGTCGCTCGGGGGGCTGGCCTTCCTGGCCGCGGGCGCGGGCTTCGAGCCGGGCGGACCGCTCGACCGGGCCACGACCTATGTGATGAACAACGTCGGCCCGGCCGGGCCCTCGCCCCTGTCGCGCGGCGGCGGCGGCGGCAACTGGAACCAGGAGAACTGGGAGCTGTCCTACGGGCTCATGTTCCTGGCCGAGGTGGCGCGCAAGACGCGGCGCCCCGACGTGAAGGCCAAGTGCGCCGAGCTGGTCAAGCTGCTGGAGAAGAACCAGGAGCAGAGCGGCGGCTGGGCCCACGGGCCCGGCGGGCCGAACGCGCTCAACTACCTCGAGCTGCAGATCATGTCGAACTACGCGCTCCTCGGGATGGGCGCGGCGAAGAAGCTGGGCCTCGAGGTCGACATGTCGCGGCTCGAGCGCGCGCTGGGCTGGGTCGAGGGGACGGCGAGCAACGACGGCGGCGTGGGCTATTCGCACCGGCAGGGGCAGAAGGGCTTCGGCCACCCGGGGCGCACGGCGGGGGCGATCGTGGCCTTCGCGTCGCTCGGCCAGACGCGCCACCCCTTCTTCGGGCGCATGGTCGGCTACCTGGAGCGGAACCTCGGCCGGCTGCCCGAGGGCCACGTCTCGCCGGCCATGCACCTCCTGGCCGGCGCCATGGCCTCGCGCCTGCTCGGGCGCGGCTGGGACGCCTACATGGAGGCCTACCGGCCGCTGATCATGTCGTTCCGCCGCCCCGACGGCTCGTTCTCGGCCACGCCCACGCGCGAGTCGCGCTCGCTCGGCAGCAACACCGACATCACGGTCGGGCCGTCGTGGACGACGGCCACCTACGTGCTGATCCTCAGCCTGCCGCGCAACAAGCTCCCGCTGCTGCTCGGCGGCGACGACGACGGCGGCGACCGCGGGCCCCGCCGCGGGCCGCGCACCGGCACCTGATCCAGAGAGGGCGTGCGCGCGGGCGGCCGTGGGTCTATGCTCCGGCCCATGAAGTGCCCGGGCTGCGGCTATCACGTCAACAGCGACCGCCAGACGACCTGCAAGCTGTGCGGGACGGACCTGCAGAGCCCGGCCGGTCACGGCCACGGCCGGGCGGCGGCGCCCGCGCGGGAGGCCGCCCCGGCGCCCGCGGCGGCGCGGCCCGACTGGCAGCGGCACGTCCTCCTGCGGGTGGGCGCCCCGCCGCTCGAGCTGAAGGCGGGCCAGCCGCTGACGATCGGCCGGGCGAGCGACGCCGGGCTGAGCGTCCCGTCGCCGCGCGTGTCGCGCAACCACGCCGAGGTCGTCTGGCGCGAGGGGCAGCCGCTGCTGCGTGACCTGGGCTCGCAGAACGGCACGAGCGTCAACGGGCTCCGGGTGACCGAGCACCACCTCGCGGACCACGACGAGCTGTCGATCGGCCCCTACACCTGCACCTACCGCTGCCTGTCGGGCTACGGCAGCGTCGGCCGCATGCAGGGCCTGATCGACGCCGCCATGAACACGAGCCCGATGCTCGGCGACACGCTCTCGGGGCAGCTCGCCCAGACGAGCCTGTTCGAGGTCCTGCAGATGCTCGAGGTCAGCCAGAAGACCGGGCAGGTGGACGTCTACTGCGAGGACAGCGCCGGGCGGGTCGTCCTCGACGAGGGCCGGATCATCCACGCCAGCGAGGGCGAGCGCAGGGGCGTGGCGGCGCTGAACGCGCTGCTCGGCTGGCCCGAGGGGCTGTTCCGCTTCACGGCCGAGGTCGAGGGCGACCCCGAGCAGAACCTGCCGGGCAACCAGACCGTCCTCATGTTCGAGGCGGCCCGCCGCCTGACCGCCGAGGTGTGATCGACGGCTGCGGCCGCGGATGCCGGGCGAGGGGGGGCGCGCGCGGGTCGTCGGTGTGGCCCGCCTTCGCGAGCTCCGTCCCGCGGCTGCGGTGCTGCAGCCCACGCGGACCCTACCGCTCGCGGCCGTCCGCAGCCGCGGGCCTCCCGCTCGCTCCGCGGCCCACCGGGGATCCGGCGATCGATATCGGCCGCGCGCGCACCCCCCTCGCCTCGGCCTCCGCGCCCTCGCCTCGCCTGGGGTTCCATCCCACTCGGGTTCGAGCGTGTCGAAGGGCGCTGCCTGGTCCGGCGAGCCCCCGGACCATGACTAAGGAGTGACCCGCGCGAGCTCCTGCGCGAGGGCCGGGCCGAACAGGCGCGCGTCGTCGAGCACCGAGAGGTGCCCGTTGCGCCCGGCGACGAGGACCAGCCGCGCCGACGCGCCCGCCGCCTGGAGCTCGCCCGTCGCCTCGCGCAGGAGGGCCGGCGTGACGAAGTCGTCGTCCTGCGACCCCAGCACGAGCACACGCGCGCGGATGCGCCGGTAGGCCGCCTCGCGCGAGCCCAGCTCGGAGCCGAGGTCCCAGCCGAGGTGCAGGTCGATCAGCGACAGGTAGTGGTTGGCGTCGAAGCGGCGCGCGTCGGCCAGGTGGCGCTGGAGGTTCAGCCAGAAGCTCCACTGCGCGACTGGCCCCGCGGCGATCGCCGACAGCCCCTGCATGGCCATGGCCACGCCGAGCGACGGGTCGGTGCCCAGGTCGGCGTAGGCGCCGAAGGCCCACTGCGGGTCCGCGCGCACGGCCGCGGCGGCCGCCTGCATGCCGGCGCGCTGGCTGGCGGAGAAGGTGATCGGGGCGCTGGCCGGGACGATGAGGTCCATGTGGTCGGGGAACTCGACGGCCCACTGCCAGGCGAGCATCCCGCCCATCGACGGCCCGATCACGGCCACGAGGCGCCGCACGCCCAGGGCGTCGAGCGCCGCGCGCTGCGCGCGGACCATGTCGCGCACGCCGAAGGCGGGGAAGTCGAGCCCGTAGCGCCGGCCCGTGCGCGGGTCGACGGTCGACGGGCCGGTCGTCACGACGGCGGGCGACTTGACCTTCATGTTGCAGGGCAGGTCCAGGCTCACGACGAACAGGCGGTTCGTGTCGATCGCCAGGCCGGGCCCGATCAGCGCGTCCCACCAGCCGACAGGGCCCGACGCGTCGCCGAGGCGCCCGGCCGCATGGCCGTCCCCGGCGAGGAAGTGGCCGATGAGGACGACGTTGTCGCGCGTGGCGTTCAGCCGCCCGTAGGTCTCGACGCCCAGCTCGAGCAGCGGCACGACCTGCCCCGAGAGCGTCGGCAGGTCGCGCACGCGCACGACGCGCTTGGTGACCACCTCGTCCAGGCCCACGGCCGGCGCCGCCGCGCCGGCGACCAGGAGCGGGACCAGGACCAGGAGCCGCAGCCCGCCACCCCGACCTCCGACCACGCCGCACCTCCTCGCCTCGCAATGGCGAACGAACGTTCGTTTCTGTCCGGCATGATACCGGGCCGCCAGGGCGGGTCAACGGGGTGGGGCGGCCGTCGGCTACAACGGGCGCCATGAGCGGCGGGACGGTGGAGATCTGGACGGACGGCGCCTGCCTGGGCAACCCGGGCCCGGGCGGGTGGGCGGCGATCCTGCGCCTGGGGAGCCGCGAGCGCGAGGTCTCGGGGGGCGAGCCCGACACGACGAACAACCGCATGGAGCTCATGGCGGCGATCTCGGCGCTCGAGGCGCTCACGCGGCCGTCGAAGGTGCGGCTCGTCTCCGACTCGGAGTACGTGCTCAAGGGGATCAGCGAGTGGCTGCCCGGCTGGCGGGCCCGCGGCTGGAAGAAGGTCAAGAACCGCGACCTGTGGGAGCGCCTGGACGAGGCGGCGGCGCGCCACGACGTCGCCTGGGAGTGGGTCCGCGGCCACTCGGGCGACGAGATGAACGAGCGCGTCGACAAGCTGGCCGTCGCCGAGGCCGAGCGGCAGAAGGCCGGCGGCGCCGCGCGGCCCTCCAGGGCCGAGGCGCCATCGCCCAGGGTCGAGGCGGCGCACGCCGTCGTGCGCGTGGCGCCGGGCGAGGGCGACCTCGAGGCGCGCGTCTCGGTCGTGCGCGTCCTGCGCAGCGCCGCGCGCGCGGCCGACGAGGCCGCGCGGCTGCGCGCCGAGGACCCCGGCGCGGCCTACTTCGTCTCGCCGACCGAGGTCGCGGGCGGGTAGCCCGCGACCTCGCAGCCCGGGGGGGCCGGAGCGCCTCGTCGTGGTCAGGACGACGCGACGATCGCGGCCTCCCGCGCGCACGACGCGCGAGCGACGTCGGCCGCAGCCGGCGGTCCGATCGTCGAGATGGCCTCCGGCGTTGCGCCTCCGAGCGCGGGGGTCATCGCCACGACCTTGCGCGGCGGCGGGAAGTCGTTAGAGTCACGCTCTCCCCGCACGGGGGTTCCACGACGGGCGCGGCCCAGGAGTTCGTGTTGGCCAAGGAGGAGCCGATCACCCTCGAGGCGATCGTGCGTGAGGCGCTGCCGAACGCCACGTTCCGGGTCGAGCTCGAGAACGGGCACTCGGTGCTGGCCCGCGTCTCGGGCAAGATGCGCAAGTTCTTCATCCGCATCCTGCCGGGCGACAAGGTCCTGGTCGAGCTGTCGCCCTACGACCTCACCAAGGGCCGGATCATCTTCCGCGAGCGCTAGGTGTCTTCGACGGCTGCGGCCGCGGATGCCGGCCCGGGCGGCGCGCGCGGGCTAGAAGGATGCCGATACGACGTCGCCCGCGCGCGCGCCGCCCGGGCTCGTCCTCCGCGGCCTCGCCTCGCGTGCGGCTCCGAACGAGGGCTGGCCCGGCGCGTCGCGGGACGCAGCGCATGCGCGCGGCTCCGAGGCCGGTGAGCTCGACGGCTGCACGACGGGCCGGCTCGGTCCGCGTCAAAGGCTGACAGTGGGCGGGCGCGTCGTCTGCTCGACACCCCGGCGGCTGGTCACCTCAGCGGCCGGTGTGCGGGTCGATCGGGCGGGTGAAGAACCCGCCCTGACGCCACCAGCGGTCCCAGCGGGTCACCAGCCGCGGCGGCACGTAGACGACGTCGCCAGGGACGAGCCACGCGTCCGGCGCCTCGCCGGCGAGGACGGCCTCGAGGTCGACCGCGTAGGCCTGCCGCTCGCCCATGCGGTCGCGGACGACCCGCACCGCCTGCAGGTCGGCCGTCGCCGGCAGGAACCCGCCCGCCGCCTGCACGGCCCCCAGCACCGACGCGCCGCGCACGAAGCTCACCACGCCAGGGCGGACGACCTCGCCGGCCACGTGCACGACGGCGCTGCGCGTCTCGAGCAGGCCGACGGACACGACCGGGTCGACGACGAGCGCCTTGATCCGCTGCGCCAGCTCGATGCGCAGCTCGTCGATCGTCAGCCCGACGACGGCCACGTCGCCGATCAGCGGGAAGGCGATCGCCCCGTCGGGGGCGACCTCGAGGTCGTGCTGCAGCTTCTCCTCGCCCCAGACGCTCACGCGCACGCGGTCGCCGGGGCCGAGGCGCAGCTCGAACGGCGGCGGCTCGGCCGCGGCCGGCGGGGCGGGGAGGCCGGCGCAGCCGGCGAGCAGGGCCAGGGCCGCCAGGAGCAGGGGTCGGGTCACGCCGTCACGCCGCCGCGTCGTTGAGGACCAGCCCCAGGACGCGCGGCGGCCCGAGGAGCTCGAGGGCGCGGCGCACGTCGTCGCGCGCCGTGCGGTCGGCGCGGGCGACGAGCACGACGCCGTCCACGCCGCGCGCCAGGACGAGGGGGTCGGCGGCGTGCAGGACCGACGACGCGTCGACGATGATCGCCGCCCCCGGGTAGGCGTCGCGCAGCCGGCCGAGGAAGGCCGTGCAGCGGTCCGACGCCAGCAGCTCCGCGGCGTCCGAGCCCGGGATCCCCAGCGGGACCACGTCGAGGTTGCCGAGCGAGAACTGCATGACGACGTCGCGCGGGTCGGGCGGCGGCCCGCCGGCGCGCAAGGCCTCGAGCAGCCCCTCGCTGCGCACGCGCACGCCGAAGCGGTGCAGGACGCCGCGCCCGCGCGGGTCGGCGTCGACGAGCACCGCGCCGCGCCCGCCGAGGCGCCCGGCGGCGGCGATCGCCAGGTTGGCGGCGACCGTGGTCTTGCCGTCGCCCGGCCGCGGGCTCGTGACGAGGACCACGCGCGGCGGCGCGCCCTCGACCGGGTGGAACACACGCTGCACGAGCTGCCGGAAGCGGTCCGCCTGCGGCGACGAGGCGTCGCGCGCGCACACCAGCGCGGGGTCGAGGTCGTCGTGGCGGAAGCTGTCGACGGTCTTGGGCCCCCGCGGCCGCGGGACGCCCTCGGACGCCGTGACCTGCTCGCTCCGCGCCGACGCCGGCCGCGCGGGGGGCTTCGCCGCGGCGTCGCCCCACGAGCGCGTGTCCTCCTCCTGCGGCTGCTCACCCTCCTTCTTCAGCGGCTGCGTCGAGGCGCCGCCGATCGGCTGGGTCGAGCCGCCGTCGTAGCGCCGCGCCGCGCGCCCGGGCGCCTCGACCGGCCCCGTGCCCAGGAGGCCGTCGATCGCCCCGGGCCCGCCGGCCTCGAGGTTCTTGATCGCCTGCTCGAACTGCCGCACGCGGTCGCTGTCGGCGGCGTCCGTCGGCGCCGCGGCCTCGGGCAAGCGGATCACCACCCGCGGCTTGCCGTCGCCGTCGCCCTCGCCCTCGGGCAGGTGGTCGTCGATCAGCGCCAGCCAGTCGTGGTCCTGCCCGCCGAAGAGCGGGCCGTCCGGCCGGGCGTGCCGCCCCGTGGGCAGCCGCTCGGGCGCCCGCCCCCCGCCGATGACGTCGTCGCGCTCGTAGGTGCGCGACCCGCGGCCGGCGGTCCCGCCCGCCGGGACCTCGACCACCTCGACCAGGCCGTCGAGCGGCGCGGCCTCGTCGCCCCCTGGCGCCTTGCCCGTGTCGTCCCACGTGGGCAGCGGCGGCGCGTCGGGCGCGGTCCCCTGGAGCAGCGGCCGGGGCGGCGCGTCGGCGGCCGGCCCGGCGTCGGGCGCGACGAGGTCGTCCTCGTCGTAGGTGGTGAGCGCCTGCGTCGTGCGCCGCGACGTGGCCAGGCGCGTCGTGGCCCCCGTCGCCGCGGCCGGGCGCGGGGCGGCCACGGAGCTGTCGAGCGCCTGCGCGGCCAGCGCGTAGGGGTCCTCGGTGTCGGCCTTGGTCGGCTGGTCGTAGAGCGACTCGGCCTGGAACAGCGCCTCGCCGAGGTCGCTCCCGTCGCGCGTGGGCTCGTCGTGGAACCCGTCCGCGTCGACGTCGGCCGGCGATCCGTCGCCGTCCTCGCCCTCACCCCCGCCGTCGAGGACGAGCATCCCGCCGCACGCCGGGCAGGTGCAGTCGAACGAGAACAGGTCGACGACGTCGCGCGCCTCGCCGCACCCGTCGCAGGTCGCCCGCAGCGTCGAGGGCAGCGTGCCGTCCACTCAGCGCCCCCGCGCCCGCAGGTGCGGGATCACGCCCAGGAGCGGCGCGCCGAGCCCCTCGAGGTCGTCGGGCCCGCCGACCGAGCGGTCGCGCGCCTCGAGGAGCACGCCCGCGGCGGCGGGCAGGAGCAGGGCCAGGAGCAGCAGCGCCGGGAGGTGGGCCCAGGGCGAGCGCTCGGCGTGCACGGCCGGCGGCTCGAGGAGGCGCCGCGATCCCGCGCGGCCCGCCGTCGCGGCCGGCGCGGCGCGGCGGGGTCTTCCTTCTGCTCGAGCTGCCGGATGAAAGTCAGCCCTCCAGGCGCGGCGCGGCGAGCTGCGCCAGCGCGCCGGTGAGGAGGTCGTGCTCGCGGCGGCGGGCGGCCTGCTCCTGCTCGAGCGCGTCGAGGGCCAGGCGCACCTCCTCGGCGCGGGCGCGCGCCTCGGCCCACGCCGGGTAGCTCGGGGCGCGCTGCGTCCACGCCTCGGGGCCGTCGACGACGGGGCCGACGACGTCCGGCGGCCCGTCGGCGACAGACCGCGGCAATGCCCGCCTGTCGTGGCGGGGGCGCTGGCGTGCCGGGCATCGCCGGTCTCGCGCGTGTCGGCCTGCCGCGCGTCGGGGGGCGCCGGGGCGGCGGCGACGCGCAGGCGCTCGGCCTCCAGCAGCCGCTGGAGGCGCCGCACGTCGGGGTGCAGCGTCGTGCGTGAGACGAGGAGGCGCTGCAGCTCGGCCTCGAGCTCCGCCACGCGCGACGGAAGGGCTGCGGCGCCTGGCGGCGGCTCACCAGCCGCTGACGCAGCGCCGCAGTCGCGCGCTGCGCGAGCCGCTCGGCGCGGTCGAGGCGCCACGCGCGCCCCGCCTCCTCGCGCACGAGCGCCTCGAGCCGGTCGGCCTCGGCCGCGTGGCCCTCGAGCTTGGCCCCGAGCGACGCGTGGGCGATCCGGTCCTCGCTCAGCCGCGCCGCGAGCTGGGCCAGGCGCCGCTCGGCCTCGGCGTCGCGCAGGAGCGGGTGGCGCAGGCGGAGCTGCTCGAGGAGCAGGCGCGCCGGCAGGGGCTCGGGGCCGTCCTGCGTCGCCGCCGCCGTCGACGCGGGCGCGTCGCCGGTCGGGAGCAGGGCCCGCAGGTCGGCGTCGCAGGCGACGAGCCGCGCGGCGAGCAGGCCGGCGGCGGCGATCGCCTGGTCGGGCGACGCGCCCGCCGCCTCGACCACGACGCCCTGCACCGGGCGCCCGCGCGCCTCGACGCGCGCCGCCAGCCGCATCAGCGGGTCGGCCGGCGCGCCGACGAGGACCTCGCCGGGGCCGCGGTGCGGCAGGACCTCGCAGGCGCTGGCCACTCCGGCCAGCGAGGCGGGCGAGAGCGTCTGCTCGATCAGCCGCTCGATCGGCCCGTCGTAGGTCCCGACCGGGGGCCCGACCAGCGCGCGCGCGGTGTAGCTGGTGGGCAGGCTACCCAGGAGCAGCACCCCGCCGCCGATGACGACGCCGGCCGCGGCGGCCATGAGCCGGCCGCGCCGTCGCAAGAGCGTCCCGGTCCGCTGGATGAGTCGGTCGACCAAGGGCGCTCGCCCCCCCCGTCCGGGGCATCGTAGCCATCCCGCCCCCGCGCTTCAAATGCCCACGGCGCGTGGCCCTTGTCCGGCGCTTGCCCTGGCCGGCCCCGAGCGGCACCATGGCGGCCCCGGAGAGCGCCACCTTGGAGCCCAAGACCTTACGATTCGCGCGTGACGCGGACGGCCGCCGAGCGACTCCCACATGAGCCGACCCGGCCGCGGGGACGACGTGCACGTCGCGATGAACCTGACCCCGAGCCCGACCACGACGCTCGTCACGACGCTCGTCGAGGCGGCTCGCAACGGCGACCGCTCCGCGTTCGGGCGGCTGGTCGAGCAGTTCCGGGGGCGGGTCTTCGCCATGGCGCTCGCGATCACGGCCGACCGCGACGAGGCGCAGGAGCTGACCCAGGAGACCTTCGTGCGCGCGCTGAAGAACCTGCCGCGCCTCGAGGCGCCGGAGAAGTTCCAGCCCTGGCTGCGCGGGATCACCCACACGATCGGCCGCGACATCCGGCGGCGCGCCGCGCGCGAGCGGCGCCACGTCGAGGCCGCGGCCCAGGAGCGGCCCGTCGCCGACGCGCCCGCCGACCACCGCGTCGGCGAGGCCGAGGCGACGCGGCGCGAGCTCGACGCCCTCTCCACGCAGGTGGCCGCGCTCCCCGAGTCGGTGCGCCTGGCGCTGGACCTGCGCTTCCGCGAGGGGCTCTCGTACGAGGAGATCGGCGCCACGCTGGGGGTGCCCGCGAGCACCGTGCGCGGGCTGCTCTACCGGGGCACGAAGGCGCTGCGCGAGAAGCTGGCGCCGACGCTGAAGAGGACGCGAGGGAGCTGATGGCCGCCTGCGACACGCTGGAAGAGCTCCTGCAGGCCCACCTCGACGGCGAGCTCGCGCCCGAGGAGGCGGCGACCGTCGACGCGCACCTGCCCGGGTGCGCCGGGTGCCGCGAGGCCGTCGACGAGCTGCGCGTCCTGGGCGAGCGGCTGGGCGAGCTGTTCGTGGCGCGCGAGCAGGAGGCGGCCTCCGTGGCCGTGCCCGGGATCCCGGCCGCCGGGGCCGCCGCGCGGCCGGCGACGCAGCGCGTGTTCGGCGGCTACCGCCTCGAGCAGGAGATCGCCCGCGGCGGCATGGGGACGGTCCACCGGGCCGTGCAGCTCTCCATGGACCGCCCCGTCGCGCTCAAGGTGCTCGCCCCGCGCCTGGCCGAGGACGAGGAGTTCGTGGCCCGCTTCCTGCGCGAGGCGAAGGTGGCGGCGACCCTCTCCCACCCGAACCTCGTCACGATCTACGACGTCGGGCGCGAGGGCGGGACGCTCTTCTACTCCATGGAGCTCGTCGAGGGCGAGGACGCCGAGGCGGCCATGAAGCGCCACGGCGGCCACCTGCCCCCGCGGCAGGCGGTCGAGGCGGCGCTGGGCGCGGCGCGCGCGCTCGAGGCCGCGCGCCAGGCGGGGATCGTCCACCGCGACGTGAAGCCGGCCAACATCCTCCTCACGCCCGGCGGCGGCGTGAAGCTCACGGACCTGGGGCTGGCCAAGGCCACCGAGGCCGCCGCCCAGGGGCGCGACGTGGGCTCGCTCACGCTCGAGCGCAAGGTGATCGGCTCGCCCAACTACATGTCGCCGGAGCAGGCGGGCGACCTGCGCGCCGCGACGCACCGCTCGGACGTCTACTCGCTCGGCGCGACGCTCCTGCACCTGCTCACCGGGCAGACGCCGTTCGCCGGCGGGTCGCCGATCGAGGTGATCGCGCGCGTGCTCCGCGACCCGCCGGCGCTGCCGGAGCGGCTCCCCGGCGGCGAGCCGCTCGACGCGGACCTGCGGCGCACGCTGGCGCGCGCCCTGGAGAAGGACCCGGCCGCCCGGCACGCCACGGCG